>NZ_CP005191.1 GCF_001563285.1 Sphingobium sp. MI1205
ATGAAACCCCGAATCGAGCCTGACCGTCAACGAAACCCCGAACTTCCGCTTGCCGTCAACGAAACCCCGAACGGCGCGGAGGGTCGCCCTCCCCTGTTGCCGGTTCGCTATCCCGATCCCGATCTGTTCATTTGCGATGTTCTCGACGCCATCCCCAAGGATGACATGGCCTCGATGGAGCATCCGATTTTCTCGCTCGCGACCAAGCCCGATCGGCGCGTGTTCCGCTACGAGCATAACGGCAACAAGCTCGAAATCGTCCCCAGCGTCAAAGGGCTGGCGACGATCCACGACAAGGATATTCTGATCTACTGCATCTCCCAGCTCATCGGGAAGATGAACCAGGGCGAGCGGCCGAGCCGCACCTTGCACCTCACGGCGCGCGATCTGCTAGTGTGGACCAACCGGCAAACCGATGGCGACGGCTATGACCGACTGCGGAGCGCGTTCGAGCGCCTGTCGGGGACGCGGATCACCACGAACATCAAGGCCGATGGCGAGGAAATCACCGAAGGGTTCGGCCTCATCAACGAATGGCGGATCGTGCGGCAAACCCGCTCCGGCCAAATGTCGGAAATCAAGGTCACGCTCTCCGATTGGCTGTTCAAGATGGTCGAGGGGCGCAGTGTCCTGACGCTGCACCGCGACTATTTCCGTCTCCGCAAGCCGCTCGAACGGCGCATCTACGAGCTGGCGCGCAAGCATTGCGGCGCGCAGGAAAAATGGTCGATCTCGGTCGAAACGCTACAGAAAAAGACTGGCGCGAGTAGCCATCTGCGCGTGTTCCGCTCGATGCTGCGCGATCTCGTCGCGCACGATCATCTGCCCGACTATGCCGTGGAAATGAACGGCGATACGGTCACGTTCCGCAATCGCGAGGCGCTGGATACGGTCGAGGCGATCGAGGCGGAACCCGAACGGCCCTATATCGACCCCGAAGGCTTCCACGACGCCAAGAGCGTTGCGCCTGGCTATGACGTGTATGCGCTCTATGACCAATGGGTGTCATGGTGGATCGACAGCGGACGGCCGGAACTGAAAAGCCCCCGCGCCGCCTTCATCGGCTTCTGCCGCAACAAGCACAAGACCGCCCCCTTGCGCTAGTATAGGCGTATACAGCTATACACCTATACTAGCTGGTGATGCGCCCCCTCCCCTTCTTCACGAACAGGTCGTCCAGCGCCTCGCCTAGCAGGCTTTGAACGGTCGTCCCTTCCTCGGCCGCGATAATACGAAGCTGTGTGCTGACCTCCGGGGGGAAATGCCCGCCAATCAACTTGGTCCCCTGTCGGCCGCTCGGCGGGGCCTTGCGGGACACGTCTACCGGCTCGATCGCCGGCGCTGGTGCCGGGGCCGCGTCTCCGTCCGCCTTGGCGCGGTTCAGCACCGCTTGCAGACTGTTTCCGCCCTTCGCCATCACGCCGCCTCCGCTTCATTGTATAGGCGTATAGTTGTATACTCGTATAGCCGGTGGATTTCGTCGGCCGCTGGTCCGTGCGGCTCGAACTCCTGCACGGCCTGGCCTGCGGCTTGGGCGCGGAAAAAGGCTTTGCGGTTGCCGATCGTCACCGGGCAAACCGTCGCGCCCAGCTCCGCCACGGCCTGAATCGCATCGCCGGTTTCCTGACCTTGTGGGGGCACGAAGGTAAGGACCACGGCAAAGGCGCGGTCGAGCTGGCGCACAACGTCGAGCGTGTGCGTCATGCTCATGGTGTCGAATACGGCCGTCTTGGTCGGGATCAGGATGAAATCGGCTTGGCGCGCTGCCTCATAGGCCACGTCGCGCGCGACCGCCGCCCCGTCGATCACGACAAGATCGGTGCCGGCATCCTCGCAGGCTTTGAGCATGGCGGGCAGGCGCACCGGCTGAATCGACGCCACGGCGGGCGTGTCGAGCTGGCGCACGTCTTTCCAGAACGAGGCCGTCGCCTGCGGGTCCAGGTCGATGATCGCAGCGACCTTGCCGGCCTGCTCGGCCGCGACCGCCAGACAGGTGGCGAGCGTCGTTTTCCCGACGCCCCCTTTCTGTGAGAGAATGGCGAGAACCTTCATGCTACACTCCTACACGTATAGTCCTATACTTGTATACGCGGTGAACCGAGAGGGAAAGCCCTATCGTCGCTGAAATGACGATAGGGCGGCGCTGAATCTGAACTGACGAAAGCGCGGCGCATCATTCCTCCGGCTCGGCCTCGTCATCGTCCAGCGGCTCATGCTGCATCTGGCCGTGATCCTCGATCGGGCAAAGCGGCGCTCCGGCCAGCTCCAACCATTTGCGCGCGGTCCTGACGGTATAGCCGCACGTCGCGCACTCGCATTTGAGCATCCGGGTTTTCTGCTTCTTGGGCGCGGTCGACTCTCCATCCGTATCAAGGCGGGCATGGGGGAGGGGGCCGACGCTCTCCAAGATCGGCGCGATGGCCGCAAGGAACGCCTCGCCGGGGGTGGTGGCGCGCATCGGCCCGACTAGGCCCAGCCCAAGGGCGGCCCGTTTAAACGCCTTCCCATGCCCTGCCGGGATGCCGACTGCGGCATGGACCAGCTCATGCGCGAGGATGGCCGCGATCTGCGCCGGCATGGCGTCGGGCGCGTGCGCCAGGTCGGGCCGGATGAAGATTTCAAAATGGCCGTCCGCGCTCAAGCGATTATCCCAGCACTCGCCGATCGCCTTGGCCTTCGCGCCTCTGCTGGTGAAGCCGATCGCCACGCGCACGCGGTCGGGCAGGGGGGCGTCCAGCGCCTCGAACAGCGGAGCCATGCCCTGCGCCACCGCATTGAGCCAGCTTTCACGGGTTTGGTGGGTCATCGTCCTTACTCCCTTCAAATCGCCTGTCCGGCGATGGCCATGCCATCGGCCGGAACACGGACGCCCAAGAACGCCGGCGGGAGAGGGGGGCAGCGGGATTCGATGGGGGTGGAGCGGCCGCAGCGCAGCGAGGCACGGCCCCGTCTAATCCCGTTGCGGGGGAGAGAAGGCCGGGACCGGCTTTCCCCCACAAGGCAGACGACGCGCCGGCGAACGCCGGCACCTTGGCTAGCGAGATCCGCTTGCGATCTCGCCCCCGCCATGTGGGTCGTCACCTTGGGCCAAGACCGCTTGCGGGCTTGGGGAGCGCAGCGAGTAGGGCCACGGTGCCGCGCAGCGGCAGGCGCAAATCCCAGCCTCCGAACGCCCAAGGCGAAGGAGCTTGAATTAATGTCTCCGTTTTGATACACCCAGCCTCATGAAGCCGGTAGAGTGGTTGGGAAGTAGCAAGGCCGATGTTCGCGCCTTCCCCGAAGATGCGCGAACAGATGCCGGTTGGCAGCTTGAGCTTGTCCAACGCGGCGACGATCCCGACGACTGGAAGCCCATGAAAACCGTGGGGCAAGGCGTTCGGGAAATTCGCATCCGGGAAGCGTCGGGCGCGTTCCGGGTGATCTATCTGGCGACGTTGGAAGACCGGGTTCTGGTGCTTCATGCGTTCCAGAAAAAGACGCAGGCAACGGCAAAGAAAGACCTCGAACTCGCGGCGCAAAGGTTGAAACGATGGAAGGCGGAGCAATGACATCGGAAATCTATGAGAACGTGTGGGACGCGCTCGCTGATACCGAGCAGGAGGCCGCGAACCTGAAACTGCGCTCGTCCTTGCTGTATGAAATCCGCAAGGTGGTGCAGGGCTGGAATGTCTCACAGGACGAAGCGGGCAAGCGGCTTGGGCTGACACGGCCCCGGACCAATGATCTGCTGCGCGGCAAGCTGGCCAAGTTCTCCCTGGATGCGCTCGTCAACATTGCAGCGTCGGCCCATCTGCACGTCGAGTTGACGCTGAAAGAAGCGGCCTGAGCGACGGGCAAAATGGCAGGCCATCGCCCGTTTCGCGATCTTGTGGCTGATCGCATGAAGGATTGGAGTCCAGAGCGCCGCGCCCAGTATGAGGCGCGCAAGGCGCAGTTCGAGGCCGAAATGGCGGCGACGGCCGAGCTGACCGGCCAAGCCGCGACGCGCGCGGCGATCGAGGAACTGGAAGCGGGGAAGGGGGCACGCTTCCCCAGCGTCGATGCGCTTATGACGGATTTGCATGATGGCGATTGATCGGCCGCGCAAAGGGGAAACGGCTGCGGAGTTTTTCAGGCGGCGTTCCAAAGGCTCCACATTGGATGGTCTTGACCGCATCTTGGCCAAGGTGCCCGATCGGCCTCCCGAACCCGGCGACGAATTGCCCGAAGGCTGGACGCCCGATCGGCTCCGGGACAACCGGCTATGAGGGCGATTTTCATCCGCCACGGCCAAAGCACCGGCAACGCCGGCGTGCCCTGCGATGATCTCGGCGCGATCGAGCTGACGGAGCTGGGCCAGGAACAGGCGCGCGAAGTCGCGGCGAGCTGGACGCAAGCGCCCGCGCTCATCGTCACGTCGCCCTATACGCGCACCCGGCAGACGGCCGCGCCGACGATCGCGCGCTTTCCCGGCGTGCCGGTCGAAGTGTGGCCGATCGAAGAGTTCACCTATCTGCAACCGGCGCGCTGGAACGGCACGCGCAGCGCGGAGCGGATGCCGCACCTCGAACGCTATTGGAGCGCGGCCGATCCTGATTATTGCGACGGGGAAGGGGCGGAGAGCTTCGCCACCCTGCTACGGCGCTGCGAGGCCGCGCTGGCGCGGCTCGCCGCCATGCCGGCTGCATCGCTGGTCTATGTGTTCGGGCATGGGCAGTTCATCCAGGCCGCGCGCGCGATCGTCGCTGACGCCCATCTGGACGAACGGGCCAAGATGCGGGCGTTCTGGCGCAAGGGCGAGCCGCCCGCGATCGCCAACGCGCAGCGGGTAGGATTTCATTGGGAAGGTGGCCGCTGGTCCTGTGCGCCGGCGCTGGCCGGCACGGCCTAAAACTGCGCGGAAAGCCGGGGCCACAAAGCCTGAAAATCTGCTTGCAGCGTCGCCCAGCTCGCGGAGTCCAGAAACTCGCCCTGGTCGTTATCTTCAAGCCGGTGATATTGCATGACGGCCGCCTCGGCTTCGGCCTGGTGCGCCGCAAGCCATGCCTCCATCTCGCGCACGATCTCATGCTGTTCCGGCCTCAACAGCTTCGGATTGACGTAGGTTCGCACAACGAAATTCGTCGGGGTGGGGTAAAAGACGGTGTGATTCCGCATACAATATTTGTTGAAGGTCACATGGCCGCCTGAATTGTCGATCTTTGGTTCGGCCTGGAAGCGACCGAGTAGCAGGCCGCCGGCGAACGGTATGGCGAGCGGCGATCCGTTCGCCGGCTCTGTTGCAAAAATCGTGAAGCTTGAGCATGCTTGGCGGAGATTGGACGGACGGAACGATGACGGATTTCAAGTGGCGCCATTTCCAGGGTGATGTGATCCTGTGGGCGGTGCGCTGGTATTGTCGCTATCCGATCAGCTATCGCGACCTTGAGGAAATGCTGGCGGAACGCGGCATTTCGGTCGACCATACGACGATCTATCGCTGGGTCCAGTGCTACGCCCCGGAGATGGAGAAGCGGCTGCGCTGGTTCTGGCGGCGTGGCTTTGATCCGAGCTGGCGCCTGGATGAAACCTACGTCAAGGTGCGGGGCAAGTGGACCTACCTGTACCGGGCAGTCGACAAGCGGGGCGACACGATCGATTTCTACCTGTCGCCGACCCGCAGCGCCAAGGCAGCGAAGCGGTTCCTGGGCAAGGCCCTGCGAGGCCTGAAGCACTGGGAAAAGCCTGCCACGCTCAATACCGACAAAGCGCCGAGCTATGGTGCAGCGATCACCGAATTGAAGCGCGAAGGAAAGCTGGACCGGGAGACGGCCCACCGGCAGGTGAAGTATCTCAATAACGTGATCGAGGCCGATCACGGAAAGCTCAAGATACTGATCAAGCCGGTGCGCGGTTTCAAATCGATCCCCACGGCCTATGCCACGATCAAGGGATTCGAAGTCATGCGAGCCCTGCGCAAAGGACAGGCTCGCCCCTGGTGCCTGCAGCCCGGCATCAGGGGCGAGGTGCGCCTTGTGGAGAGAGCTTTTGGCATTGGGCCCTCGGCGCTGACGGAGGCCATGGGCATGCTCAACCACCATTTCGCAGCAGCCGCCTGATCGGCGCAGAGCGACAGCCTACCTCTGACTGCCGCCAATCTTTGCAACAGAGCCCCCTGCCGGGATGCCGACAGCGGCATGGACCAGTTCATGCGCGAGGATGGCCGCGATCTGTGCCGGCATGGCGTCGGGCGCATGGGCAAGGTCCGGACGGATGAAGATTTCAAAATGGCCGTCCGCGCTCAGCCGGTTATCCCAGCACTCGCCGATCGCCTTGCCCTTGGCTCCCGCGCTGGTGAAGCCGATCGCCACGCGCACCCGGTCGGGCAGGGGAGCTTCCAGCGCCTCAAAGAGCGGGGCCATGCCCGCCGCCACCCGATTGAGCCAGCTTTCCCGGTTGTCGTGGGTCATCGTCTCTATTCCCTTCAGATCGCCTGTCCGGCGATGGCCATGCCATCGGCCGGAACACGGACGCCCAAGAACGCCGGCGAGAGAGGGGGGCAGCGGGAATCGACGGGGTGGAGCGGGCGCAGCGAGGCCCAGCCGAGCGAGCCACGGCCCGTCTATTCCCGTTGCTGGGGAGAGGGGGGGCGGAACGTCCTCTCCCCACTGAACAAA
The DNA here is from genome assembly GCF_001563285.1 of Sphingobium sp. MI1205. Taxonomy (NCBI): domain Bacteria; kingdom Pseudomonadati; phylum Pseudomonadota; class Alphaproteobacteria; order Sphingomonadales; family Sphingobiaceae; genus Sphingobium; species Sphingobium sp. MI1205. The sequence continues at coordinate 6,636 of NZ_CP005191.1, forward strand.
CGACATGCCGGCCAGCGCCGGCACCTTGTCCCCGAGATCCGCGCACGCGATCTCGCCCGCCATGTGGATCGTCACCGAATGGCCAAGACCGCGTGCGGGCTTGGGGAGCGCAGCGACTAGAGCCACGGTGCCGCGCAAGCGGCAGGCGCACAATGGTTGTAATTGTAGCTCAGTTGAGCTACATCGAACACGGATCACAGGAGGTTCTTATGGCCGCTACCGCTTTCGTGCGTGCGCGCATCGACGAAACATTGAAGGATGAAGCCGCCGCCGTCCTGGCCGAACTGGGGCTGACCGTATCCGATGTGGTCCGCATGACGCTCACCCGGGTCGCGAAGGATCATGCCTTGCCGTTCGAGCTGAAAGTGCCGAACGCCGAAACACGGGCAGCCATCGAAGCCTCTCGCGCCACGATGAAGGCCCGCCGCGCCCGTTTCACCGATCCTCAGGAAGTCTTTGATGCCCTCGACCAAGAAGCCCGCCAGCAGTAAGCGCGCCTCGCTCCCCCGAGAGGCGTCTTATGAAAAGCGGTTCGCGAAGGATTGGGAGCGGTTGTCGCGCAGCGGGCGCTACAACATGAAGCAGCTCAAGGAAGCGATGATGCTCCTCATCGCCAACGACGCGCCGCTTGGCCCGGAATGGCTGGACCACGCCCTCAAAGGCGATTGGAGCGATCATCGCGAGTGCCATATCGGCGGCGACTTCCTGCTCATCTACACGATCGAGGGAAATCTGGTGAACTTCGTGCGCGCCGGCACGCATTCGGAACTGTTCGAATAGCCTGCCGCTTCCTGGCGAACACAAGAAAAGCAAGCGAAGCGCTACTGTTTGGCTATCTTTTGTATATCGCTTGGATAGCGCTCGCCAGCAATGAAGGGGAAGCCATGAAGGCCATATTCATCCGCCACGGCGAAAGCACCGGCAATGCCGGCATGCCCTGTCACGATCTGGCGACGATCGAGGCCACGAACAGACGCGCCAGGTTACCGCGAGCTTGCCCGAAGCCGACCCCGCAGTATCACGTCACCTATACCCGCACCCGGCAGAGCGCCGCGCTGCTGATCGCGTTTCCCCGCCGTGCGGGTCGAGACGTGGCCCATAGGAGAGAGCTTTAAAACAATCCTGCGATGCAGCGATGGACGCCTCAGTTCACCTGACGCCGGTGCTTGCCACCATACTTCTTGCCGCAATAGTCATCCAGTTCCCGCATCTCGTTCACGGCGGCGGCGACCAGCGCGGTGGCGCAGGACAGACCGCTGTCCGGTGTAGCCATCCGGGCCTCCACGCGATTTCGCAGTTCCTCGATGTCGGCGCGCGACAGGACGTTCTTTTCTCGCAAATAGCAGATCAGGCTTTGCAACAGGATCATTGCCTTGTCGCCGGGGGCCACATTATCGTTGTTCATCATCTTTCCGGTATCCTCTGGAGCGACCGTATTCCTCGGCCTGTAATGAGAAGATGATATGATGCTGAACAATTGTCCAGTGCCCGGGGACCTTCAGCTCACCAAAATGCCAATCGAGCTGCGCCAGCCTTGGTCCGCGCGCACTGAGCAGGTCCTCAATTGCACATTGCGGCGAGTTCCCGGCGGAACAGCGACGCCATGTAGTGGCGCAAGATTTTGTGGTCTCGGTAAGGAAACAGCTCGGCCCCCGCTACCATTCCCCAGGACATGGTGATGATGAAGTCCACCACCGTTGATCTGTCCTGTGGAGATGCGCCCGGCGCCAAAGAGGCCAGCGCCGCTCCCAGGCTGGTGCGCAGCCGGACATCCGCCTTGCGATTGATCTCGGCGATGATCGGGTTACACCCCACTGTGGCCACGAATTCGCACATCATGCGGCGATTTTCATGCGATGGCTCATCGATGGCGATTCGCTCGATCCAGGCGAGGATACCTTCGCGATCCCCCACCGCGACCGCCGTCTCCAGCGTCTCTTCCTCGAGCCATTCAGCAAGGTCGGCTTCGCAGATGGCGGCAATGATCGCCTCCTTGTTGGCAAAGTCCCGATAGATCTGCCCCACCGCGATGCCGGATGAACTGGCGATTTGGGCCATCCCGGTCTGATGGAATCCGCGTTTGACGAAGAGATCGCGGGTCGTGGCCAATATATGCTGCCGCCGCGCCGCAGAGCGGGGTCCCCGCACTCTTGCGACCGAATTGTTTTTTGCCACCATACCTCCCTAGTGGATTGATCGGAACGAATGGGTAGTGTGCGTGAAGTTCTGCAAAATCGCTTGAGGAGCGAGGCGGTCATGGCAGGCTGGTGATGTTCAACGTCACCGAGGAGACCCGCCATGACCAGGACCGAGATTAAGCCTGCTGTATCCGCTGTCAAAGAGTTGCTGGCGCAGGAGCCGGATGCGCTTCGCGAGATTGTGCGCAGCGTGATGCAGGCGATGCTGGAAGCCGAGATGGACGAGGCGCTGGGCGCGGGCAAGAGCGAGCGCAGCGATGCGCGGCTCGGCTACCGTTCGGGGCATTACCCGCGCACGCTGGTGACGCGGGTCGGCAAGCTGGAGCTGCGGGTGCCGCAGGACCGTGCCGGGCGCTTCTCGACCGAGCTGTTCGAGCGCTACCAGCGGTCGGAGCAGGCGCTGGTGGCGACGCTGGCCGAGATGTATGTCCAGGGCGTTTCGACGCGCAAGGTCAAGGCGATCACCGAAGAGCTGTGCGGCCATGCCTTCTCGGCCTCGACGATCTCGGCGATCAACAAGAAGCTCGATGGCAGCCTGGCGGCCTTTGCCCAGCGCCGCCTCGACGAGCCGTTCCCTTATCTGATCCTTGATGCCCGCTACGAGAAAGTGCGCGAAGGCGGCGTGGTTGGAAGCCAGGCGGTGCTGATCGCGATCGGCATCGACTGGGACGGCAGGCGGCAGATACTGGCCGTGGAGATGGCCAATCGCGAGAGCGCCACGTCATGGAAGGACTTCCTGCTGCGCCTGCGTGACCGGGGCCTGCATGGCACCGAGTTCGTCGTCGCCGACGATCATGCCGGCCTGCGCGCGGCGATCCGCGAGGTGCTGACCGGCGCCGCATACCAGCGCTGCTACGTGCACTTCCTGAGGAACGCGCTCGATCACTTGCCAAGGAAGGCCGACGACGACTGCCTGCAGGAACTGCGCTGGCTCTACGACCGGCGCAACCTCGCCGAGGCCCGCGCCGATCTCGCCCAGTGGCTCGCCCGATGGAGCGCCAAATATCCCAGGCTCACCGACTGGGCCGAGGAGACGATCGAGGAGACCTTCTCCTTCTACCGGCTGCCACGCAGGCATCACAAGCACATGAAAAGCACCAACATGCTCGAACGCTTCAATGAGGAAATCCGGCGGCGAACCTATGTCGTGCGGATATTCCCCAACGCCCCCAGCTGCCTGCGCCTGGTCCGCGCACTCGCCGTCGAAACCCACGAAAACTGGCTCGAAGCCAACCGCTACCTCAATATGGACGAACTGCGCGAGCAGAAGAAAACCGAACTACGCAAAGCCGCATGACCAGCACCATGACCGCCAATTTGCAGAACTTGACGCACACAACCAACGAAGGTGCCGTCACGGTTGATCGGGCATCGACTGCGTGTGCGCCTCTACGATGATCGGCTCGATCTGTTCCTGGGCGGCAGTTATCTCATGACCCGGCCACGCGGTCGCCCGAAAAGCGCTACCGAACATGGCTATGTGGTGGATTACCGTCACGTGATCCATAGCCTCAGGCGTAAGCCGATGGCCCTGCTGCAGCTGACCTATCGCGACCAGTTGTTCCCGCGCGAGGCGTACAGGCTCATGTTCGAACGGCTGCTCGAAGCCATGTCCGAGCGTGACGCTTGCCGCAAGATGGTCGAGTTGCTGTCCATGGCCCATGAACGGGCCTGCGAGGCCGAGCTTGCCGATCTTCTCGCCCAGGACCTTGACGAAGGCCGGCTGCCTGACATCGCCGCGTTGCGAACGCGCTTCTCGCCCGATCCGGCCGCGCTGCCCGAGGTGGTGGTCGAGCTTGGCCCCCTGACCGACTACGATGCCCTGCTGCTGGGAGAGGCCGCATGACCAAGGCCCATAACGTCGATGCCCAGCGCCTGAGCTTCATCCTCAACGAGTTGAGGCTTCCTGCCATCAAGGTGATCTGGCCCGAGTTTACCGAACGTGCCGACAAGGAGGGCTGGCCCGCCACCCGACTGCTCGCTGCACTTACCGAGCATGAAATGGCCGAACGTGACCGGCGTAGGATCGAACGTCATCTGAGCGACGCACGATTACCACCGGGCAAAACGCTCGACAGCTTCGCCTTCGACGCCGTGCCGATGGTCTCGCGGGCGCAGGTCACGGCCATGACCTCGGGCGACGGATGGCTGGAAAAGGGCGCCAATCTCATCCTGTTCGGCCCGCCGGGCGGAGGAAAGAGCCACTTGGCGGCAGCCATCGGCCTGCAACTTGTCCAGAATGGTTGGCGCGTGCTGTTCACCCGCACGTCCGAGCTGGTCCAGAAGCTTCAGCTCGCGCGCCGCGAACTGGCGCTCGAATCCGCCATCGCCAAGCTCGACAAATACCACCTGCTCATCCTGGACGACCTCGCCTATGTCGCCAAGGATCAGGCTGAAACCTCCGTGCTCTTCGAGTTGATCAGCGCACGCTATGAGCGCCGATCCATGCTCATCACGGCCAACCAGCCCTTCGGCGAATGGAACCGGGTCTTCCCGGATCCCGCCATGACGCTCGCGGCCGTCGACCGTCTCGTTCATCACGCCACCATCTTCGAGATGAATGTCGAGAGCTATCGTCGCAGGGCCGCCCTCCAGCGACAGACAGGGGCTGGAAGGACCCCAAAATACGCGACAATCAAATCCATCGAGAAAATGTCGATCAGCGACAATCAGAGCGAAGAATCGCCCTTGCCAGCGACAATCTAACCCGGCACCATGAACCCGCCGCGACAATCTGTTCTCATCCTGATAGTCGCTGACCTCTCACCCAGATCGTCGCGCTATAACTACGTCTCAAATTTACCTGCCGACGCCACCCTCAAAATGCTCGCCGCGACGATCAAGGCGAGATGGATCTGCGAGCAAGCACATCAGCAGCTCAAGGAAGAACTGGGCCTCGATCATTTCGAAGGCCGCTCCTGGGTTGGATTACATCGACATGCATTGATGACAATGATCGCATACGCTTTCCTTCAAGCCCGCCGTCTCAAAGCAGCGGGGCGGAAAAAAAAGAGTCGGGGGGCCGCCGCCACAACCGAGCATGCCAGCTATCCGACAGGCGATCTTGAACATCTTCATAAGGCCTCCGCCACTTCGGTGCCCCCATTGTGAAAAGCTCCTCGTAGACAGGCCTGAACAAAAACTGCCAAAGTAGTGCTAGTCACCTGAATCTGAAGTTCGGCTCATTGTTTTTTGGCAGAATCGTTTGACGGCGGCGAGGATTTCGTCGGCGGATTTGACCCATTTGTAGGGCTTGGGGTTTTCGTTGTGCGCCGCGATGAATGCGGTGATGTCGGTCTCAAGTTCAGCGGTTGATCGGTGGACACCGCGCTGCAACTGCTTGCGGGTCAGTTCTGCAAACCATCGTTCGACCTGATTGATCCAGGACGCCGAAGTCGGTGTGAAGTGAGCATGCCAATGCGGGCGGCGTGCGAGCCAGGCCTTGATCTTTGGCGTCTTGTGGGTCGCATAGTTGTCCATCACGAGGTGGACGTCTGGCCCCTTGGGGATCGCGGCGTCGATCCGCTTGAGGAAGTCGAGGAACTCGGTTGCCCGATGGCGCTTGTAGCATTTCCCGATCACGGCGCCGGTGGCAATGTCGAGCGCGGCGAACAGGGATGTCGTGCCATTGCGGACGTAGGTATGGGTGCGCCGCTCAGGAACCCCCGGCGCCATGGGCAAGACCGGCTGCTCGCGATCCAGCGCCTGGATTTGCGATTTTTCATCCACGCACAGCACGATCGCCCGGTTCGGCGGCGACATGTAGAGCCCGACTATGTCCTGCACCTTGTCGACAAATAGCGGATCGGTGGACAGCTTGAATGTCTCGGACCGGTGCGGCTGCAGGCCGAACGCGCCCCAGATCCGGCGGATGGTGGTGTGTGACAGCCCGGACTTGGCGGCCATGGAACGGATCGACCAATGCGTGGCGTCCTTGGGGGTCGTGTTCAGCGTACGCTCGATCACCTGAGCTACTTGCGTGTCAGATACTGTTCGTGGCCGACCCGCACGATATTCGTCAGTCAGTCCTTCAATGCCAGCCTGCACGAACCGGCGGCGCCATTTGCCAACCGTGTGCTCGTGAACGCCCAGGCGTTCGGCGACTTCCTTGCTCTGCAGCCCTTCTGCACAAAGCAGGACCATCCGGCATCGATCAGAGAGTGAACGCGGCGCTTTGTGGCGGCGGACCTGAGCTTCGAGAAAACGCCGGTCATCTCCGCTCAAGACAACCAAATCCGCCCGTCTGCCCGCCATCACATTAACCTCCGTCTGATCTACAAGGGCTTATACAATGAAGCTTACTTCAGTTCCAGGTGACTAGATCAACACCCGTTCCACCTCATCGAGCGTCACGTCATCGGGCCTCCGATCGTAGAGCTGGGTCGTGCGCGTGGAGCTATGGTTCGCCATCGTCGCGGCCGTCTCCAGCGTGCCGCCGTTCTTCAGGTAAGTGGTAATCCCGGTCGCGCGGAACGAATGGTTGCCGATCGCCGTGCCGATCTCGGCCGCCACCGCGCGTCGGCGCACCATCGCGAACGCATTGGCCTGGGGCAGGGGAGTGTCGCTTAGCCGCTTGGTCCCGCGCGCGATCGTGCGGAACAACGGCCCCTTGGCTTGCGCGCGCAGCTCACACCCGTCGATATAGGCGGTCAGATAGTCCTCAAGATTATGGTGGCAGGGCATTTCGTGCTGCTTGCCGCCCTTTTCGTGCAGCCGCACCCAGAGACGGCGGTTCTGCATGAAAACGTCCTCGACACGCATGGAGAGCGCCGCGCCGATCCGCGCGAACGAATAGACCATCAGCCCGATTAGCGCGCGGTCGCGCAGACCCGCCGGCCCACCCACGTCGATCGTATCAAGCAGCCGCCGCGCCTCGTCGGGGGCCAGCACCGGCGTCTTGCCGCGCCGCTGACTATGCGCCGGCCCGCGCACCGATGCGGCGGGGTTCACCGGCATGACCTGGCCTATCACCAGCCAGTCGAACAGCCGACGCACGCCGGCGAGCTGCTGCTTGACGCTGGGCGCGCTCATCTCGCCTCCCAGCGCCTCGATCCACGCGCCGACGTGGAGCGGCTGCACGGCCCCAAGGGACGTGACCCCGCGCGCCGCTACCCAGGTCAGGAAGTCGCCAGCCGCGCGCGCATAGGCGCGGCGCGTATGCGCGTTGCGGATGGTGACGGCGAAAAACTCCAGGAACCGCAACCGCGCGCGGTCGTCGGCCGACGCGATCAGCGCCGGCAAGGCCAGCGTGGGCGAGGGAAGGGGGGCGAGCTGAGCCATTACCCCTCTCTCCGCCAGCGTGCGGGCGCGGCGCGCGGTTCGACGCGACGGCGCGCCATCTCCGCTTGCACCTGTTCATGGGGAGTGCCCGGCCTCGGATCATCGACCGCCGCCTGCAACAACCGGCGCAGCAACGCGTCGCGCAGATCACGATGCGGCTCCAGATCGCGGAAGTTGCCGACGATCGCGAACACCGCCTCCGAAGGATCGGCGAACATGCCGCGCTCGATCGGTTCCAACAGCCAGTCGGCCAGCGCCGGGGGCAGATAGGCCTCAAACCGCAACCCGCCCGCGCGGGCCTGCTCCCGCAAGCTCTCGGCCTGGGCGCGGGACACGGGATTGTCATACGGGTAATCATCCTCGTCGTGCATGTCGGGGACACCGCCGATCTGGGTCATGGCCGGCCCCGGACATGGGCGGCGGGATCGATGATCGTGATGGCGTCGCGCGAGCCGTTGGCGACGGCATCGGCGATCCCGAAGATCTCGACGCGACCGCCTTCGTTGTAGATGCGTCCCGCCACCGTGCCATGGATGATTGCGCGCGCGCCGGTCTCGATCGTCAGGTTGCCCGTAATTGTGCCGTGGAGGATGAAACGGATGCCCCGATGCAGCGTCGCATCGCCAGCGACCATGCCATAGAGGGCGATATTCTCCTCGATGGCGAAGGGGCCTTCGATCTTGTCGTGCACCGCGCGCATTATGCCGCCGCCTCTATGTCCGTCAGGGCAAAATCATTGCCCTTGAACAACAGCGGCTCGTCGGTCGCCTTGGCCAGCGCATAGGAAAAGCAGTCGCCAAAGTTCAGGCCCGCTTTGTGGCGGCCCTTGCCGAAATCGAGAAACGCCTGTCGCGCCAGTTCGCCATGATCGAGCGTCACCGGTTCGATCGTGATGCCGGCGCGGCGAAAGAAGGCTTCGGTCTGGCGCATCCCTTCGGGACCGAGCTGGCGTTCGATGACCATCGACAGCTCGACATAGCTGGCGACGCTGATGCGGCAGGCATCGGCATCATGGATGGCTTGTGCGAAGGTCGCCGCTTCGGGTTCGCGATAGAGGATCGCGACCAGGGCCGAGGTGTCGAGGATCATTTCGGCAGGCCATTATCGTCATAAAACAGTTCGGCATGATCGACATAGGGGCGCTTCACATGCGTGGCGGCGCGATCGGCGATCGTTAGCAGTTCCGCGACGCTCGCCTTGCTTTTCTGACGCTCGATCCTGGCGAAGCGCTCGCGCAGCGCCTCCGTCACCACGCGGGTCATGCTCTGGCCGGTCGCTTGGGCGATGGCCTGCGCAAGCCGATGGGCTTCAGGGTCTTTAACATTGAGGCTCATGGTCCGCCTTTCTAGAAAATTAGCCACCTTTCTACCATGCAGCGCGCCTAAGGGGAAGAGTGTATGATAAAGGACATTATCATATATAGGTCAGGGAATTTATCGGCGGACCGATCTGTAGGTTGTCATGATCAATAGCCAAGGCCCGTCGGTGGAACATTACCACCATTACCCTTGCTGGCCGCCGCCCAGAGCGACATACAGAGAGACGAGAGCATCCAGCTCGGCGCGACGCAGCTGTATCAGTGTCTGTTCCGCGATGAACAGATTCCGTTCGGCATCGAGCACTTCAAGGTAATTTGCGACGCCCTCGCGGTAGCGAGTGCGGGCAAGATCGGCGATCGCTCGCTGTGCCGCAGTGGCACGAACCTGCGCGGCGACCTGTTCAGCAAGCCAGCGGCGCCCGGCAAGGGCGTCCGCAACTTCGCGGAAAGCTCCCTGAATGGTGCGTTCGTATTCGGCGATGGCAATATCCTCACGTGCCTCAGCCACGCTCAGATTGCCCTTCCTCGCACCCCAATCGAAGATGGGTAGGCTGATCGAAGGTCCAAAGCTCCAGCTCAGTCCTTCGTTTCCGATCAAATTCCCAAGATCAGTTGAAGCGAAACCGATACTACCGGTTAGTGAGATGGATGGAAAGAAGGCTGCCCGAGCAGCACCGATATTGGCACGCGCTGCCCGCAGTTTCTCTTCTGCCGCCAATATGTCCGGTCGAGTCACCATCAGCTCGGAGGGTAATCCGGCGGCAATCACCGTTCCGTTTTTCTGGTCAGCCAGCGTCAGCGGCACCGTGAGCCCGACAGGAACGGGTCCGCCCAAGAGTACGGCCAGGAAGTTCTCACTCTGCGCCTCGGCCAAGCGCAGGCTGGCCAACTCCGTTTCGGCTTGAGTCAGTAGCGACTCCGCCTGTCGAAAATCAAGAGCTGAAGTCACCCCGGCTTCAAGGCGACGCTCGGCTATGCGGAGGCCTTCCTGCCGGCTGCGTACCGTAGCTTCGGCAAGGGCGATCCGCTCGTCGGCTTCCCGGGAAGCAAAATAGGTCGAGGCCACATCCCGGATCAACGCGAGGCGGAACGCCCGTTCAGCCTGCACGGTTGCTAGATATTGCGAGCGCGCTGCGTCAGAAAGGTTGCGCACCCGGCCCCAGAAATCGAGCTCGAATCCTGTGACGCCAACGCCGATCGAGTAGCGGGTATCGGTGATCGCACCCACTTCGGGAATGCCAATCGCCGAACCTGGCGTGCGGCTGCGAGTCACATCGCCGTTGGCGCCGAGCGCAGGCAGCCGTTCGGCACCCTGGATTCGATAAAGACCACGCGCCTCCTGTATCTGCGCTACGGCAACGGCGAGATCGCGGTTCCGCTCGAGAGCGGTGGCAATGAGGGTCTCCAGTTGAGGATCAGCGAAGAACTCCCGCCAGCTGATTTCCACCGCCCGCCGACCGAGCACCCCGTCGCCCGCGTAGGAGGTGGGGTAATCCCGAGTGGTCGGCAGCGCTGGCCGCGCGTGAGGCGGGGCTAACTGGCACGCGCCCAGAAACGATGTCAGAGTGAGCACAAAGACTCTACGCATGATTGGGCTCCGGTTGCGCCTGACCGGGAGCAGCAGGCCGCTTCTTACTGAGCCAGCGGCGTATCGACAGATAGAAGAGCGGAATGAAGAAAATTCCGAGCACAGTGGCAGCCAGCATTCCGCCGACAACACCGGTCCCAACCGCGATTCGGCTCGCCGCACCGGCACCGGAAGCAATGAAGAGCGGTATCATGCCACCGATGAAGGCGAGCGACGTCATGATAATGGGGCGCAGGCGCAGTTTCACAGCTTCGAGTGTCGCCTCAAGCGGGGTCTTGCCCTCCGCTTCTTGCTCGATCGCAAACTCGACGATCAGGATCGCGTTCTTGGCGGCCAAGCCGATGATCGTGATGATGCCAACGTTGAAATAGACGTCGGCGGACAGTCCCCTCATCACCGTAAAGAGGACGGAGCCAAGTACGCCGAGCGGTACAACCAAAAGCACGGAAACAGGGATGGACCAGCTCTCGTAGAGAGCGGCCAGCAGCAAGAATACAACAAGTATAGACAAGCCTAGCAGCATACCGACCTGTCCGCCGGCCTGCTGCTCCTCATAGGACATTCCCGTCCATTCATATGCGAAGCCCTCCGGCAGTGCATTGGCGAGCCGTTCCATCTCCGCCATGGCCTCGCCAGTCGACTGGCCCGGGGCAGCGTTCCCGGAAATGGTCATCGAAGGATAGCCGTTATAGCGCTGGAGCTGCTGCGCGCCCGATGTCCATTCAACCTGTGTAAACGAGCCGAAGGGCACCATTTCGCCGGCTGCATTTCGAACCTTGAGGTCGAGCACGTCCTGTGGCGTCATTCGGTGAGATGCTTCGGCTTGCAGGAGCACCCGCAGGATCCGCCCTTCACGGTTGAAGTCATTGGCATATGCGCTGCCGAAAGCGATCGCGAGCGTTCCGTTAACGTCGCCAATCGAGAGGCCGAGGGCGCGAGCCTGTATCCTGTCGATCATGACCCGCAGCTGAGGTGCATCTTCCTGGCCCTCCGGTCGAACACCGGCAAGGATCGGGCTCTGGCTCGCGGCGGCAAGCAGCTGATTGCGCGCGTTGAAGAGCGCTTCAGCACCGTTGCCGCCGACATCCTCCAATTTGAAGGTAAAGCCGCCGGCGATGCCAAGTTCGGCGATCGCGGGGGGATTGAGGGCAAAGACCATGGCTTCCTTGATCGATGTGAAGAAGCCCATCGCCTTTCCGACCAAGGCTAGCGAGCTATTCTCCTCGCCGGAGCGCTCCTCCCACGGCTTGAGCATCGTGAACATCATTCCATTCGCTTGGCCTTGGCCGAAGAAGCTAAAGCCTCGCACCACAAACACGCTCGTCACAATGTCTTGCTGATTGTAAAATTCCTTCACCTGACGCACCGCTTCTTCAGTCCGCTCACGGGTCGCGCCGGGGGGAGCTTGTACAACAGTGATGACAGTCCCCTGGTCCTCCTGCGGGAGGAATCCACCGGGAAGGCGCGAGAACAAGATAACCGTCAGGCCGACCAACGCGATGAATATGGCGAGCCAGCGCAGAGGCCGCGACAATATCCGAGCGACGCCGCCTTGATAACGATCAGTCGTACGTCCAAACCAGTTGTTGAATCCAGTAAAAAAGCGACCGGTTCGCCGCGTGAGCCAATTCTCCTTGCGATGGTTTTCGGGTACGTGCGGCTTGAGAAAAGTCGCACACAGCGCGGGAGTGAGCGTCAGCGCCAATAGCGCCGAGAACCCGATCGAGACGATCAGCGTGACGGAAAACTGTCGGTAGATACCGCCCGTCGACCCGGGGAAGAAGGCCATCGGCACGAAGGCTCTGTTGCAAAAATCGTGAAGCTTGAGCATGCTTGGCGGAGATTGGACGGACGGAACGATGACGGATTTCAAGTGGCGCCATTTCCAGGGTGATGTGATCCTGTGGGCGGTGCGCTGGTATTGTCGCTATCCGATCAGCTATCGCGACCTTGAGGAAATGCTGGCGGAACGCGGCATTTCGGTCGACCATACGACGATCTATCGCTGGGTCCAGTGCTACGCCCCGGAGATGGAGAAGCGGCTGCGCTGGTTCTGGCGGCGTGGCTTTGATCCGAGCTGGCGCCTGGATGAAACCTACGTCAAGGTGCGGGGCAAGTGGACCTACCTGTACCGGGCAGTCGACAAGCGGGGCGACACGATCGATTTCTACCTGTCGCCGACCCGCAGCGCCAAGGCAGCGAAGCGGTTCCTGGGCAAGGCCCTGCGAGGCCTGAAGCACTGGGAAAAGCCTGCCACGCTCAATACCGACAAAGCGCCGAGCTATGGTGCAGCGATCACCGAATTGAAGCGCGAAGGAAAGCTGGACCGGGAGACGGCCCACCGGCAGGTGAAGTATCTCAATAACGTGATCGAGGCCGATCACGGAAAGCTCAAGATACTGATCAAGCCGGTGCGCGGTTTCAAATCGATCCCCACGGCCTATGCCACGATCAAGGGATTCGAAGTCATGCGAGCCCTGCGCAAAGGACAGGCTCGCCCCTGGTGCCTGCAGCCCGGCATCAGGGGCGAGGTGCGCCTTGTGGAGAGAGCTTTTGGCATTGGGCCCTCGGCGCTGACGGAGGCCATGGGCATGCTCAACCACCATTTCGCAGCAGCCGCCTGATCGGCGCAGAGCGACAGCCTACCTCTGACTGCCGCCAATCTTTGCAACAGAGCCCTCCTGAGTCTTGAGGAAAAGATCGACACATCGTCGGCCGCCGGCGAACTCATCTTCCATGTGTTCGGGGCCATCGCCCATTTCGAGCGGAGACTGATCTCCGAGCGAACCAGGGATGGGATCGCCGCCGCGCGCGCCAAAGGCAAGTTGCCCGGCCGTCAGCCGCTCGACATGTCCAAGGTACATGCCGCCATCAAACTGGTCGAAGCGAGCATCTCGCCGACAGAAGCAGCACGACAACTCGGCATCGGCCGATCGACCATCTATCGAGAAATGCGCCGCCTCGGCGTGGAAAGGCCCATCTGAATGTCCAGATCGAAATCGGCTCACGATCTTTCCGGCCTGATGAAATATGCGGATCGCGCGCCATGGGATGAGGCATTGGCCGAAATGCTGTCCGCGCATCTCGATCCGGCGAGCGAAGCGACCGGACTCGAGCCTGACGCCATATTCGAGATAATTGGCGATCACTGGCAAGGGCCGCTATGGGGCTGCGCCTTTGAAGATCTGCTTACGCAGGAACTGGAACCCGACGGTCGCAATCTGGTCGATGACTATCTCAAGCGCCGGGGCTGGAACGAAAAGGCGCCGAACAAGGCCTATATGCGCGCGTTACGCGATACGGTCATGTCGCTCTATGAGGTCAGCGAAGTCGTGCCTGGTCAGTCGATGACCTTGCGCGATCTGCTGCGCGACGTTGCTCCGGTGACGGTGCGCGAACACGGTGCAACCCAGACCCTGGTCAACTGGGACAAGATCGCCGCAAGGGTTGTCGACGTGAACGGGCGCCATGGCATTTCCGGAGCGCTGTTGCCGTTCAGCGCTGAGGGCGCCGTGCGAGTGGTCGAGGCATTTTCCCGACTTGCCGACGAAACTCAGGACACTGCGGAATTGGACCCGTCCGATCGGGACGCGCTTCTGGGAGCATCGGGACCGATGTTCACGAACATGTGGCTGCTCGACTGTCTGGGCAAGGCCATGCCCGGCAGCGCGCCGGATATGGTCAACGCCGACGGCGATGACCTGGTGTTCCACCGTATCGTTTTTCCGCTGGCGAAAGGCGTGGTCGGCAAGAGCCTGATCCGAAGGCTGAACGCGGCACAATGGCTGGAACCTGCCAGCGACAGTTTCTGGAACTGGCTGGCACCAGCGACGAAGAACAAGAAGCCGCAAGCGACCAAAGGCAAGCGGGCCTTCGTCACGACCATGGATGACGGCACGCCGGTTTTTGCCAATGTGGAACTGGCAGGGCGCAAGCTGATCGTCGAGGTAAACAGTGCCGCCCGCGCGGAGCGAGCAATTACCCAGATGGGCGAATGGCTTGGTGATTGCGTGAGCGCGCCTATGGCCGAAATCCGGACGCTCGATCAGGTTATGGCCGACGATGCCGCCCGCACGCCACAGGACGAGGCGCTGGATATTCCACCGCATGAAATGGAGCGCATCGTTCACGATATGCTGACCCGTGAATATACGAAAACGCTCGATGAGCCGGTCCCAGCCCTCAGCCACAAGACGCCACGCGTTCTGGCCTGTACAAAGGCGGGGCGGGTAAAGGTAGCCGACTGGCTCAAATATATCGAAAATGGCGCGGCAAAATCGGGCACCGCCGATCCGATGGGCACCTATGACTTTACATGGATGTGGGAAGAACTGGGGCTTAGCGACCTCCGGCGGTAACGGCCATCATGCGGTTCTTGAAATGTTCTCGCTTAGCGTTGTCTGGCGTACCTTCCACGCGATGCCCTCAGTAAAGGAATTCATACTCGCGAGAACAAGACTCTTGATCCTTTCGACCCCCCGGGGCTGTTGGAAACAAACCGACACTTTATTCCAGAATTTATTACTCCACCGGTAGGTACATATCCGGCCACGATGTAAATATTGCTCAGGAGATCTGGCGTTGTCAGGGCCGGCAACGCTGGTCGGAACGCCAGTAGCGCTCCCAGCGCGCGACGGTGCCGGTCGCAAGCATCGCGCAGCTGAGGTTGCGGCCATCGGCAAGAGTGCAGAAGGCACCGGTTCTGGCGCCGCCCGCCGGACCGGTCGAGAGACAGCGCATTGGCGCTGCGCGGACGCGGATATGGCTGATGCCTGCGTTGGCGATCCGAACCTCACCGCGCGAGCCGCCAAGCAGCTCCACCAATGCATTGCGCGCCGCGATCGGTCCAGCGCGGGGACAGGGATGGCCGCGACGGCAAGTACCATCCAGTTCGCGCGCGGCGATGCCCGCGATGCGGATGCGTGGACCCTCGGCACACCAGACCGGGCCATCGCCATCGGCGACAAGGGTGGGCGTGCAGAGGAATATCAGCCCTGCGGCCACGATACTCATGTAGCGATGGAGAGCTTCTTGCGCTTGCCGCGGCCGCGGCGGACGGTCGGTTGCCGGCCGAGGCCGATCTTCTTCGCGAGCTCGCGGCGCTGCTCGGCATAATTTGGCGCGACCATGGGATAGTCGGCAGGCAGCCCCCACTTCGCCCGGTACTGGTCAGGGGTCATCTGATAGTGGGTCATCAGGTGGCGTTTCAGCATTTTGAGCTTCTTGCCGTCCTCCAGACAGACGATGTAATCCGGCTTTATCGAAGCGCGGATCGAAACCGCGGGGACTGGGGCCTGTTGCTCAGGCTTGCCGGGCTGGCCGACGCTGGCGAGAGCGTCGTAAACCGATCCGATCAGCCGAGGAATATCGCCGACTTCGACCTTGTTGTTCGTCACATGCGCCGCAACGATGTCAGCCGTCAAAGTAATGAGATTCTCGTTGCGCCCCGCTTCCTCGCTCACAGCCCTGCTCCTGCTTACCGCCGCATCCGTAATGATCGCGGCGGGACCTGTTATCTGCTCGAATTAAGCGCGTCCATCGGTGAAAATGATACGGCGAACAGTCCAATAATCGATTGCAACCGAGGCCAGGTCGCTTTGAAGCGGCGCTTTATCCTGTCCGCCGGCTAATGCTGGTTCGTAGCGCCATTCGCCATTTGCCTGCCGACCGCTCGCCCGGACCTGGTTTGGCGATCGGTGCGCCGCGCGAGATGATTCAGCCCGGTGCGGTAGGCCCGAAGTGCGCCCGGCGCTTCGAATGATCAGTCCCTGATGTCATTGCCTGATTGGCAGGTCGCGTTACCCCCACACCGCGACCTGCCGCTGGCCCCCTTGCCTCGAAATAGGACAGGATGGTTAACAGCAATTTAACGTCGCGAGCCGGCGGCAATGCGATCGTGAACCTCTCCGGGATTCTCCTCCCCCCAACGCTGCGCCCGTCCAATCCATTTCCAGACGGCGCCTCAACCCTCCTGCATCCCTCCCTCATCCGCGCCAAAATAGTTTTCGAGACGCGCGGCCGTGTCGGGCGTCAGTTCGACAAACTGGCGCCTGCCATCGTCGGGATCGTCTATCTTCACGAGCAGCTTTGCCTCGCAAAGCTTGTTGACCAGCCGCAGCGCAGTGCTGGGAGGCGCGGTCGAAGCGAGGCAAAGGGCGCTCGTTGCCACCTTCTTGCCCTCGCTTTCGTGAATGAAGAGGTCGATCAGCATGTCCCAGGCCGGTTCGCCGAAGAGCTTTGGCGACCCGATCAGCTCTCGGCGGAACTGGCGGCGCTTATAGGCTCGGCGCGCATTTGCGAGCGCGGTTGACGCACTTTGCTGTTGTCCGCCGCCTCCCGACCCGGGATTGTCGCGCAGAACATGGGCGCAGGCGGGCGCACGATCAGATCCTATGCGCCCGCTCGCTGCGACGCGCTGGGCGTGGGTCGCCGTGACGACAATATGATCGACGATCTCGATATCGAGCGATCGACCAAGGTCGGAAAGCCTGCGCGTCGCGACGATGTCGTTTTCGCTCGGGGTCGCGTCGCCGCTCGGGTGATTGTGGACGAGAATGAGTCCGGTGGCGCCGTGCTCGATCGCGCGCCGAAAGATCGTTCTGGGATAAAGCTCGAGCTGCCGGACGGACCCATGGTGCAATTGCTCGTCCGCGATCAGGCGGTAGGAAGCGTCCAGGAAAAGGATGCGCAGCACCTCGTCCGGCAGCGATCCCATCGAGGCCATGAGATATTGGCCGAGCTTGGGGCAGGCAGGGTCGACCGGCTGCGTTGTCAGGTCGGCCTGCAGACCCTCAAGGAACATGTCCCGGGCGCCGAGCAGGATATCCGCGATCGAAGGGTGGTGACCCAGAACCCGCTCGAGCGCTTCTGGCGTTTGGGCCAGGATCCGTCCGATGCTGCGGAATTCCTGCAGCAGCGCGGCGGCTAGCCGCTCACCGTCATTCGGCTCGATGGACGCCAGAAAACGTGCCAGGACGGATCGCTGCCGCTGCGCCGCAAGCGCTGCTGGTGCCGCCAGGTTGCGAGGATGAGAAGGGGCGGGAGCAGCCAGGACGAAGCGACCTGCATCGTGAGATAGGCAATCGGGTTCATCGAGACGTCGAGCGCCCGGCTGATGTGCGCCAGCAGCGGCAGGACATGGAGGACGGCAACGATCATGGGCCAGAAGCGATGCGCCAGAAGCGCCAAGGCGATGGTCGCCGCCGAACCAATCAGGTCGATCACCAGGTAACCCAGGTCGACCGAATGATATTCCACCTGACCTGTCGAGACCAGCAGGCGATCGAGCAGGACCATCAGGATGGCAATCCCCACCATGACCCGCTCCGGAGCACCGCCCCGCCAGGCGGCGTAGCCGAGAGCCACCAACAGAAGGGCGATGAAGATTGCTATGCGCATCGTTCCCGCTTTTCATGCCAGTCGCTCCCGGTCAATCGCCGTCAGGCTACGGCCGCGAGATGCGGGGTCGTTTCCGCCGAGCCGGAGGGGCAATCGCGCAGATCGTAACTGCCCATTTCCTTGCCGATTTCGAGCAGGTCGCCATGGATCCGCAGGACGTCGCTGCTCACATCGACAAGCGACATCTGCGCCTTGGCGAGGCGCAGGATGGTCGCCTGGCCGGTCTTCGCGGGCGCACCGCTTTCGCGCCGCGCGGTCACCATGCTCGTCATCAGCGACGACAGGGCGATGATGGCGTCGTCGACCTTGGATTCAGCAGTCGGCACGTCGCGCTGCAGGCGGGCGGCCATCAGAGGTATGGATTGAGGCATAAGTTCTCCTTTGCCGGGCGCGCACCCGCGCGCCGGCGAACCGTGGGTCAAGTTGAACAGGTTCAGTTGGAGACGAGCCGCGTCAGCGCTTCCGCGATGCCGAGCCCCAGGAAAACGACGATGACCAAGGCGACGAGAATTCCCACCATGATCATGACGCGCGCCTGAATGCTGTGATCGTGTCTCCATCCGTCCCGGAACGGCAGGAAGAAGTCCCTCGATCCCTGGCCGGCGCCGAAGGTGGGCGCCGCACTGTCGCTCAGCTTCAGGACCGGTTCGGGATCGCCGTCCGGAAAGTCGGATGGCACCAGCGTCGGCGGCGAGGGAACCTGCACCGAGTCATATGTGATCCGGTCATATAGCTGTTTGAGACGCGCGTAGATGAGAGCTGCCTCGTCGCGATTGGCCGCGCCGAGGATGATCCGGGCAGCGGTGATGCGCTGGTCCACGGTCGGCTTGGAAATTCCGAGGATCCGAGCGATCTCTTTCGAGGTCTTACGCTCGATGAGCAGGTCGAGACAGGCGCGCTGCTTTTCGGTCAGGCGCAGCCAGCGTGCCAGGTCGTCATCTTCGTGCATCGTCATCGACATCACCGTCTTCGTTCTCGCCGAGGAGCGATCATAGGGGTGGCGCGAGGCTGCGCGGTCCCGCTGACGGCTTCGGGCAGGCCCGTCCGGAAGGATGCGTTCGACAAGACATGGCGGCGACGTAATCCGATTTTGCTCCTGATCGCCACCCCTTGGCATGTGAGCAAAGCCATGATGGCTCGTGCGGGTGCGCAAGAGACCGAGAACGCGCCATCGGCGGTGAGGCCTGACAAGCGGCTCCCCCGATGCACAGGCGGAAAGACCTTTTGTCGGCCATTCATCGGCTATTTCTTCCCGCCGCAAAGGCTATGGGTCGACTATTCAAGATTCCCCCCTTCGAATTCTCGGGCAATGCGACCGTCCCGGTTCGCATCATTGACGATAGTCAAGTTGCGAACAAGATTTGCTGTAGCCTCTCCAGCTACGCTCCCCAAAGCGGGTCTGGTCTCGCCGTCACCGCAAAAAGTCACGGATTGCACGGGCTGAAACACAGGTCGCGCGGGCAATCGCCGAACCTTTCATCAATCCTGTTGCAAGCGGGCGACGCCTTTATCTACTGGCGAAGGATTTGCTTTGGGGGGCCATCGTGGTGCGTTGTTTGTTGTGGGGAGTGGTGGGTCTGGCCGCTCTGTCTTGGAGTGGCTTTGCGCGTGCGCAGGAGCGCCATGTCGGCACCTACTCCGAAATCATCGTGACAGGGGAGAAAGCACGGAGATCCCTGCAGGACACGCCCAGCAGCGTGGCCGTGACCACCGCTCGGCGCATCGAGGAGGAGAATCTGTTATCACTCCAGGAGGTGTACGCGCGCACGGCGAATGTGACGGAGACGTTCAGCGCCGGCGGGTTCACTATCCGAGGCATCGCCGACCGCGGGATCATGGGCGGCGAGGGGGCAGCTCTCGCCACGATATTTGTCGATGGAGCTGCCGTGCCGGCCGCCATGGTTCATGCGTCGCCGGCGGATATGTGGGACGTCCGCCAGGTCGAGATTATGCGAGGCCCACAGTCGACCTTGCTAGGGCTGAACGCCCTGGCCGGGGCGGTCATCATGCGGACAGCCGAACCGACAATGGAATGGGAGCTGCGCGCTCGCGCCATGATAACGGACGCCGATGAGACGCAGTTCGCCGCCGCGCTGGGCGGTCCGATCGTATCCGGAGAGCTCGCATTCCGCGTCAGCGTGGAAAAGCGAGACGCCGACGGATTTACCTGGAATCCGACACGGCGCGCGCACGAGAATCCTCTTGATACGACCCAGGTCCGAGCAAAGCTCTTGTGGACGCCGACGGCCGTTCCGGGCTTCGAGGCGCGGTTCGGCTACACGCGCTATGACCGCTACAGCGGCTATTCGTTCAGCTTCACCGATACGTCTGTGCCCGACTTTTTCGACCGTCGGTGGAACTTCTCCGACAGTCCTAACGACAGTGAGGCGAGCACCGATATCGCGACCGCGGATCTGCGCTTCGATTTGGGCGCAGGTCTCTCCCTGACGGCGATCACGGCCTTCAATGAGATTAGCGAGTTCAATCGCTCCGACAACGACATGACGGCCGCCGATGGGGGCGCCTACGACCAGCAGAATCGCTATCGGACGTTCTCCCAGGAACTCCGGCTGAACTATGAGGGGGATCGCCTCAGCGGATTGATGGGGGCATTCTTCTACGATCGAAGGAACCGAAGCGCGACGGCGAGCGATGACAGCGTTCCGACGCCGGTCGACACGATAAGCGCATTGCTGCGAAGCAGTGGCATCGACGCGCCGACTGCGCAGTTGGTTGCCGGACTCTACAGCCGGGCGCTGGCAGCGATTCCGGTCGATTTCTCAGCGGATGCCTCTGGTCACGTGCGATCTTATGCCCTGTTCGGCGATGTTCAATTCAGGCTGACCGAGAGGCTCATGTTCACCGTGGGGTTTCGCTACGACCACGAAACGAACAGCTTGGGCATCGATCAGACCGCGCGGTTCGCGGGGGCCTATCCTGATCCGAGGGCTTTCGGCTCCACCGGGTCGCCGCTGTACCGCGCGGTGGTTGCAATCAACCAGGGCGTTGCCGGCATCGTAGCCCAAGCGAGCGGTTCGGCCGCCGCTACCGATCGGACCTTCGATGCGTTCTTGCCGAAGGCGGGGATCCAAATGGCCTGGACGCCGAACCTCAAGACTGGTTTCACGGTCCAACGAGGCTATCGGTCAGGCGGCTCGAGCGGCAATATCGCGCGTTCGGCGACCTTTTCCTACGATCCTGAATTCACCTGGAACTACGAGCTGTCGCTGCGTTCCGCGTGGCTCGATGGGCGGCTGACATTGAATGCCAACGCCTTCTATGTCGACTGGAAGGATCAGCAGGTTTCAGCGAACTTCGGCATGAGCATATACGACACGCATATCGTCAATGCCGGCTCGTCCCATCTCTATGGGTTCGAGATCGAGGCGACGCACAGCCCCAGCGGCGCTTTCGACTGGTACGCCTCGGTGGGCTACTCGCGCACGAGGTTCGATGAATTTGCCACGACGGTCGGCAGCGTGACGGACTATGACGGCCTTGAATTCGCTCATGCTCCGCGCTGGACGCTCGCCGGCGGCGTCAACATTCGTCCCGTCGATCGAGTGGCCATTAACTTGAACGCCAGCCATCGTTCAGCGGTTTTTACCGAGGTTCGCCTACCACAAAGCGCATCGCGGGCCAGCGGACGCACGCTGGTGAACGCGCGGGTCGCCTATGAGACAGGGCACTGGACGATGTCCGCTTTTGCCAGCAACCTTTTCGACGATCGATATTATCACTATCGCCTCGACGGGCTACCGCGTGCGGTCCTTGGAAACCCGCGCGTGCTGGGGATCGCGCTCGAGGCGCGGTGGTGATTTTGCGGCATGAGTAATGCCATAGATCGACAACCGGTCGTGGTACACGGCAGACGTACCGTTTGCTCTAGGCCGAACATCTGGATCCCCGCGCGCTGCCTCATCATCCCCTGCGCTCTGACGGCGGAATCGACGTTCAGCGCCTCGATGCTGACGGGGCCGGACATGTGCAGATAAGGCTTTACGCGAGCGGCGCGGGCAGCGTTGATCTGCTGCGCCGCCAGTTCCGGCTTCCAAACGGTCTTATTGCCAACGGAGTGGCCGAAATACGTCCCCTTGCCATCAAGGAGGTTTTCATAGCTCTGCGCGTGGCGAAGCTGTCTGACGTCGCGCGCCTCAAGCCTTGCGGTAACTTCCTCAGCGGTGAAGCGTCCATTTGATGCCTTGACCGATAATTCAATCTGGGCGGCGCGATTTTATATAGGGCATCGCGCTGGTAGCTGCACCGATCGTCGTCACTTCAAGGCCCCCGGCGAAAATAGTCTACCCGTGAACAATGCGACCGCGCGGGGCGATACTTAAGGTCCGGTCTCTCGCCGGCTCAAATCCCACGCCGTTTCACCTGAAATTAACCATGTCCTGCAATCGTCCGCGATTGGCTTGGCGGAAAGGGCGTTCTCGTGCGAATTGAAACAGCGAACAACTATCTGGCCGCGAGTCAGCGTCCATCATCGGCCGATCGCACCAGCTCGTCCTCATTCTCGGCGGCTCTCTCCACCGCGCCGGCAAGCACCGCTCAAACCGGGCCAGGCAGCGCCGCGCCGCCTGATTTCACCAGCATGACGCGCCAGGAGCTGTTCGACTGGATGAACGGCAAGATCAAAAGAGGCGAAATGTCGCTGGATGACAGCTCGGCGTTTCTCGGAATGACGGTGAAGATACCCGTTGGGACAGGGCAGGGCGCACCGATCGCGCTCGATGATTGGGAACGGGTCAACTTCGTGCAGCTCGCGCGGGACGGCATTGCAGGCGCCCAATCCCGAAACGACGCCATGACCCTGGCGATGCTACAGAGCGCCATGCAGATGATGCAAGGCGACCACGGCGCGAATATCAGCCGCCACGCCTGATCCTGCCGGCTCAAATCAACACCCGCTCCACTTCGTCCAGCGTCACGTCATCGGATCGCCGGTGGTAGAGCTGCGTCGTGCGGGTGGAGCTGTGGTTCGCCATAGTCGCGGCCGTCTCCAAGGTGCCGCCGTTCTTCAAATAGGTCGTGATGCCGGTCGCGCGGAACGAGTGGTTGCCGATCGCGGTGCCGATGCCCGCCGCGGTCGCGCGGCGGCGCACCATCAAGAAAGCATTGGCTTGGGCGAGGGGGGCATCGCTTAGGCGCTTAGTGCCGCGCGCGATCGTGCGGAACAGCGGCCCCCTGGCGCGCTCGCGCAAGCCGCAGCCGTCGATATAGGCGAGCAGATATTCCTCAAGGTTGTGGTGGCACGGCATTTCGTGCCGCTTGCCGCCCTTTTCGTGCAGGCGGACCCATAGGCGGCGGTTCTGGACGAAAGCATCGTCAACGGTCATGGCGACGGCCGCGCCGATCCGCGCGAAGCTATAGACCATGAGGCCGATAAGCGCGCGGTCGCGCAAGCCGGCATGGGTGGCAACGTCTATGGTGTCGAGTATCTGGCGCGCCTCGTCGGGGGCGAGAACGGGCGTCTTGCCGCGCCGCGCGCTGTGCGCCGGCCCGCGCACCGACGCGGCGGGGTTCACCGGCACGGCCTGGCCTGTCACCAGCCAGTCGAACAGGCGGCGCACGCCGGCGAGCTGCTGCTTGACGCTGGGCGGGGCCAGCTCGCCGCCTAGCGCCTCGATCCAGTCCGCGAAGTGGAGCGGCTGCACCTGGGCGAGCGAGGCGACACCGCGCGCCTCACACCAGGCCAGGAACTCGCCCGCCGCGCGCATATAGGCGCGGCGCGTGTGGGGATTGCGGATCGCAACGGCGAAGAACTCAAGGAATCGAAGCTGCGCGCGCTCGTCGGCCGCCGCGATCAACGCCGGCAGCGCCAGCGCAGCGACGATGCAGGCGAGGCCAGGGGGGCGAGCTGATTCATCGCGCGCGCTCCTGGCGGGCCGCGTCGATCGCCCGCTCGATCGCGCCGCGCGCCATCGGACTGTTCGACCAGCAGCTTGCGCCCAGCATCGCCGCGATGCGCCGGCACACCTCGTCCGCGCCCTGGCACGCCAGGGCTTCCATGCTGGCGATGCCAAGCGTTTCCAGGCGCTCAAGAACCGTGGGGCCGACGCCTTTCACGGCCAGCAGCACGGCGCGGTCCTCGGCGCTGAACCGGGCAGGGGAGGGCGCGGTCATTGCGCCGCCCTCTGCCACCGCGCCGGTTCGGGACGCGGCTTGGCGATCCATTGCTCTATTTTGGCGCAGACTTCTTCGTGCGGAATCCCCGGCCGCGGATCATCTATCGCGGCCTGAATACGACGCCGCAGCAACTCGTCGCGTAGATCGCCGTGCGGCTCCATTTCGATGAAGTTCTGGACGGTCAGGAACACCGCCTCGGAAGGATCGGCAAACCTGCCCCGTTCGATCTGCTCCAACAGCCAGTCGGCCTGATCTTTGGTAAGATACGCCTCGAAGCGCAAGCCCCCGGCGCGGGCCTGGTCGCGCAGCGCCGCCGCTTGGGCGCGCTCGGCCGCGTTGTCGTCCAGAAGCTCGTCGTCGGTCATATCGCCTCCCATTGATGGCGGTGGATCTCCGGCACGTTTAAACGGCCTCGGCCGGGTCGCCACGATAGCGCACCCAAAGGTCGCCCATCGCGTCGCGGTAGCCCCAGGCATCGGCGTAGGTCGTCGACTCCTGCGCCAGATAGGCCATGATCGTAAGCATATCCTCGGCAATAACGGCATCGACGTTGCACAAGTGGATGATCGGGAAATGCCCGCACTCGTCGCCGTTCCACCAGGCCAGGAGAAAATCCGCGACCTTCCATGATGCGCCGGTCTCGGCCGCGCGCGTCGGCGGCATGGCGATGGCGAGCAAGCGGCCGATCGCCGCGCCGGCCTCATCGAAGCTGACGTGCAGAATGACTGGGCGGCGCTGCGGGGGTGTCGTGGCCGAAGTGCCGGGGATCATTTCGGTAACCCGTTTTCGTCGTAGAGCAATTCGGCATGGTCAACATAGGGACGCTTCACATGCGCCGCGGCGCGGTCGGCGATAGTCAGCAGCTCGGCGCTGCGCCCACGCCGGGATGGCCTCATGCCAGCCATGAACGCTTCGTCCATCGGCGGATTGTCGGGTAGTTCATCGGTCATAGGGCCTCCATATCGGCGGCAAGCCATCTGCCTACAGATCGAGCTGCGAATGGGAGCCGAGACGGGCGAGGATCAGCCGGTCATCGTCAATGAGCCGGTAGATCAACACCAGGTCGGGCTTTACATGGCAGTCCCGATAGTCCTTCCAGTTGCCGGTCAAGGCATGATCCCGGTGCCGCGCTTCCAGCGGCGCATCCGTAGCCAGCGCCTCGATAATCCGCCGCAAATCGGTATCCAGCACATTGCGGCGCGGCCCTTTCGCCTCGCGCTTGAAGTCCCGGCGAAACGCCGTGGTGCGCTCAATCGTCCGCATGAAGATCGGCGAACAGCGCATCCACGGACGCAAACCGCTCGAGGCCGCCGCGCTCGACCTCGGCGAAGGCGGCCAGCGTTTCCGCGTTGGGCTGGAACAGCGCCGCCGGAATCTCCTTGTCCTGCGCGATCCGGGTCATCAACACGCGCACCACGTCGCTGACCGTCAGGCCCGAAGCCCGAATAACCTGACTGGCCGCATCCTGAATGTCGCCAGGAACGCGAGCCTGCACCATACGGCTTGCCGCCATGATAAACTCCTGCATCTGAAATCTGTATTTCAGTGTAATACACTTTGGGTGAAATTGCTAGAGGTGAATCCGGTTGCTGCATCGCACCCTGACATTGAGAGGCGTCCTCGCCGGCTTCGAGCTTCGCCAACCAGGCATCGGCTTCCTCAAGCGTCAGATGCAGGCCCGTCTGCTGATATTCGTCCCACACCCGTATGGCGTCCTGGCGGAATGCCTCGCGCTTTTCCTCACGTTCGACATACTGTGCGATGGCTTCGCGCATGATCCAATGCGAGCTGCGTCGACGCACTTCGGCCAGGTGCTGGACGCGCCCCTTAAGGGCGTCATCGAGTATGATTGATGTTGGCGCCACCATAGCGCGACCTCCGTAGCACCAGGCATACCTTGCGCTAAGCTACCTTATCTGGGCTGCGCCGACCAATTCTAGCGTCGACCGCGACGGCGAGTTCGATGTGTCCGCGTCAGTCTGGCTATGTCCGCTGTCAGGCTTCGTCAGGATGTTAGGGCCGGGGATTTCGGATGCTTTTCGGACCACATTCCCAGAAGGCGAGCACGTTTGCGGAATTCGTGCCCACCGAGGGTGATAGCTTTGCGCCACTCTCCGCGCCCCTTCCCTAAGCTGCCGACGCCCGCCAACCCTCAAGGTGCAGCTCGCAAGGGCAGAGGCGTTCTGCGCCAGATCACATAGCCGAATATTTCGCGCCGGTGGGCGCGCAGCTTGGGCCAAGGCCATCTCGTCTCGTGCCACCAGGCAATTCCGTGGCGATGGTCGTGCGCCTCGAGCCAGTCGCGGATCGCGGCGGGCGGCTCCGGCAGCTCCTGACCAGATTTCTCTTCGATGCGGTAGGACAGGAAAAAGGCGAGCCAGATGGCTATGGCCGCAACAGGAGCCGCGGTCCAAAGCGGAACCTCTAGGATGAAGCCCAAATAGGGCGCGAGCGCGGTCGGCTCGAGCCATAGCATCCCATGAAACACGGCGATCGTTTCAGCGATCAGCATGAGCAGCATGCCGAGGTGCCGCACGAGCTGTCCGTGGTTGCCGGGCCGGCATCGGGCACGCTGATAGGCGATGATGGTGGCATCGATCTGGCGGGCGCCGTCGCCAGGATCGTCGGGATTGAGGTGAGCGGCGAGCGCCGCATAATCGGCGGACCGGTCCTGCACAGCGTTATCCTCCAGACAGAATGCCATGAACGGGCGATGAGAAAGCGGCAGGCGCCATCGGTCCGAGGCCGCTCTCTCGAAACGGAACGAGAGGGGCCGGTCACAAGCCGAACGCCTTCCGCACGAGCGGCGCGATCCGCGCCTCTTCCACGTCGTCCGGAGAGACGCACAGAACCGGGGCGATCTGCTGCATGCGGGGGTGGGTCACGGCTTTCGCGGCGAGATAGGTTTCATCGGTGGATCCCATTGCCTCGACGATGATCTCCCGCGTTTCGCCGGTGCTGCGCGAGCGCGCTTCCAACAGAAAATCCGGGCGGCATGATCCGATTGGCGTGAGCGTGTCGAACACGGGCTTTTCGAGGAGAAGGTCGAGCCCTGCGCGATCGAAGGACCAGCGCAGCCGCAGCAGGTCACGCAGCACCGCGCGCTCGAACTCGGAATCGACAGGGATGAAGCGCTTTCCCGAGTAGATCGGCTGGGCATAGCCGCGAAGCGGCGCATAGCCATGCGCTTCGGGATATTGGCCCGCCACGACGATCGTCAGATAGGGGCCCTTGATCGTGTTCCCGCGGATCGAGGGGGACTGGACGCGGTTCGCCAGCACGACAGGATCGCTCCCGGCGACATGGATCGTCGAACCTTCGAACTTCTGCGTGAAGAGCGCGAGGAAGCCCTGGGGCGCATGCCCGGGCGGCCAGACTCGGGAGAGCTCGCGCAAGCGGGCATAGATGCGCTTGCTGTGGAGCGCCTGTGCATGCGTCCAGAGGGCACGGCCGAGCTCGATGCCCGGTGCGATTTCGACGCGCTGCGCCGCGATGGCCAGCGTCTTGAACTCGTCGCTGATCGAATGTTCCGGGTTCTCGTCGGAGAGGCAGAGCGTACGATTGAGACCGGAGAGGTTGATAAGACGCCAGAGCAATCGGGCGAGCCTTGGCACCGAGGCCTGGCGCGTTCTGTCGTCGCTGCTTTCCTCTTCGGGACGCTGCGCCAGCTTCTCGGGCGCCGGGCGCAGCACCTCGAAATAGCCGGTCGGCGGATCGGCCGGGCTCTCCTGCGTTCGCACTTCGCTCAGCCGGTTGGTGGCCTGATCGCGGAAGAACGGGCAGTCCGCCCTGTGTTCGGGACGGTTAACGCTGGTGAGACGGCGCAGATAGTAGGTTTCTGCTTCCGACAGGAACGCCGGCGTCAGGATCGGGGGCGGAGCGTCGGCCGACAAACAGTCGCAGGCGATCCACCTCTCGCCGATGCGCGCCTGCTGGACAAGCATGATCCCCGCTTCCTCGTCGGCGCGCGAACCCTGTCCGACATACCAGCGGACGAGAGCCTCTCGGACGGGCGCGGGAAGCGCAATTCTCCCTGCGCGGGTCCCGTCCGTATTGCGCGGGATCAGCCACATCGGCGCCTCCTGATCTTGATTTTTGAGGCTGACACTGCTCGGGCACGCGGATTGACAACCCGGCGGCCGCTGATCTTCCCTTGGCCTGTTTCGGTAGCAGGGAGGGTGCAATGAGGGCGTTGGGGATCGGTTTCGGCATTGTGGCGCTGGTCGTGTCGGGGGGCGCGGCAGCCCAGGGGAAAGAGGCCAAGCCCGCGCGCAGAGTGCAGCTCATCACGATGACCGCGCCCGGGCCGGAGAGCCGGCCGGATGCAGCCGCCGAACCCCCGAGCGTGCCCAACCCGGTGTCGACCGGTGCCCGTCCGCCGGACTTTCGGGTGCATGACCTCAGCCGCCGGTGGGTGGAATTCCAGATGGCGAACAGCTTCACGAACAGCGGCGTTGCGCTCGAGCAGGCAGCAAGCGGAAGCGCCGGGAGTGAAGGCTCGGCCGCCTCCGCCGAATGGTTGCCGCCGGCGCCTGCCATCCCCGTTCCTGCGTGGATGCGCGGCGGCGCGAGCTTCGATTTCGCGGCCAATCGCTTCGAGCCAGGCTGCGGCGTCCTTCCCTATCGGCCGACAGGATTCTTGAGGGCGGACGCTGAGAGCAGGCGCGCCAGCTATTATCAGCTGATGAGCGGGATCGCGTGCGAATACGGCATTCCGGTCGGGTTGTTCGATGCGATGATCATTCGCGAAAGCCGCTATCGCACCGATGCGCTGTCGCCCAAGAACGCCTTCGGCCTGACCCAGCTGATGCCCGGGACGGCTGCCTCGCTGGGAGTGAACCGCTATAGCGTCGAGGATAATCTGCGCGGCGGAGCGAGATATCTTCGCCAGCAACTCGACAGGTTCGGCCATTATCATCTGGCGCTTGCCGCATACAATGCCGGGCCTGGCCGCGTCCGTGGCGGGCTCGTGCCGCGCATCGCCGAGACGCAGGCCTATGTCGACAATGTCCTCATGAACTGGGCGCGCTTGAGCGGCGTCTACCGGCAAGCAACCGTGCTGCCGCGCCAGACCGCAAGCGTCTTCCCGCCTCGGTCGGTGCCGCCCGCGCGCGTCGCGAGCGTCTCGCTCTTCTAGGAGCGCGGCGGGGAAGGGCCCGGCGCCGAATCCGGTCGGGCTAGATCCGGAAGTCATCGCTCTCGGCCAGGCGTGCACGGCGGGCCAGCTTGGCGCTCACCTCGTCCAGCAGTTTCCGGACGACGGCTCGCCTGACCGGCACCGCCCATTCCGGGCGGACTTCCGAGCCATCGATGCCTTCGAGTTCTTCGAGCAGAACGATCAGGCCTTCCGGCATGTCGACGAATGCGTCGCAGATCATTGTGAAGAGCACGTCATGGCGCTCGATCAGGGGCTGCGGGATCGTCCCGCTTGCCTTGATGCGCACATAGGCCGCGACGATGTCGGTTCCGAGCGCGTGCAGGATGATCTGAAGCTCGTCCACAGTCATGGGCGACCGCTTCGTGGGGTCGCTGTGCAGCAGCAGTCCCAGGCGCGTCTTGCTGATGCCGGTGAGGGCGGCGAGCTTGCGTTGCGGGATGTCCTTTCGGTCCATCATGCACCGAATGAGCGGTACGAAATCGCGCAGGATCGTTTCGTCATCCGGCTCGAGCACGAACTATGATCCAGCTGTGGCGCGAGACGACATTAGCCCCCGAACCTCCCCGTTAGGGGACAAGGCAAACACGGTGAATCCCGCTTTGCAAGCGTCGTTGGAGCCAGAGTGAGCGCAATATTCCAGCGCAGATACCGCGATATAGCTCGCGAAGATCGGGCGATTTCCTAGTTTAGCCGCGTGCTCGTGCGCCCCGGTTCGCCCCCGTCAAGGCGCTGCTCAAGCGACAACCGGTCCAGTATCTGCGAGGTCTTGAGCTCGACGACATAGTCGAACAGCAGCGCCGAAAGCGCGTCGCCGATCGTCAGTGTGGTGTCGAGGCGGCGGCCGAGAGCCTGCCGCATTTCCTCAAGCGCCTGGGCATTCGCATCAGAGAGCGGAAGCCGGATTTTCACGTCGCCATGGGTCGGAATCGCCGCGAAATGCTCGCGCATCGTGCGCACTTCATGCCTGCCCGCGGCACCCGGTTCGGCGAGCCGCGCCGCGACCAGCGATACGAGCGTCTGATGCTCGTTCGTCTCATTGGAGAATAGGCGCAGGCACTCGGTGGTCAGCCGAAAGAGATATCCGGAGACATCGAGCACAAAGCCTTCGTGTTCGGCGGCCGTCGTCCCCACGTCGAGATGAATCCTTCTTCCTGAAAGGCAGCATGGCGCTGACTACTGCGACGGAGCCTGGAGTCTCGATGGTTAATATCTGCTGAGTCGTAGCCCCGAGTCTACCGGGACGCCACCAGCGCCGCAATTTCCGGGGCAAGTTGTCCCGCATTCCGGGCCAGTCTGCCCCGTAATCCGGGGCGCCATGCCCCGAATGAGCGGGCAGGCCGCCCGGCGTTCGGGGGCAGGGCCTCGATCGGCGAAAGATTCTTCCCCCGTCACCCCGGCTGCCCGTGACGACCCGGCCGCGGGTTGGTCAGCTTTCCCTGGGCGCGGTTCTCGTCGCGTCTCCAATTGAAGGGAACCCAACATGCAGTCAGTCCTGAAAGAGACCGGGCGCGCAGAGTTGGCGATCGTCGTGATCGCCGCCCTCCTGTTCGCCTCCTTCTGGTTCGCCGGTCCGGCATTCGCCGGCGCCGACACGACCTTCGACACGGCGCTCAACAAGTTCACCGATTTCCTCGAGGGCTCGGGCGGCAAGATCATCACGGTGCTTTCGCTCGCGGGCGGCATCGTCGCGCTCGCCTCCGGTCGCTTCTCCATGGGCCAGATCGCCATCCCGGTCGGTGTCGGCGTCGGCGCCGGCACGGGCATTCCCATCGTCACGTCGACGGTCACCGCGACGATCTGATCATTCCTGCGGTCGGGCGAAGTAGCAGCTTTGACCGACCCAAGGAGAGGGTGGTGCAATGGCGGCGGATAAGTACGTCATCCCGACTCATCTGGATGATCCCGAGCTGATCGGGCTGTGGACCCTGGATGAGTTCCTGGCGATGGTCATCCCCTTCGTCTGGGGGATTCTGTCTCAGCACATCCTCATCGGCATGTTGCTTTCGGGTGCGGGCTGGTGGGGTCTCAGAAAAGCGAAGGCAGGCCGGGCGACGTCATGGCTTCTCCATCTGGCCTACTGGTTTCTTCCGGCCGGCTTCACCGGTCTGAGAGCCACGCCACCCTCGTACCTTCGATTGATGGCGGGGTGATATGGAACTTTCCTACAGCCATTCGCACAGCCAGCGGGTCTTGCGGCAGCGGAATCTGCTCGCGATCGTCGCCGTCGGCCTCTGCGCACTGACGATCCTGCTGCTTATCTTCACGGTGTCGCGGGACCGCGAAATCGTGCTGCAGCCGATCCTGCGATCGCCGGTCACGGTAAGCTCCGCCGGGGTCAGCCGCGAATATCTCGAGATGATCACGCGCGACACGGTGGTGCTCACCCTCAATCGCAGCCCGCAGAACCTCGAATACTGGATGAACGCGGTGCTCGATATCACGGCGCCGGCCTCCCAGGGCAAGGTCAAGGCGGACCTGCTCAAGATCGTGAACGAACAGCGTGGATCTTCGATTTCGCAGTTCTTCACGATCGAAAAGATGGAGCTCGACACGAAGGGGCTGCGCTCGGAGGTGACGGGCAGTCTGCATACGATCGTCGGCAATCGGGTCATCTCGAACGAGCGGCGGACCTTTCGGTACGACTGGGAATATTCCGGCCTGTCCCTGAAGCTGATCGGCTTCGGCATGGTGACGGCCGAGCAGGGGAAGGATCAATGATGTCCGTCTATGTCGTCGGCAGTGCCGCTGCGGGCACCGCCTTCCTCTCGCGCGTCAACTGTCATCTGAGCCGTTGCACGGGCGCTGCGCTGATAGGCATTGCCGTTCTGCTGAGCGCGCAGCCCGCCTGGGCCGATCAGACCATCATGGCGGCGGACAGCAGCCAGGTCGACTGCCAGGCGTCCGCCAAGGACCTGACGCGTATCAGCCTGGTCGAAGACGAGTTCGCGTCGGTCTCCAAGATCTCCACCGGCAATCCGACCGATGACTTCTCGGTCGTCAACGAGCCGGTCCGCGGCGACATCTACCTGTCCGTTCCCGACGGATTTGCCCGCCCGGCGCTCTCCTTCTTCGCCACGAGCAAGCGCGGCTATGTCTACAAGTTCGTCTGCCGGATCGGCGGCGACCAGGCCGCCCAGGTCTTCGTCTCCAATCCGGCGATCGCAAACGAACGCGCAGCGGAGAACGGTCCGGCCGAGAGGCTCGGGACCCACGATGCCGCGGTCGAGCTGGTGCAGGCGATGTATTCGAATGCGGTCGCCGACGGCTACGAGATGCGCCAGCGCGCCTTGCGGCCGGTCTATGTTGGCACCCTCAAGGTGCAGATGATCGCGGAATATCGCGGTTCGGAGCTCAGCGGCAAGGTCCTGCGCATCGAGAACAAGGGTCCGTCAGAGGTCGAGCTGACCGAAGCGATGGTCGCTCCAGCGAGCGCCCTGGCCGTGTCGATCGCCGAGAGCAAGCTCGCTCCGGGCAAGGTCACCACCGCCTACCTCGTGTCCCAGAACGGAAGGTGAGGACATGGCATTATTCGATTTCCTGAATCGCAAGCGTCCCGCTCTTGATGGGGCTTCGGACGAGGGCGTATCTCCTGTCGCCAGCGATCTCACCGCGAACGAAGCCGTTCGCCGCAAGCAGCGCCTGCTGCTGGCCGGGGTGGCGGGCGCCGGCCTGATCCTCTCCTCGTTCTGGATCTTCAGCGGCGATGAGAAGGGCGACAAGCTCGCCGACGACGGCACGAGCGAGGTCACCGTTTCGACCAAGGACCTGGTGAACCGCAATCTCTCGCAGCAGGAGTGGATGGCGCTCTCGGAGAACCGCTTCCAGTCCACCGAAAATCAGTTGAAGTCGATCGACGGCCAGAACCGCCGGCTGGAGATGCTGACCGCCCAGGTGGAGGCGCTCAAGGGCCAGAACCAGGCAATGCAGGCCGACGGCCAGCGCGTGCTGTCGGCCTATCAAGCCGAGAACGAGCAGCTGCGGCGGCAGATCAATGCGCGCCCGGCCGCCACGCCGCCCGCGCCCGGCCCGGCGGCGCTCTACGGCCCGAACGGACCGCAGGCTTACCAGCGTCCCGACGGTGCCCCAGGCGCCGCGGCGCGCGGACCGGTGGGCACCGCAAGCGAGGTGAAGCTTGTCAGCTTCAACACGGCGGAGACGGGGAACGCCACGCGGGTCGCCAAAGGCAACACCACCTACACGGACAGCGTCAATTATTTGCCGCCGAACAGCTTCGCGAGGGCGAAGGTGATCGTCGGCGTCGACGCGAGCGCCGGCGTGAACAGCCAGACCGACCCGCTTCCGGTGGTGCTCCGCGTTACGGGGCCCGCGCGTTCGGTCTATCAGAACGGCCGGCTGCTTACGACCAAGATCGAAGGCTGTCTCATCAACGGCGCGGCGCGCGGCGATCTTTCGAGCGAGAAAGTCTACGTCAAGCTGCAAAAGATGACCTGCCCGCAGCCGGGCGGCCGCTACGCCGTGTCGGAGGTGAAGGGATTCATTGCCTTCGGCGGCAAGACCGGCGTGCGGGGAAGGGTGGTGTCCCGCGAGGGCTCGCTCGTCACCCAGGCGTTCCTGGCCGGGCTCGCCGGCGGCTTCGGCCGCGGCTTCTCCGCGAATGCCAACAGCGTGTTCCAGGGAACGAACATCACCACGAACGGGCAGCGCGACAAGCTTTCGACGGGCGAAATCCTCGAAGGCGGCTTTGGCGAAGGCGTCGCGCAGTCGGGCGACATGGTGTCGAAATATCTGATCGAGCGCGCCGAGCAATATCAGCCGGTGATCGAAATGCCGACCGGGATCGATGTCGAAATTGTTTTCTTGGAGGGTGTCTATGTCCGCAATTGATCGTGTCCGCTCGCTCACTCGGCGATCGCGCCTTCTGGTTGCGACCGGCGCGGCCCTGAGCGTCGCGGGCATCGCGCTGGCCGCAGATGTGGGCAGCGCCGAAAGCCAGGTGCAGGCGCTCCTGAAGGCGCGGTTACCCAAGACTGCCGTGAGTGCGATCGACTGCGGCAAAATTGCGGGCCTGTGCGAGATCACCGCGGGCGAGAACCTATTCTATGTCGACACCAGCGCCCGCTATCTGGTGATCGGGCGCGTCTATGACATGCAGACCCGTCAGGACATAACGGCGGCGCGCCTGCTCGAGATGAACCCCGACATGCTGGTCGGCTCCTCCGCGCGGGCAAACGCGCTTGCCGCCGGCGGCGAGGAGGAGGCGGGCCAGCAGCTGGCGGCAGCACCTGCACGGCTCGAGCGGCCGGCAAGTCCCGCCAAGGCGCGAACGCTTTCGCTCTCGAGCCTGCCGAAGGATGGCGCGATCGTCTGGGGGAATCCGGCGGGCCCGACCGTCACGGTCTTTTCGGATTTTCGCTGCGGCTATTGCCGGGCGCTGACTGGCGTTCTCAAGGACATGAACGTGCGCGTGGTCGAGCGGCCGATCTCGGTGCTGGGAAGCCGGGATCTCGCCGACCGGGTTTACTGCGCCAAGAACCGCGAGGCTGCGCTCCATGCCGCCTATGCCGGGCAGCCGATAAAGGGCGAGGCTTCGTGCAACACGGCCGGCCTCGATGCGAACGAGGCCTTCGCGCAGCGGAACGGCCTCAATGGCACTCCCGTCATCGTGCGTAGCGATGGCGCGATGATCGAAGGATATCGCCCCCGGGCTTTCCTTGAAGCATGGCTTCGGGAGGCGCGGTCATGAGAAACGCTGCGTTGCATAGCCCCTGGCGCCGTCTCGGCGCGCCGCTGCTGCTTTCGACCGCTCTTGCGCTTGGAGGTTGCGCAGCGCTCGGCGGAAATGTGCGCGGCGACTTTTCCTGCGCTGCTCCTGATGGCGTCTGCGCGCCGAGCGCAACGATCGATGACCGCGCGCTTGCCATGATTACGGCAGATGCAGCTGAAGGGGTCGCGCTTCCGGCTGACGCTGCCCCGCGTTCCACCAGGGATCGGAGCCGTCTTGGCTCATCGAGGCGGACCGCCGCCACTGTCCCCGCCGATCCAGCCCGGACGCGCGAGAAGGTGCTCAGGATCGTCTTCCAGCCCTACATCGACGAGCGCGGCCGCCTGCATGAGAAAAGCGCCATACATGCGGTCGTCGCGAGCGGTGAATGGCAGCAGAGCCTTGCGCAGACCGTCCCATCCAATGCGCGTCTGGACTACGCGCTAGGGGTCCCGGAGAGTCTGGCCGATGCCGTCGACCGCGTCGACCCGCCGGGTGGGTCGCCTGGTGTTGGGGATCCTGCTGCGCCGGATCCCGATGCCGTCGCTGCCGCGCGTGCGAGGAGAGGCGACCCGCTCGAGACAATCAAGGCGGATGTCGCCGCGCGGCTCGCGCAAAAGCAAAAAAGCCCAGCAGCCGCAGCCCCCGCGGATGGTGTTGCCCACGCACCATCCGTAACCGCCTCGCCGGCGCCCTTGTCCCCCTCTGGGGCGCCGGCGGGCGGCCATGCGAGGGAGCCGGCGGCTTCTGCGGCGCCGCCGACGACGATCTCTGCGGCGGGCGAAAAGGCCGTCGAACGGGTGAAAAGCGATCCCGCCTATCGGCAGATTGCCGGGTCCGCTGCGAAGGATGCGCGTGATGCCGCCGCTGATGGCACTCCCGTCGCCTCGAAGCCGAACCTATCTGCGCCGACCGTTCGCGCCGCGGACTTCCCCGCCTCAGTGCCGGAGGATCATTGAGATGGCGGGGAAGGGCGGCTTCTTCGAGAGCCTTCTTTCAGGGATCCTCGGCGACAGCCAGCGTCCCGATGCGGATCGGCCGGAGCTTGGCGTGCCCATGCTGGCCGACTGGCTCCCTTATCGCAGCTTCGACGCAAAGACGGGCGTGTTCTACAACAGCGCGTCGCGGGGCTTTGTGATCGAGGCAGCTCCCTTGATCGGTGCAGACGAACGGACAGGGGAGATCCTCACCCAGTTCCTTTCCGAAGCGATCCCCGCGCCGGGATGCCTGCAATTCCACCAGTGGATGAGTCCGCGCGTGTCCGAGCGTCTCTCGCGCTGGTATCTTCCGCGCTACTCGGCTCGCGGCGTCTACGAGCGCATGGCGAAGCACCGCATCGACTTCCTGACCGACGGGGTGTGGCGCTCGCTCTCCGCGGATGCGCCATTCTCGCTGCGGAACCACCGTGTGGCGATCTCCTACTCGACCCCGGAATCCTCGAGCGTGTCTGTCGAGGAAATCGTGGCGGTGATGGACGGTCTGATCTCGGCCCTCGCATCGATCAATGTGCCGGCCCGCAAGATGGATCCGACCGACCTCATCGGGTGGATCGACGACATAACCTCGCCGACCACTGCGGCGGGGGAGGACGTCGTCAACTACAATCCGCTCGATCCGATTGCGGACCAGGCGGTGCGCCGGGATGTGGAGCTTCACATCGAGCCCGATCGCATGCTGCTCAGAACCGAGCGATTTCGGCCAACCGGGGCGACGGTGGACGAGGCGCCCGAGATCGGTGAGATTCTGCCGGACGTCTTCGACGTTCGCTCATTCTCGGTCCGGAACCTGCCGAGCCGCTGGGCGCCGTGGGATGTCGCCCGGCTCATTGGCGACATGTTCACCGACAAGCTCAGGATGCCATGTCCGGTCGCGACAAATCTGTGCGTCGAGTTCCCCGATCCGCTGGCATCGTCGAACAAGGCGAGCTTCAAGTTCATGCGCACCACGAGCCTTGCGGACTCCAAGTCGGCGCGCTTCCTGCCGCAGCTGCGCGAGCAAAGCCAGGAATGGCGTTACGTCAACGACGAGCTGCGCCAGGGGCGCAAGCTGGTGCGTGTCTTCTTCAGCGTGACCTCCTTCTCGCCGAAGGGCAGGGGGGACGCCAACGAACGCGTGCTCAAATCGGTTTATCGCGCAGCGGGCTGGGACCTGCTCGACGATCGGTACCTGCAGGTGATGGGCCTTTTGTGCGCCATGCCCATGACAATGGCGAACGGGCTTGCACGCGACCTCGAGCGCATGAAGCGGATGCGCAC
This sequence comes from Sphingobium sp. MI1205, assembly GCF_001563285.1. NCBI lineage: Bacteria > Pseudomonadati > Pseudomonadota > Alphaproteobacteria > Sphingomonadales > Sphingobiaceae > Sphingobium > Sphingobium sp. MI1205. The sequence continues at coordinate 43,685 of NZ_CP005191.1, forward strand.
ATTGCTCACGACAACGGCGGCGAACCTGGCCCCGATCCAGGGCGAGTATCTCGGCGGCCAGGTGCCGCATCTCATGCTCATCGGTCGGCGTGGACAACCCTTCTTCTGGAGTCCGTTCGAGAATGCGGCGGGCAACCACAATGTCGCCGTCTTCGGCAAATCGGGGTCGGGCAAATCCGTGACGCTGCAGGAGCTCTGTGCCTCCCTTTGCGGTGCCGGCGCGCGCGTCGTCGTGATCGACGACGGTCGCTCCTTCGAGCACTCCGCCAAGCTCCAGGGCGGCGCGTTCGTCGAATTTACGATGTCGTCCGGCTTCTGCCTCAACCCCTTCAGCATGATCGATGAGGAGCTGGCCCGCAGCGACGAGGATTACCTGCTCGACTGCATGGCGATGCTCAAAGCCATCGTGAACCAGATGTCGCGCCACATCGACCGGCTGAACGATACCGAGCGTGGCCTCATCGACGGGGCCGTTAACAGCGTCTGGAGCGAAAAGGGACGCCAGGGCTCGATCGACGACGTGATCGCTGCGCTCGAAGCCACCGGAAATGGCCTTGCCATGGATCTTGGCATCGCCATGCGCCCCTTTTCGTCGGCAGGGACGTACGGGCGATTTTTCCAGGGCGAGGTATCGTTCGAACTGTCGGCGCAGCTCACGGTGTTCGAGCTCTCCGACCTTTCATCCCGCGAGGAACTGCGCAGCGTCGTGCTGACCGCGATCATGTTCATGTCGCAGCAGATGATGCGCAAAGTCGATCGTTCGGTCCCGAAGGCGCTGCTTCTGGATGAAGCGTGGCAGATGCTGCGCGGCGGTGCGATGGCCGATTTCATCGAGACCTATGCTCGCACCTGCCGGAAATATGGCGCGGCGCTGGTGACGGCGACGCAGTCCCTGAACGATTACTATAAGTCGGCCGGGTCCGTCGCGGCGCTGGAGAACTCCGACTGGTTCGTCATTCTCCAGCAGAAGCCCGAGACAATCGCGGACTTCAAGAAGCACGACCGCTTTGAGATGGACGACTATACCGACGCGCTGCTGCGGTCCTTGAAGATCAACGGCCGCGAATATTCCGACATCCTTATCAAGGGCCCCGAGACCCTGGCCGTCGGCAGGCTGGTGCTCGATCCGTTCTCGGCCACCGTCTATTCGTCGAGCCCGGCTATCTACGCGGCGATCGAGGCGCTGGTCGCGCGAGGGCTAAGCATGGATGAGGCGATCGAACGGGTCGCCTTCCCCGGCAATCCGGAAAAGTGGGCGTCGCACGAGCAAGTCGACGTTGCCGAGGCGGCGGAGTAGGCCATGGATGCCGCAGCGCACAGGAGGAATGGCGCGGACATCGCGGTCGGGCGACAGCCCGCCCTGCGGAGCTTGCTCCATTTCTATCTGCACTTGATCGGCTTCACGGCATCGACGCTCTTGCTGACCTGGGGGCTGTTCGCGCTCTTCTTCGTGGCGCTCGGGGGTTTCTCGCTCGATGGGCTCATGCACCAGCTCAACAATTTGACGGCCCGCTACGTCGCCGCGTCTCCTGACCGCATCGCGTCATTCAAGAACATCTTCATCGCCGCACATCTCCTGATTGCCGCCGGACTGATCGTTCTGCGCCGCGAGAAGATCGTGCCTGCGGCCCTGCCCGAAGGAAAAGCTGATCATGGCTGAACAGACCGAGCTCGACCTGCCGTCCCCTGCGCCCCAACCGGCGGCCGCAGCGAAGCGCGCAATTTTCGCGGGCTTCTCGTCCGTTCAGATCGTCGCGGGCCTTCTGGTCATTGGTGTCCTGATATGGGGGATGTGGGTCACAAAGGCGCTGATCACGCCCAAGCAGGAGCGGATCGTTTCCGCGCGGCTGTCCTCGATCGTCGGCGAGTATGTCCAGGCACAAGCGCGCTCCACCTCTCCGCCGGCGCAAGTCGAGGCGGAGATGCGCAAGTTCATGGCATCGCTGGACAAGGAGCTCGAGCGGCGAAGCTCGGGCGGTGAGATCGTGCTCGTCGGGGAAGCCGTTCTCACGAAGAATGTCCCCGACATCACCGACAAGCTGAAGGAGGCGGTCTATGCATCCGGCGTTGCTCGGCCGAAGCAAGCATCGGCTCTGGAGCTTCAGCAGCTCGAGCAGCAGGCCATGCTCGCGGCACAGCCGCAGCAGCCCATGACGGCGCAGCCCGCGGCGCCGGTCGGATACCCGGATCCCATGGCACCGGCGCCTATGATGCCCGGGGCGCCGGCCGCGTCAGCGCCCCAGTACGAGCCGCCGGCTGCCACCGTTTCAACCTTTGGAGGTCCCGATGGCAGCGGCGGTCAATGACGCGGCGAAGCGGGGCTGGCGACCGAACCCGAAGCTTTGGCTTCTGCTTGGCGCCTTCGTCGGCGGAAGCGTTGCCCTGACAGGGCTGGCAGATTGGAGCGACGACCACCTTTTCCTCGTCAATACGACGGACTCCCTGCCGAACTGGGCCTTCCTCATCGAGCGGGGCCGCCTGCCTGCCAAGGGAGAGTTCATATTTTTCGATCCGCCGGCGAGCGCGCTGTTGCGCCGCCATTTTGGCGCCAGGCCAAGGATGTTTGGAAAGAAGGTCTATGCTGTCGCGGGAGACGTGATCGCGCATGACGGCATGACGGTAACGATCAACGGCGTTCCGACTGTTCGCATGAAGCCCTTCACCAAGGCGGGCGAACGCCTTGTGCCCGGTGCGACGGGGGTCGTGCCCCCAGGCTGCTATTTCGCGGCGACGCCGCACAAGGACGGCTTCGACAGTCGCTATGCCGAGATCGGCTTTGTTTGCGGCCGGCAAGTCATCGGAACCGGGGAGCCGATCCTGTGAAAGCTGTTCTGACAAGCGGTGCCGGCATCGCTTCATTCGCGGCGGCCATGCTCCTCATCGGCCCTATCCCTGGCGAAGCCAGGGATTATGGCCATGTCGGCCAGGTCTTTCCCATCATCGAGCCGGATCTGCTGGCGACGATCGAGGCGCGGCTGCGGCGGGCGGAGGGCAGCGGCGAGCTTGCCCGCATGAACGAGCAGTTTGCCAGAAGGGTCGAACAGAGAGTTCGCCGGCCCAAGCCTGTCGACGGGATCACTCCGGCGCGCATGGCGCGAAGCTGGGATTATGATCCGACCATCGCGATCGAGCGCGACATTCGGGACCAGAAGGGTAATCTGATTGCGGGTGCCGGTCATCGCATCAATCCGCTCGATTTCGTCGAGATAAAGCAGGACCTCGTCTTCGTCGACGGCGACGATGCGACGCAACTCGCGTGGGCGACCTCGCGCTATACGGATCTCAAGGCCAAGATCATCTTCGTCAACGGTTCGCCGATCGATGCGATGACGGCGAAGAAGCGGCGCTTCTATTTCGACCAGGAAGGCAAGCTCACTGCAACGTTCGGGATCGAGCATACGCCTGCGGTGGTCAGCCAAAACGGCAGGACGATGCGCGTTTCCGAGATCGTGCTGAAGCCAGGGAAGTCCGGCTGATGGCGCTGTGGCTCGACATGCTCCGAACGCCGATGGCGGCGCCCGAGACGGCGAGGCTAAGGACCATGCGCCTGTCCTGGCTCGCTCTCTGCGTCACCCTGGCCGGCGCAGTGACTCTTCTCGACCAGCTGCGCGGTCGCATCGGCCGAGCCGCGCCCTGTTTGATCGCCGTGCTGCTCGCCACAGCGCTCGTGGTCACGGTCCTTTACCTTCGGGCGAAGCGGCGCGCCGACGCGGCGTATCTCGATCAACTGGCGGAGAGAGAATGATGCGCGGACTTCGACCGATTTTCGGCACGTTTCTCGTCGTCCTGTTCGCCATCATGCTGGCGCCACGCGCCGAGGCTGCCGGTCCCACCTGCAATGGGAAGTTCGTCAACCCGATTACCGACGTCTGCTGGTCATGCCTGTTTCCGCTGTCGGTGGGCGGATTGAAGATCTGGCCGAGCGGCCGACCCGACACGAAGAACCCGGCGTCTCCCATATGCGCCTGTGCAGATCCTCTACCGCGCATCGGCATTTCCGTGGGCTTCTGGGAGCCTGCCCGCCTGGCGGACGTCACCATGAAGCCCTGGTGTTTTCCCAATCTTGGCGGAGTGCGCATCGCTCCGGGCTTCGATATCGGTCAGGGCTATCTGGCCGGCCCTTCGATGGTCGGCGGCAGGTCGCAGAGCACGGCCAAATGGCATGTGCATTGGTATGTCTATCCGCTGCTCTACTGGATGGAGATCCTTACGGATTTCGTCTGCTTCGAGCAGGCGAGCTTCGACATCGCCTATATGACCGAGGTCGATCCGCTCTGGCAGGATGACTCGCTTGCGGCGCTCATCAACCCCGAAGCGATCATTTTCGCAAATCCGCTCGCCAAGGCAGCCTGTGCGGGCGACTGCGTCGCCGGCACGGTGAACCTGCCGCTCGACCAGCTATTCTGGTGCGCAGGTTGTCAGGGGTCCATGTATCCCCTGAACGGGAACATCCCGGCGTCGATCGGCCATGTCCAGTCCTCGCGGCTCGCATTGTCGCGCTTTGCCTACAAGATGCACCGGCAGGCGCTCGCCTGGGGCACGATGGGCTCGGAAGGGCTGTGCAAGAAGTACCTCATGCCAGTCATGCGCAAACAGCAGTACCGGTTTCAGATGACCAATCCGATTCCGACGGTGAGCGGGCGCTTCGCCTGCTCGGCGATCGGAGCTTCGACAATGCCGCCGGATGCCGGTCGTGCCTATCCCGCGGGGGGCGAGGACATGGGCTATCTGGTCTGGCGCAAGCGCAACTGCTGCGTGCTGTGAAGGAGGGAGCGATGCGACTTCTCATCTTGGGCGCCGTTGGCCTCGTCGCAGCCGCCAGCATGACCGCTCTCCTGGCCCAGACCGTCGATGGCATCGATGTTCAGGCCATCAAGAAGCGATCGGCGGACCTTCAGGCGGATGCCGAGGCGTTCGTCGATCAGATCAAGGACCGCGGTGACGCGTTTCGGGAAGAGGCGGTTACCGTTCGTGACAGCGGCATGGAAAACATGCGGCGCGTCGCGGCGACGGATCTGCCGAAAGGACCTGCAGGGGCTGTCGACTTCGATGAAATCGTGCAGGGTGCTGCGACGAACGCCAAAGTCGGCGGCGGGGAGGCGCCGCAGCTCATCGCGTTCGCCAGCCTCTCGATGCCCCCCAAGGCGCTTCGCCAGCTTATCGAGGACACGGCGAGGGCAGGGGGCGTCGTCGTTTTCCGCGGCTTTCCGAACAATTCGATGAAGGAGTTCTCGCAGGCTCTGGGCAAGATCGTCGACCGGGAGGACGATTTCGCCAACATCGGCATCGACCCGAGACTGTTCCGCGCCTTCGACGTACAGGCGGTGCCGACCTACGTCGCGGTCTCATCGGATTTCGACCTTTGCGCCGGCTTTTCATGCCGAACCAAGGTCCCGCCTCACGACCGGATGATCGGCAATGTGACCGTCGAATATGCGCTGTCGTCGTTCGCCGAGGGCAACGGTCCGGGCGCGCGCGTGGCGGCGGTGGGTCTCTCCAATCTAAGGAGAGCGTTGCCGTGAGCGTCCGCTTCTCGCTGATGCTGCTTATCGCGGGTCTTGCCGCCGCCTCCCCCGCTTCTGCCCAGATGTCGGTCGAGGAGGCCCGCCAGGAAGGGCGCTCGCTCGCCAATGAGAAACGGCAGGATACGACGCTGGTGCCGACCGACAATGCCCGCGCGGAAGCGGTGCCGGGCTATGGCGGCACGGCGCTGCCGCAAGGCGCCTATTTCGACGATCCGGAAAGAATGGAAGCGGAAGCCGCGGCGACAAAGGCGTCGAACGAGCAGTATCGCATCACCACGGACGCGGACCGGACACGGCCGACGTTCAGCAATTCCGAGATCCTCGAGACAACCGCTCGCGCCACGACCGTCGAGAATGATCCATCGGCCTACCTCGCCGGGGAGAGCATGGGGGGCAGCTCCGGCTCGTGCGTCCCGCTCCCGCCGGGCTCAGGATCTGAGGGCTATTACGAGGCGACCTGCAACAGCGGCACCAAGGTCGAGGACAGGCCCGAGACCTGCACCATCCGCATGGTGCCCGAGGTGCAAACCGTCGATAGCTACAAATACTATGTGGTGCCCGACAGCGCATATGGAACCCCGTTCGCGCGCTATGCCGCCATTGCCCCTCATATTTCCTCAGGAGTCTGCAAGCCGACAGGCGTTCGGAAACAGGCCTGCGCTGCCCATCGCGACTATGGCTGGCCCTGGCCTGACAACAAATATTGCGATGATTATTATGCGACGGAATATGAATGCACGGCGGATTTGCCGGTCGCGCTCAGCGTCAGCCCGCTCACCGGGGCGTCGTGGCATGCAAAGGGCAGCACGAGCACTGTCGTAACAAGAAGGGTCGACAGCTGCGGCAGTCTTGCCGGCGATGAGATGTGTTCGTTGCAGCCTGGCGGGGATGTTTGCACGGAAGGACCTGAAACGCGGATCATCGACGGCGTTCCGGTGACGCAAGCCTGCTGGGCGTGGAAACGCGACTATGTGTGTCATCGCTTCACGCCGGCAAACGATTGCGGCGATCTAGAAGCGAACGGAAGCTGCTCCTTTCTGCGCACCGAATGCCTCGACGAGGAGCGGGATGGCGCCTGCAAGGTTGAGGAGCGGGTCTACCGCTGCCCGACACCCGGCAGCGCGGTGACCGATGCACCGCAATATATCTGCGGAGACGACGTCTATTGCATCAATGGCGACTGCGAGCCGATCGTGCGCGAGGCGTCGACCGAGTTCAAGGATGCGCTGGTCGCTCTTCACTCCATCGACCAGGCCGGCAAGGAGTTCGACGAGAACAACTTCACGGTTTTCCAGGGCACGCGAGAGACCTGCCACAAGCCGGTATTCGGGCTGATCAACTGCTGTGCCGGCAAGGTGTCCGGCTTGTTGAGCGTGGGCGCGGGCGCAGCCGCGCTTGCCGGCGGCCCAGGCGCGATCGCGGCCCTCGCCACGCCGTTCCTCGCGCTCTTCGCATGCTCTCAGGACGAGATGAAGCTCGACATCAAGGATCGTATGGGCTTCTGCCACAAGGTCGGCACTTACTGTTCGTCGAGCTTTCTCGGAATCTGCAAGACCCGGCGAACGGCCTATTGCTGCTTTGAAAGCAAGCTCAGCCGCATCCTGCAGGAGCAGGGACGAATTCAGCTCAGCAAGCCCTGGGGCGCTCCCAAGAAGGAGCAGTGCCTTGGCTTTACGATCGAGGAATTCGCCAGGCTCGACCTTTCCCTCATGGATTTCACCGAGGTCTATGCCGAGTTCGTCGATGCCGCGCGGCTTCCGGACGAAGTCGAGACGATGACCCAGATCCAGCTGAAAATTCAGGGGTACTATGACCTGCACGGCAAATAGCATGGTCAAGGACGCGATGCGCAGCGTTTCGGTGGAATCGACCGGCGCGGCGCCTACGGACGTCTCCGCCGCGGCCGACCTTTCCCGTTCCCTCCCGCGCATGAGGCTCGTGGGTGAGAGCATCTATCAGAAAGGAAGTTTGTCCATGCATCCAATCATGGCGGCGCCGCTTCTGGCGCTTTCGCTCGCTGGCCTGGCTGTTCCCGCGGCGGCCCAGCCGCGCGATGGAGCGTCGGATGGCGTCGAGCGGGCCGATGCCGGCGATGACTTTTACTGTGCAGAACGCAGGCTCGGTCAATGGTTCTATTGCAGCAAGCCGCGAGCGACGGAGCCGGAGAAGCAAGCCGTCCCGGTCCCGTCGAGCGCGGTCGAGCGCATGTCCGCCATCACCCGCCAGCTCGACGAGCTCAAGGCACGGGCGATCCTCGATCCGACCGAGGAAAATGTCATCGCTTACGTCCGATTTCAGCGCGAGCAGCTCGACCGTGCTTCGACCTTCTCAGACACCTGGCAGCGCGCGCTGTGGCAGAACCCCGATCTCGACTACACGCTGCAGCGGCCTGTTTCGACGGTGGGCAAGCGAGCCTGGCTCGATAACCGGCGCGCCGATCGCGATGCGGTTATGGCGAACCTTAGCCAACGCTACGGGCTCTTCTACTTTTATGCGCAGAGCTGCGGCGCATGCGACCTGTTTTCACCGATCCTGCGATCGGTGGCCGACAGTCACGGCATGGCGGTGATGGCGGTTTCGATGGACGGCGGGCCGAGCCGCGATTTTCCAAATTATGTCGTCGATGCGGGCCAGCGCGCGCGCATGGGCGTCCCGGGTAACGAGACGCCGGCGCTCGTACTGTTCGACACCGTCACCAAACGCACGATTCCGGTGGGATATGGGATTCTCAGCGCCGACGAGATCATGGATCGCATTTTCGCGCTGACGAACACCAAGGTGGGGAGCGACTTCTGATGGAACAGGTTCGCCGTCGCGGCTTGATCGGCCGTGTGCTTCGCTCGTCCGCTGCCTGGGCGGGAATATTGGCTATGGCCAATCTCGCGTGCACCGGGACCGCCCGGGCCGACGTCGCCTCCGAGATGAACAGCTTCTTTTCGGACGTGGGCGGCGCGGCGAACGTCACCGGCCCATCGGCGTTTCAGGGTCAATCGGCGGGCTATTACTCGCTGGGTAATGTCTGGACCCGCTTCCCGCAGAAAAGCGTCCAGCCGTTCAATCTTCAGCTTCCGAGCGCGCGTGCGGGATGTGGAGGTATCGACCTCTTCAGTGGGAGCTTCTCCTTCATCAATGCCAGCGAGATCATCGCGATGCTGAAGGCGACCGCCAACAATGCGCTCGGCTTTGCCTTCAAGCTCGCCATCGATTCTGTTTCGCCGGAGATCGGCAAGGTGATGGACGAGTTCAGCCAGAAGGCGCAGCTCCTCAATCAGATGAACATCTCGAGCTGCGAGACGGCGCAGGCGCTGGTCGGCGGAATCTGGCCGCAGATGGAGACCACGCGCGCGACGATCTGCGAAGCCGTCGGCAACAGCCAGGGCGTATTCTCGGACTGGGCGGCAGCCCGCCAGGGTTGCAACAACGGCAACAGGCGGGATTCGACCATCGCGGGAAACACAGACGCGTCGATGAAAGACCAGCTGGTCGGAGAACCGCATAACTACACATGGGAGGCCCTTAAGAAATCGGCGAAGTTCGGCGCATTCGACAAGACATTCTCCGAATATATCATGACGCTGGTGGGAACGGTCGTGACCACGCCGTCGACCGATCCGAGCGTGGGCGGGAAGGTCGTGATGTTCGGACCTGCCGAAGAAGCGGTCGTCACTGCGTTGCTCGATGGCACGGCCGACGCGCCGCCCGTCAAGATACTGAAGTGCAACGACGAGAATTGCTACGATGTGGGGGAGCAGACGCTCTCCGTCCCCGCTTCGTCCGCGCTGCGGCCGCGGATCGCCACGATGATCAGGTCGATGAGCGACAAGATCCGCTCCGATACTCCGCTGGACGCCGCCGAGAAGCAGCTCCTCAACCTCGCCACGGTTCCGATCTATAAGATCCTGGGAGTTCAGGCCTATGCGCATTATGCGTTGACGGAAGGCGAGATCGAGACGCTGTCCGAGATCGTCGCCGTCGACCTGCTTTCGGCGATGCTCGACAATATGCTCGACCGGGTCGAGCAGGCGAAGGTTCATTATCAGACCTTCGATCAAGAGACCGCGACGCAGTGGAAACAGCAAATCGCGTCTACCCGGGCGAAATTCAGCCAACGGGACGTCCGGCTGAACAACAAGCTCCAGGTGACGATGCAGATCATCAACCGAAGCATTATGCTGGAATCGACGCTCCAGAATTCCATGACGCCCGGTATGGCGGCCGCGCTGAACTTTTCGCGCGGCCTCAACGCACAGGGTCTGAACTAGGCGCGGGGGCAGACCGATGCTTGAGGTCTTCACGGTTGGTGGCGGCGAGTATCTCGTAAACATCTTCAACGCAGTCGCGGCGTGGTCGGGAGGCGGTGGCTATCGCTCGCTCATCCGCGTCGTCATGGTCATGGGCCTCATCTATTCGCTGCTCGTGGTGGCCTTCACGCTCAACTATAAGGCGTGGCTGAACTGGTTCCTGCAAGCGACGGCCATTTATCTTTGCCTGATGGTCCCGACGGTGGACATCAAGGTAACGGATCGCATCAACCCGGGCCTGACGCCATCGACGGTCGACAATGTACCGATGGGATTGGGGGTGCTTGCGAGCTTCACGACACAGGTGGGCGATTGGCTGACGCGGACGGCCGAGACCGTCTTCGTCATGCCGAGCGAGCTCAACTACTCGACGAACGGCATGGTGTATGGCGCGCGACTGTTCGATGCGACGCGCAACTTCATCATTCGCGATGCGGAGTTCTCGACCAACCTCGAAAACCATTTCAAGAACTGCCTGTTCGGCGATGTGATGCTTTATCAGAAGTCGCTGACCAATCTTGCGAAGGCGCCCGATCTCTGGGCTGCGGTCGGGCCGGGCTCGGAAGCCCGATCGCAGCAATGGCTTGAGCGACAAGGTGACGGAACGGTTAACAGCTTCATCATCACTTGCCGGCAGGCGTACCAGGCGCTCGACGCGCAATGGGGTCCAATGATCGAGGCCAACGCGCCTCTTTGGGGCAAGGAGGTCTATCCCAAGCTCAGCAACGCTCTGGCGGCGGACAAGCTCAAACACGACGTTCCCATCGTCAGTGCGGCCTTCACGGGCACGAGCAACAACTTTGCTGAGGTGATGCGCCAGAACACAGCAATCAATGCTTTCATGCAGGCCCGAAATTCGATGTCCGGCGGGACGGGCGCCGCAGAGATCGACACCTTCGCGCAGACCCGTGCCGACATTCAGGCGCGCAACACCTATAATTCGATCGCTCAGCAGGCGATGGCATGGGTTCCGATTTTGAACATCGTGCTGACGGTGGTCTTCTTCGCCATGTTCCCGGTCGTTTTCCCGCTCTTCCTGATGCCTCAGACGGGCGTCTCGACGCTGAAGGGCTATGTGACAGGGTTCTTCTATCTCGCCGCATGGGGGCCGCTTTACGTCATCCTTCACATGATCTGCATGACGCGGGCGACGTCGGCAGCGACAGGCGTCGCGGAAGGCGGCGTTACGCTCGCAAGCTATGCGGGGATCGGGGCGGTGAATGGCGAGACCGCCACGATCGCTGGCTTCATGCTTATGAGCGTGCCCTTTCTCGCGGCAGGCCTCGCGCGCGGCGCGATGTCGATTGCCGGGCATTCCATGTCCATGCTCGCGCCGGCGCAGAACGCTGCGGAAGCGGCGGCGCTGGAACAGACGACCGGCAACTATTCGTATGGCAACGTGAGCTGGGCGAATGCCACGTCGAACATGCGGCAGGCCGATCAATGGTCGACGGCGCCCACCTATATGGGCGGCGGCGCCAGCTTCGGGTGGCGTCAGGACAATGGCGCCATGGTGACGGGGTTCGGCAACGGCCAGGAGGTATATGATACATCCGCGGCCATCTCGCGCCTTGGGTTCACGCCGACGATGACATCGGGATCGGTCGCTGAATGGCGCGAAATGGCCAGCGAGGCGCATCGCCAGGCGCGTGCCTATGAGAATGCCGCCAACGAGATTCTGACCGCGACCCATGCGAACCGCAGCACGTTCGGAAGCTCAACCGAGCATACGCGGGGTTGGGAATCGAGCAGCGGCAATCAGGCGAATGCCTCTGTAGAGCAGTTCGATCGGCGCACGGGCAGCAGTACCCAGGGCCTGGAAGAGCGATCGACGATTTCGCAAAGCGAGCGCGTTTCGGGGCGGCACGATCGCCAAGCGCAGATATCCGATCAGATCGGTGGAGCACTTTCGGCCGGCCTTGGCGGCCGCCGCGGTGGCGGCAACGGAGGCTCGGGTGGGCGCGGGCTGCCGGGGCTCGGAATCAATGTGTCCAAGTCGGGTAGCCAGATGGACACCATGAATTGGACGACGGACGATTCTCGGAGCAGTGAGAGCGGCAACACCTCGTCAAGCGGGGTTCGTGACGAGCATGCGAACGGTAGCGGCGCTTCGACGTCGGAAGGCACCTATGCTCGGAGCGGTGTCTTCGCCCGTGGCTCAAGGACGGATTCGTCGTCGGTCAGCACCGAAGATTCCCTGGCTCTGGCGAAATCCTATTCGGAAACCGCGCGACGGCTCGATGAGCTGTCGCAGCAGCTCTCGCGCGACGCGAGCTATGCGGAGACGCATGGAATGCAATTGAGCGAGAACCTGAGTCAGGATCTCGCCCAATGGTATCGCCACCAGCAGGTCGCAAATCCGGGGCTCGACGCGCCGGAGCTCTGGGCGACCGACTTGACCGATCAGCAGCGAGCGGTTCGGCAGGAGATGATCACGCGCTGGATGGACGAAAAGCAGGCGTCGATCCGGTCCGAGATCGAGGGCAGGCTCCATGCGCCCGATCTCGTCGATGTGCACCATCCCTCCGTCGATAGCGCTGCCGACGTTCGGGCGGCCTACCAGCCTCGCGGGCTAGCCGGAGTGCCGGCCGGTCCCGGAGGCGGCCAGTCATCGACGGCAGCGGACATAATCGAAGAGGGCAGGGCGGATATCGACCTGACGCGTGAGGCTGCCCAATCCATGCGCGGTCAACGCATCCAAGGCGCGGTCGATGTTCAAAGCGAGGTAAACCGGGGCAGGGACCATGGCTTCTTCCATGATCCCAAGCTGCGAGAATGAGGAGCTTTAGACGAACAGGACGAAATAGCCGACGCAGCCAGCCATGAGCAGATAGGCCAATGCATAGCCGATGCGACCGCCGAGCGTAGGATTGCCATCGTGATCGACAGCCGTCCCTATTTCGCAATATTCCTCGTCAACATGCGTGCAGACCGGCGTGCCCGAAGCCTTGGTCCTATTATAGGTTTCGATGTCGAATTTCACGGTTCGCATGGTGAACTCCCAGGAAGTTCACTAGCATGTTCAATCTTTGTTCACAAGGGGCGGCACTGTCCGAACGGCCATACGGCGCGCCGCTTTGCCCGATTAGGAATGGTCAAACGCAAGGTTGCGCGGAGGGGGTTCGAGATGAAATGGATGGCAGTTGTCATTGCCGGTAGCGCCCTCCTGGCCCAAGGTGGCCTTGCGACGGCAAAGGAGAGTGCGCTGCCACCACGGGAGTGCGCCGCCAAGGCACAGGCGGCGGCGATGAAACTCCGGGATATGGCCTCTGCGATCGAAGCGGAGGCTGCTTATGCCGAGCGGCACGGCGGGGCGTTTTCGCCCGAGCTCACCCAGGAATTCGTTCAATGGTATCGCGCGCAGAGCGCGAAAGCCGGAAGCGAATTGCCGGATCTGGGAAAGACGGATCTCACAGTTGATGAGGCTCGGGCGCGGCAAGCGGCGGTTGACCGCTTTCAGCGGGAGAGAAGCGACCGCCAAAATGCCATGGTTGCCGCGATCCATCGCGAGGCTGCGAGGGGATGTCCGGTGCTTGATCGCCCCGCGTCAAGATAGCAGGGATCGTGGACCAAGCGGCCGATCTCAGTGCTGCAGCTCGTGTTCAGGCCCCGCTTTGCGTCTTCGCAGGGTCAACCCAGGCGAGTGCCTCGGCGCGCTGATCGGGCTCGAACACGCGGTAGCTGATGAACGGGAGAATTGCGCTTTCAAGGCGGCTGGCCAAGCGAATCCAGGCCTGATCTGCAACGATGGCAACGCGTCCGAAGCGGTTGAGCTTCCCGAAGAGGGGCATTGCCCGGGCGGTGTAAGCGGGCAAGCCCGACAATTCGATGCCGTCGATCGTCCGCGTCTCAACGAACATATGCACCTTTTCGTGTCGCGCCATCGCGCTGTCCAATCGGGTCATGATCGCGTCAAGATCCGAGCCGGTGATCTTGCCTGAGACTGCGAGGGCGAGCACGTCGTCCGAACTGTCGATAAACTCGTGCATTCTGATCTCCTGCCAGCACCATCCTACGAAATTTCTCGACCGAAGCTACCCTGATTCCGGTCCGGTCAGAAATGGGAGATAGTCGATGTAGCAGGCCCGCTTGCATTCGAGAGATGTGCGAGCAAGGGCGGGAAGGCCATGCCCTCCCGCCCAGGAGGTCAGTAATCCATCGCCGGCATCGGCGCGGCCTTATCTTCCTTTGGAAGCTCGGCCACGAGCGCCTCGGTAGTGATGAGCAGCGAGGCGACCGAGGCGGCGTCCTGGAGGGCGGTACGCACGACCTTGGCCGGATCGATGACGCCCGACTTCACCAGGTCTTCATATTCGCCGGTGGCGGCGTTGAAGCCCCAGTTGTAGTCGCTGCTTTCCAGAAGCTTGCCCACGATGAAGGCGCCGTCCTCGCCCGCATTGTCGGCGATCTGCCGCGCCGGCGAGCGCAGAGCCCGCCTGACGATGTCGATGCCGGACTGCTGGTCGTCGTTGGCCGCCTTGAGACCGTCGAGTGCCTTCAGCGCGCGGAGCAGAGCGATGCCGCCGCCCGGCAGGATGCCTTCCTCGACCGCGGCGCGAGTGGCGTGGAGCGCGTCATCGACACGATCCTTCTTTTCCTTGACCTCGACTTCGGTCGCACCGCCGACGCGAATGACCGCGACGCCGCCTGCTAGCTTGGCTACGCGCTCCTGCAGCTTTTCGCGGTCATAGTCGCTGGTCGTGGTCTCGATCTGAGCACGGATCTGCGCGACCCGGGCATCGATGTCCGAGCGTGCGCCTGCGCCATCGACGACGGTGGTGTTGTCCTTGTCGATGATGATCTTCTTGGCGCGGCCGAGCATCCCCAGCGTTACGTTTTCCAGCTTCGTGCCGAGTTCCTCGCTGACCACATTGCCGGCGGTGAGGATTGCGATATCCTCGAGCATCGCTTTGCGGCGATCGCCGAAGCCAGGCGCCTTGACGGCCGCGACCTTGAGCCCACCGCGGAGCTTGTTGACGACGAGCGTGGCCAGCGCCTCGCCTTCGACGTCCTCGGCGATAATGAGAAGCGGCCGGCCCGACTGAACCACCTGCTCCAGCAGCGGAATGAGGGCCTGCAGGTTGGACAGCTTCTTCTCGTGGATGAGAATATAGGGGTCCTCGAGCTCGACCTTGAGCTTCTCGGCGTTGGTCACGAAATAGGGCGAGAGATAGCCGCGATCGAACTGCATGCCCTCGACCGTTTCGAGCTCGGTCGCGAGGCTCTTCGCCTCCTCGACTGTGATGACGCCCTCATTGCCGACCTTCTCCATGGCTTCAGCGAGAATGCGGCCGACTTCAGCATCGCCATTGGCCGATATGGTGGCGACCTGGGCGATCTCGCTGTTGGCGCTGACCTTCTTGGCATGCGCAGCGAGATCCTGGACCACGGCGCCGACCGCCAGATCGATGCCGCGCTTCAGGTCCATCGGGTTCATGCCGGCGGCCACCGCCTTCGAGCCCTCGCGCACGATCGACTGGGCGAGCACAGTGGCCGTGGTGGTTCCGTCACCCGCCTTGTCGTTCTGCTTCGAGGCCACTTCGCGCAGCATCTGCGCGCCCATGTTCTCGAACTTGTCCTTGAGCTCGATCTCCTTGGCGACGGTGACGCCGTCCTTGGTAATGCGCGGAGCGCCGAAGCTCTTCTCGATCACGACATTGCGGCCCTTGGGACCGAGCGTGACCTTTACTGCATTCGCAAGCGTATCCACGCCGCGCAGCATGCGATCACGCGCGTCCGACGCAAATTTCACTTCCTTGGCAGCCATCTTGGCTTAACTCCTTTCCTTGTTCCTTCCTGAATGCTTGAGGAATGGCGGTCCTGCTAGGCCGCCTGCTTGAGCGGGACGACATTGTCGATCACGCCGAGGATGTCGCTTTCCTTCATGATGAGCAGGTCCTCGCCGTCGATCTTGACCTCGGTCCCCGACCATTTGCCGAAAAGGACCCGGTCGCCGGCTTTCACGGCGAGTTCGATGAGATTGCCGTTGTCATCGCGCGCGCCGAGACCGACGGCGACGACTTCGCCTTCCTGCGGCTTTTCCTTGGCGGTGTCGGGGATGATGATGCCGCCCGAGGTTTTTTCCTCGGCTTCAATGCGGCGGACGACCACACGGTCGTGCAAGGGGCGGAAATGCATGCATAACCTCCGGATGCAAAACAATATGTGATGGCCCTCTCGTTCATCTGAACGACAGGCTTTCCGAAGCTAGGAAAGGAGATTTTTCCGTTCAAGGGGTGCAACGAAAAATATTGGCACTCTGCGCGAGTGAGTGCCAATTGCCCTGATTTCAGTGCCTTGGTCATCGCGAATGCCCTCTTGACGCGACTCACGCGCGCACCAAGATTTGCAGCGGTGGACGTGGCGCCACGAACAACAATGGAGCGACGAGAAGGAAAGGAGGCACAGCAATGTCGCAACCATTTTCCCGTTTTCTTCATCCCTTTGAAGTTGCCCGGCATCCGAGCCTGGAACCGGAAGTGAAGCGCGCAATTCTGGCGTCCTGGGCGTCCGACAGGTCCGCGGTCAGAAACCAGCCTGGCTTGCGCAAGCCCCCTGGAGCAAGGCGTCCCATCCCAGTCGACGAAATTCTTGCGGCGATGCACACGCTTGATCAGGGCCATGAGCGGCCGCAGCCGTCGCCGTGATCGACCGGGGATTTATTGCGCAGCTGAGCGGCTATGGCCTGACGACTGCGGAAATCCACTATTATCGTCCGGACGCGCCTTCGCTTCTCCAGCTATTCGTCTGGCAGGAATATGATCTCGCTCCAGACTTTCCCGTGCTGTTCGATTTTCTCGACCACTGGCGTCGCGAGATCGAGGCGGCGCTCCATTCTGTGCGCATAGCCCATGAAGGGCTGATACGCCCTACGGAATGGAACGCCGTCGACGGCGTGATTTCGATTCAGTGAATCAAGGGGTGTTCAAGCGGATGCGACGCGGCCGCAAGGATGGTGCGCGCGTGCGCCTGCCGTTCGACGATATCATGGAGTTCGCGATCGCGTTGCTATCCATCAGTCCGCAGGAGCTCGAGGCGCTGCGCTGGACTTTTGCCGATCGTAAGCGGCTGCTCGATCATCTGCTTGCATCGGGCCGAGCCGCACAGGGTGTCGATCCCGAACGGTTGGGCATGCTACCGATCGAGATTAGCATTCCCAGAGACGATCTGACGAAGATGCAGCAATTCGCCGTTCGCGAACTTCCAAAGGCCGCGAGCAAAGCAGCAGTGATCGACCGTGTTCTCACCGCCCTCGACCTGGCAGCGCACCGCCAGGACCGTGAAGCCAGGTGACGGTCTGGTAACCAGACCCGTTTCCGCCCGCTAATCGAGAAATTGGCTCATGGTGCTTCCTGAAATTCCGGGGCAGGAGCTTCGGAGCGCCGGTGGCCGGGAGCAGAGCGCCCCCGGCCTATCTCATGACGCCGCACCGCCATTGATCGGAATTCGGCGCACACTCTCGTCGGGCTTATCGGAGCGTGGCACTGTCACAGTCAGGACGCCGTTCTTGAACGTTGCGCTCGCCCTGTCGTGTTCGACACCGTTCGGAAGGCTGATCCGACGTTCGAAGCGGCCATAGCTTCGTTCAGAATAGCCGCGGTCCTTGTCCTCGACCTCGGCCTTCTTCTCGCCGCGAAGAGTGAGCGCGCCGTCCTCGACCAGCACCTCCACATTCTTCTCATCCAGGCCGGGAAGTTCGGCCGTTACACGGATTTCCTTGTCCGTCTCGCCGAGCTCTAGGTGAGGCCAGCCGGCGCGCCGATCAAACCCGGCAAAGGCGGGCATGTTGAAGCCACGCAAGACGTCGTCGAAGAGACGGTTCACCTCGCGGTGAAGCGATTGCAGCGGATGAGTGTCCCGGTCCTGTTCGGCGCTGACCGAGACAGGCAGCCGGTTTTCCTGCCGGCTCCAGGGAATGAGATCACGAAAAGCCATGATAAGCATCTCCTTTCTGGCTGGATCCTGTCGATACCTGCCGGCACCTGCCGGCCGCCGCTGGCGGGAGGGACGAAAGCGGCGCCGGCAGGCCGGCGGCGGGATCAGGCAACTTCGCTCGCCTTCTCCTTCGCCTCGCCGATTTGGCGACCGTCCGGGGCTCCGCCGCCGATTTCGATTCGGCGCGGCTTCATTGCTTCAGGAACGACACGCCGGAGTTCGATCGAGAGCAGTCCATGTTCGAAGCTCGCCGCTCCGACCTCGATGAAGTCGGCAAGCTGGAAGCGTCGCTCGAACGATCGAGACGCGATGCCTCGGTGGAGATACTCTCCCTTGTCCGCATCATCGGCGCGCTTGCCGGTCACGGTGAGCTGGTTCTGCTGCGCCACGATCTCGATGTCGTCGGGTCTGAACCCTGCGATCGCCAAGGTGATGCGGAAGCTGTCATCGCCAAGCTTCACAATATCGAAGAGCGGATAGCCGTCGTCCTCGCGTGCTCCCGCCTCAAGCAGGTTGAAAAGACGGTCAAAGCCGACCGTTGATCGCCTGTACGGCGTAAAGTCGAAGTTGGTTCTCATTTCCAAATCCTCCAACGAAGCAATTTGGGCATGAGAAGCGTCGGTATGCGAGAGCCGACGCCCTCTATGTCCATCCGGACCCGGATGGCGTCCGGTATTGCAGAGCTAGTGAGGCCAAAGTTCGATTCAAGAGCCTGATCGCACGTTGGCGGTACCTCTGATCGAACCGCGCTGGCTTCCACGAAAAAGCGGATATTGAACCCGCTGCAGGCGGAGACGGAACCGCATCGCGATGGGGTAGCGAGGATAGTGACGCGAGCCTGCCTCTCGCGATGGGCCTGGTTATGCAATTGCGGGGATTGTTCGACCGTCAGCTATTACCGTTTGCGCGAGCCAAGCGATGAAGCTGCCGTCCCTCCAGTTCCGGTGCGTTACCACGAACCCGGGAGATGTACGCTCGGCCTGGCACCGCGTGGCCTCACGCGTCGCATCGATCGCCAGCCGCATGCGCCGGCCACCTACCGCGTTCGAGATGACCAATTCAATCAGGGTTCGTTCGTCGTCTGCACCCGGTCGGACGCGGTGGATCGCACATTCGACGCCGTGGGCATCCAGCGCCGCTTGAAGATGCTCGAGAGCGCGGAGCACATCCCGATCGAGTTCCGAACGAACGAGGATGAACCGTCGAGCATGGAAGATCGGGGCTGCGTACGCTTCGATCGCTGCGGCGCGACCGTCCGGCTCGCCTTCGAAGGCAACGAGCGCGAGGTAAGGACCCTCGATGTCGCTTTCGGTGCCGATCGTTCCTGTCACACGCAGCGGCGACATATTGGGGCCATAGAGCAATGGCGGCCGGACATCGGTGGCATAGAGGACGGCGAAACCGTGTATGGAATGCCCGTTGCGTGCGGTGCGCAGAAGGGAGGCGGCGGCCTCGCCATTATGTAGAGCGACCGGGTGCGTCCAGAAGTGTTCGGCAAGGCCCACGCCGGGAGCCACTTCGAAGCCGGCAGCGGCCGTCTTCAACGCTCCGAACAGGTCAACGATAGAGGGCTGATCGGGTGCGCGGGCGGGGGCTGGAATTTCATTGCAGCCCGCAGCGTCGATGAGTTCCTCCAGCAGGTTCGCCATGGAGTGGCGCGAGGATGCGGCCGCATGCCCGGGCAGCGGCGGCAGGTCGAGATCCGTTGTGAGCCGGAACAATGGGCGAGCGACCGGCGCGGCTATGGAGGCAGCGGAGGAGCGAAACTGGTCCAGATCCATCGCCACGCTCTAGCACAGCTTCATCCGCGCGTGAGAGAGGGAAGCGCCGAACAATGACAACTACGTCACTTTACCTTGCCCAGCGGTAAAGTGACACTGGTGGCAAAATCGCCAAATGACCGTCTTTGTGAGTAATTGGGGGATTCACATGAGTCTAACTTTGTGCTTGATTCGTTCCATGTTTCAGCAGGACCTTTTCGCACCTCCGCCCGCCCGCCGGACAATCGGAATACCCGATATCGTCCGCACGATCGCCGAACATTCAGCGCGTCCGCGCTACACCTTCATGGTGCTCGACCTTATTTCGCGGGTCGCCCGGGCGAATGGGCAGGCCGGGCCGCTCGTGCGCGATGGCGAGGCTCTGGTACCGATCCGTGAATGGCTGGCGACCGCGATCGCGCCGAGCGGGGCGCGGTACCATCAGCGTCGCGCGACCGCCGGCAAGGTGCGGGCGGCGCTCGCCGCGAAGGGCGAGCTGCCGGCCGACACGGCTGAAGCTGAACGGATCGTGGAAGCGCAAGTCAGCGAGCGCATTCGGGATACGGGCATGACGGCGATCAGCCGGGCCGTGTCCGAGCTGGTGCGGGCGGGTCTTATCGAACGCCACTATCAGGGTTTCCTGGTGGATCATGAGAACCGCGGGGCGCAGCGACATGCGGTCTATACGATAACGCCCGCCGTCCGGGCCGCGCTGCATCCCAACGTCGCCACGAGTGAGCATCAGCGAGACTTCTACATTCGCGGAATGCACGGCCAGCCTCGCGCGGCGGTGTCATGATAGCGCTGGAGGTTTGCCGCTCAAGCGTGACCAGAAGTCGACGTCAGTTTTTCCAGTTTGGCGAGGAAAAAGCGCTCACTCCACAGATCAAGCGACCTGAGTTCGGCCGGCCGCAGGAAACGCCGCACGTCGTCAGCGGCGGCCTTCCAGTCGATCTTCGCAATCGTGCTGCCCAGCGCTTCGTTCAGCCAGGGCATGTCGACGGCGATGTGATTATCTCCCGCCCAGGGACCGGCCTGGATGAGGGCATTGCGCAGGAGGGCCAGATTGAGCGTTACTCCCTTGGCGACATACCAGGAGAAATCGAACCAGTCCCGACCCTTGAGGAAACCCCGGCATAGCAAGGCATGAATCTTGAGAGCGAAATTGGACGGCAGATCCTGGTGCCGAACTTCGTGGTCCGCTGGAAAATCGAGATAGCTGGACGCCTCGCCCGAACCCGCAGGTGGGTTGACGTCGATCTCTAGCTTGATCCGGATCGTCTTTGGCTTACCAGCGCCCGCAAAAGACAGGTCGAGTTGGCTCGCGATGGAATCGTTCTTGATCAGCGCCTGGCGGATAGCCGTGTCCATCTTCGCCCTGGGCAGAGCATCGAGCTTCAGCCCGAACTGGCCGAACACCTCGATCAGGGTCTTGAGATAAGGCGTCCAGTCGAAGTCTGGGTCGGCCTGGCGCAGCAGGAAGTCGAGATCTTCCGAGAAGCGCGGTAGGCTGTTCAGGATGCGCAGGGACGTGCCGCCCTGGAATAGCGCGACGTCGAAGAAGTCGCCGCGCCAAAGGGCATAGAGCGCGATTTCCTGGAGGATTTCCTTGACCGCATTCTCTTCCTCTAGCGCATTGGCGGGATCGTAGCGGCGCAGTTTCTCCTGGATGATGTCAATCATGTGCTGAGCGGACCTTCCTGGCCATGACAGTGCTTTCGAGCGCGGCGAGGAAGCTGTTCACGGCCTTGTGCTTGTAGACCGGTTTCAGCTTGGCGAAATCCTTCCGTCGGAGCCCGAGGAGCATGTCCTCGTCGATCCGCATGCCATGGGTCAGCCACTCGATGCCCGCCCACTGCTGCTTGCGCAGGGCAACGAGGTCCAACAAGGCCCGCAGCGGCTGTGCGACGAAGGCGATGAGCTTGCCCATCTGCACGCGATCGACGCCGGCCAGGAACTGATAATCCGCGATAGCGAGCGGATGAAAGCTGAACGTGCCGAAGTCTGTCGTTTCAAAGCGGAGCGTTTTGCGGCCAGGCGTCACTCCCGCGGTCACAAAGACCGCTTCGGGGATCCAGCCATGATGGGCGAGCGCGCTTTCGAAAGAGACATAGCTACCCGGCATCAGACCTTGCGCAATGGCGAAGGGATGGATGGTTTCGGCCCGATAGCGCTTAGCCAGCAGGTAGGTGCCGCGCTTCACGCGGAGCAGGGAACCATCCTTGAGCGCCCGATTGACCAGGCCGTAGCGCCGGGCGTCTCCGCCGCCCAGCAGATTGCCGAGCTGGCGTTCGCTGAGGATATGATCGGCCAGACCCGCTGCCGTGATCTGTTGCGCCAGGGAGGACATGAAATTCCCGATACTTCCAATGTATGAAAGTTTCCAGAATTTTCTGACGAAGGGCGGGAAGCAGCGGAGGCACCCAGCATTGCTTAGTCTGCCCTTGATCCTGTCCAGAATATCAAACAGGAGGTTATCGCCATGAGCAAGCCTGTTACGCTCAATGTTCGGATCAGGGGCGCACTAGGCGATTTCGTCATGGCACATGTCGGCGCCGAAGGCTCCTACGAAAATGTCAGCGAATATGTCCGCGACCTCATCCGCCGGGACAAGGAACGGCTCAAGCCGAGCAGTTTGGTCGCCTCAAGGCAGAGCTTACGCAGGCATTCAATGCGCCGGAGGGCGGCTGGGCGAAATTTATGCCTGTACGCGACCGCTGGGGCGAGGCCCAAGGCGGATGCCTACATTCGCGGCCTCTTCGACTGCTTCGATCGGATCGCTAGGCGCGAAACGCGATGGCGCGCCATTCCGGCAGAATTCGGGGTCGAGGGCTTTTTCGGCCGCCATGAGCATCACTATGTCTTTTGGCGTTTCTGTCGGATGGATCCGTCGGGCATCGTGACCGTCCTGCACGCGCGTCGATATCGCGCTCTGATCAGCATTATCGGAAAAGCTTGTAAAACAGCCCCAAAAACCGCCCTCCCCGCGCGATCTGTCACTTACCATAATTGATCGTTATGGTAAGAACAAGTGCGCGGAAACAGCAGGGAAGGGCCAAAATGACGATCGCGAAAATGGCAGCGAAATCACGCGGCACAAATGTGCCGCGCCTTGTGCCGCATGAGCACAATGCCCGGCGCAAGGGCGCGTAGCAACGATGGCCGAAAAACCCGCCAGCCGTTCCGACGCCGAAATCGTGGTGGTCCGGACCAACGATGCCGCGCTGCCGACGCGATCGCCAAACGCGGATCCCGAGACCGTCGACATGCGGCTGCTGCGCACGATCGCCAGCATCGTTCCAGCGGATCTGCCGCCGATCAGCCAACTCGGACTCGAGACGACGCTGGCGGCCATGGCCGACGCGACAAAGGCGGCGATCGCCGCCGATCTCGACTGCTGGAGCGGCTGGTGCGGTGAGGAAGGCCGCTCACCGCTGCCCGCCGATCCCGAAGATCTGGTTCGCTATGTGAATGCGCTCGATGGCAGGGGCAAGAAGCCCGCGACGCTCGCGCGCCGGATCGCTAGCCTCGGCACGGTCCACCGCATGATGGGATTGGCGGGCGAAGCCGCGCCTACCGACGCACCGATGGTGCGCGCGGCGCTCAAGGCCGTCCGCAGGCGCAGAGGAGCCTTGCAGCGCCAGGCAGCGCCATTGCGGCTCGGCAAGGCACTGGACAGCCATGTCACCAAGGGATTCACCCTCGCTGCGCTTCTCGATGCCTGCGGCGGCGACCTGCAGGGGCTGCGCGACGCTGCCCTGCTATCGCTCGGATATGACGCGGGGCTGCGCGTAAGCGAACTCACGGTGGTCGAAGCTGTGCATATCGATCCCCAGCAGGATGGTTCGGCGACGCTGTTCATCCCCTTCTCCAAGACCGACCAGGAAGGCGAAGGCGCCTGGGCATGGCTGTCGGCCGAGACCATGCGGCGGGTCGGCGCCTGGCTGGAAGCGAGCGGTATCGAGGAAGGCCCCCTGTTCCGCAGGGTCGGAGTCGATCGGCGGCGCGTACGCGCCAGCGATTCTGAAACGGCGCTCGCCCGAACGACCTATTCCATCGGAACGGCGCCGCTGACACGCCAGGGCGTCAACGGCATCTACCGACGCGTCGCGCTTGCAGCATTCGAACTGGGATTGGTGAGTCTCCCCGCCAGCGAGTTGACCGCCGCGGTGCAGGCATTGTCCACTCACTCCCTTCGCGTCGGCCTGACCCAGGACCTTTTTGCTGCCGGAGAGGACGGCGCGGGAATAGCCCAGGCGCTGCGCTGGAGCTCGCCCGCTACGGCATTACGCTATGGCCGCAAGCTCGCGGTTCGCAGCAATGTCGCCGCCCGGGTCCTATCGCGCGTGCGCCGCTGACCACACTTACGCGTCCGGAATCACAGAGCTTCGGGGCGCGACAACATCATACGCGTTTTGAGATTGCCATCGGGCCTCCGATGAAGGTCAATGATGTGGCCGGCCCGAGGTGCAAAGATCATGAGTTCAGCGGCTGTCTCGTAGGATGTATTCGACCCGAAATAGCGCACCGGTCCGTGCCACTTCTGACCTTCGATGAGCCGGAGCCGGAATGTGCCCTGCGGCACCGGCACGCGAATCCGGTCATTTTTCGAGACATAGATCGAAATGGCGTGTCGGCCGGTGGTCGGGTCGATGAGCTGCACGACGGCATTGCTGTCCGCCGTCTCGACGGTGAGGAAGCTGCTAACGGGTTCGTGCATCGCCCAACTCGCCACAGTTACCGACCCTGATTCCGGAAATGGCATCGCCGCCTCGCGATCCGGCAGCCAGCCCGCCCGTTGAGCTTCGCCGTAGAGGGGGATCAGAATGAGGAGGAGGCTCAGGGCAAAGGGAATATATCGAACAGGGCTGGAACGCCTGGAGCCCCGCCAGCGTCCGCGTTGATAGTCGAAGCTTCGAATGGCCGGGTCGAACCAGGCGCCCTCCACGCGCCCGGCTCGGTCATTCCAGCGCGTGCTTCCGCTCCGCGCGCGCTGCCGCTCGCGCATATAGTCTCGATCGTCGATGCCCATGCGCGGTTATCCTCCGATTGCCCGAGGGGGCGCGTCGCCGCGGCGCTGAGTGAATTCCATGACCGCCTCCTTCAGCCCCACCCATCCCGCCGGCCTTCGCCATTGTCGCGCAGGTTGCGCCCGTCGAGCGCCGATCGGCGGATGCTGAGCTCCACTTCCCCGCCTTTGCGGGTGATCTGCACATCGCGCGGATCGAGATTGTTGCGCCTGGCATAATCGTCAGCCGCCTTCTCGCTGCCGAACTTGCCGGCCTGCTCAAATTCCCATGCCATCGTTTCGTCTCCTTCCTTTCGCCCCCGGCGCCGCGCCGGCGGCTTCATGCTACAAATCGAGGCCGAGGCTGCGCTCGGGCAGCGGCGGCAATTGTTCCGCCCGGTCGGGCTTCGGTTCGGGCTTCGCTGCCTGGTCCTTTCCGACCGGCGCTGCGGCGCCGGCGTCAGGGAGCGGGGGCAGGTCGTCAGGCAGCGGCGGGAGATCGGACAGGTCGACGCCGTCGATCGGGCCGGGATTGAAATCCTCGCGCGCCTTCGCGCCCTTGGCCATGTTCCCATCTATGTCGAGGCGGCCGACGGTTTCGAGCGAAGAGGTCTTGTTGCCCGGGTTCATGTCGAGCTGCCGTGCCAGCTTCTCCTTGTCGTCAACGATCATCGTCAGGCCGTCGCGCACGCGCGTCACGAGGACATTGAACAGGCGCTGGTTGGACAGGAAACGCTCGAATGAGGACATGACGCCGATCGCCCTGTCGGTTGTGATGCCTTGCGCCATATGCATGTTCAGCGAGTAGGCGAGGTCGAGGCGCGAGAGCATCGGATCGCCCATCGGCAGGGTCAGTTGCTCCTTGCCCGCCGTCTCTACCGTGACGCCGGAGCCGTCGACGCTCACCACCCGGGCGAGGGTGGCGTTGTGAAGCCCGCGGCCCTTGTCGTTCGCGGTCCAGCGGATGCGGTCGCCCTCGTGGATATCGAGCGGCTTTTTCTCGGAGAGCTGGAGCCGGTCCCGCTGCTCTGCCGGCGACAGCTTCTGCGGATCGAAGCGGATCCTGCGCCGTCCGTCTGCGAGGTCGACCTTGCCACTGGCATGGACCTTGAGGACATCGTATCGCCCGGCCTGGATGCCGACATCCTGCGCCCCGCCCCGACCCACCTCGAGGGTCTGGCCGGGGCGATAGGTCGACGCATAGCGCAATTCCTCGCGCGTCGTATTCACTCGATCATAGACTGTGAGCTGGAGCGCCTCGCCCTTGACGCTTCCTTCGGCGATCAATCCGGCTTGAATGCGCTTGTTGATAGTCTCGCGCGCGTCTCTGCCTGATGCGAATACGGCGGTCGCCTCACGCTCTTCCGGTGAAAGGCCGAGCCAACTATCGGCCGCGGCGGCGGCCGGATCCTTCTCTTCCACGATATGCTCGCCGAGCACCTTCATGGCGGCGCCCGCCTTTCCCACGTTCGCGAGTTCGGCGACAACCTTCAGCTTCTGCTGCTCTTCGGTTAGCGGCTGGCCCGGCTTCCCGATGCGGATATTCTGGGTCATCCGCACCATCGTCGCGCCGGCAGCCTGGATCATGGCGAAGGCCTTGCCCCAGTCGATCGAGGAGAGCTGCTGCCTGTCGCCGACGAGGACGAGCTTGTCGACGCCCATCGCCGCGCTGATCTGGTGAAGCTTCAGCATATCGCTTGCCGAGACCATCGAGGTCTCGTCCACGAGGAGCATGGTGCCGGCGAGCCTTTCCCGCGCCGCTTCATAGCGCGGCGTGTTCCGTTCGGCGATGAAGCGCTCGTGGGCGAGGACAAAGGAGGCGATCGTCTGGGCCTGGATGCCGGCGCCCTCGGCGAGATCGCCGACCATTTTGTTCTGGAACGCGAGACCCCGGATCGTACGGCCTTCGGCCTCCGCGACGCGCGAGACCGCCTGCAGCATCGTGGACTTGCCCGTGCCCGCCTTTCCCTGGATCGTGATCGTGCGATCGTCAGAGGAGAGGATCAGGGTCGCGGCGGCAAGCTGCCCGGGATTGAGTGGATGCTCCGCGACTGCCTGAAGGCGCGCGGGCGCGTCGGCAGCAGACAGGACGGGATTTGCGGCGCCATTGCCTTCCTTCACCAGGTCGAGGATCTTCTCCTCGATGCGCAGCGCCTCCTGGGTCGTCACCATCTTGCCGTCGCGGTCCGTGGCATGGGCAGTTCCCATCACGATCTGCCGATTCTGGACGAGCTGATCGATCCGGCGCTCGACGCTTTCGACGGTGACGCCTTTGAGACCGAGATCGAGCGCAGTCTTCGACACCATATGAAGCGGCCAGGCCGCCTCGCGTTCGGACAGGATGCGGACGGCCGATGCGACCGCGAGTTGCGTGCGGGCCTCTTCGGGTGACTTGACCGCGCGCGCGAGCGCATGGTCGACTAACGGGTCGTGTGGGCGAAGGAAATCGCCGAGCCGGCTGCGCGCGAGATCGATGGCATCGACGATCGCGCGATAGCCGCGCTCGAGCGGCCCGACCGCGGTCATCATGCCAGCACGCGCTTCCGCGGCCGCGCGCAGGTCCTTTCCGTCGAAACCGAGCGCAGCGGCCCGCTCGATCCAGCTTTGCCTGAGCGCGCCGCGATCCTCGACGTCGAGCTTGGGATCGCGGGTATTGATCGTGATCTGGTCGCGGCCCTTGTGGGATGTTATGCCGGTTTCGGCCGCCTTGTTGAGAATGTCCTCGCGCCGTTGGCTGAACTCCTCACGCGCGGCCTTTGGCACGCCGACGATCTCGAAGGTTCCGTGCTTGCCGCGAAGCTCTACAGTGTAGCCGATCTTCTCGAGCGCCGTCCGCAGGTAGCTGTGGTAAATCGCGCCGATGATGCTGTTGTGGCTCCAGATCTTGTCGGCGTGAAGGGCTTGCCACTTGCCATCGGGCATCTGCGTCATGTTGCCGATCACAGCGTGAATATGGCCCTGCGGATCGAGCGCCCGGCTGGTATCGTGCTGGAAGAGCGCATAGACGAGATTGCCGGTCTGGACCGGAACCTTGCGGCCGTCGACGTCGCGCCGGCCTTCGGCAAGGTTCTTTTCGACCCAGGCCATCGTCTGCTTGACGGCCGCCATGTTGGCGGAGAGCACGCGCTTGTCGCCGGCGACATAGGCCATCACCGACGCGGACTTCGGCATCGAAAAGGTAAGGTCGAGGCCGTGCCGGCGGTTCTCGACCTGGGCGACCCCTTCCCCGCTCGGCAGGAACCCGTTTAGAATCCCTTCGAAGGCGTCCTTCGACACCTCGCCAGAGAGACCAGCGATGTCGGCCCCTTCCCCTGCCCAGGCGCTGACCTCGGACGAATCCTCGACGGTGTAATAGTCGTCCTTCGCGAAATAATTCGCGGACCCGGCGGCCGAGCGGATCGGGGCGACGGAGAGCATCAGATGCCCATATCGAGATCGTTGTCGTCACGGCCGGCCGAGAAGTCCTGACGCAGTTCGGCGAGCGTCTGATCCTCGACCTGGGGCGTCCCCTGACCCTGCCGATGGCCATCGCTCCGATCGTCGCGATCCCGCGCCGCAACAGCCTGCTCGTCTGATCGGGCCGGTGCCGCGGGCGCCTTTTCGGCGCTTTCACCCTTTACCGATCCCTGATCACCGCGGTCGTCCGTGCCCTGCGCCGCCCGTGCCGCCGCGTTCCCCTCTTCTTCTGCTTCCGCCGACAATATCCCGGCGGCCAAATCCCGCGCGAGATTGGGAGATTCCAGAATCTCGTCGATCACCAGCAACGAGCCGTCCCGCCCGCCGGCTTCCCCTGCCCCATCCTCCTCGAACGCCCCTTCTCCGCGCCTTGATCGAACGGGTTGAACATTGGCGCGAGGCATGAAGCCCTCGGCGACAACGGGGTATCGTTTCCATTCGAGCTTGATCCGTCCTGCGGGGAATCCGTCCGGATATTTGACATATCCGTGAAGCGCCGGAAGGTTGGTGATGTCGTCGGGAAGGACAAGCGGTTCGACCTGCTTTCGCGGAGTCAGCGTCGAAGCGTCGCGCGTGTTGTTATAGCCGTAAGAATAGGCCTCATCCATCTGGCGAACCTCACGGTTTCCGATGTAGAGGGAGCATTCTTCGGCGGTCTTATATTCGCCGGTGGCGAGGATCAGCTTGGTGCGTGCTAGCGAAGCAAGATTTCGAGCGCCTTCTTCGCCGTAGACCTCGACGAGCTTCGGAAAGCTGTGGAGGCCGAGGAGCATTGCTCCGCCAAAATTGCGTGCGGTCTGAAGTCCCTTCTCGATGGCCGGCAGACGGTGGAGCGCGGCGAGTTCGTCGAACACGAACCAGGTGCGCAGACTGTTCGTCCGCGGCATCGACATGAGGCTCGTGATGGACAGGTTCGTCCAGAGCGTCAGGAGCGGACGGTTCAGCTCCAGGTCCTCATAATCGGAGGTGATGAAGAGGATGGCGCCGGGCCTTTTGTCGGCCGTCATCCACCTGCGAATGGAGTAAGGCTCGCCCTCGTCGGGGAGGAACCGCAGGACCTGCGCATTGGTATTGAAGACAGCCCGGATCGATTCCGCCATCCGTGCAGCTTCCGGGGCGGTCAGCGGGTCCGCGATTGTGTTGGCCAGATAGCGGTGCACGCGCTTCAGGTCGGCCGTCATCAGATTGTCGGAGAGAGCGAGATTGGTCGTTTGGCCGCGCTCGCGGAGCTTGATGCACATTTCGATGAAGAGAGTGCGCGCGGCGAGCGCCCAGAAGGGCTCGGACGATCCGCCGTCGGACGGAACGAGAGAGGCAGCCGCTGCCGTGAAATGACTGTAGCTCGTGCAGTCGTTGAAGATGGTCCAGGCGGGACAGCGCTGGTCCATCGGGTTGAGGATCGTGTCGCGTTCCGGGTCGTAGAACGCTTCGACGTAGGCGCCCGTGAGGTCGAAAACGACGGCGTTGTCCTGGCGCTGGCGCATCTGCACAATCAGATCGCGAAGCTGTGTCGTTTTCCCGGCGCCGGTCGTTCCGAATAGCATCGCATGCGACTGCTCGAGCCGATGGGGGAAAGGGATGTCGGCGAGCTTGTAGGGATGGTGGATTCCGGCTGCCTTGCGCACGGCGAAGGGAAGCGCGAGGACGTCCCGCGGCGACTTCCCGGGAAAGAGTTCGACCGCCTCGGTTTCGAACTTCTCGCGATTATATTCATTGATCTCGTTGAGAAGGATATCGTGGTCGACAAGCATGGCGCCGCGTTCATGCCGTTCCTGAAGGATCGCGCGGCCGCGTCGATGCGAGATGTCGATGAACCAAATGGTCAACGGAATGGTGATGAAGGCCGAGATGAGGAACGCGCCCAACAGTCCTCTCATGGCGACGGTCCATGCCCTGATCACCTCGGGGATGTAGGGGACTGCCGGCATCACGGTGCGAAGGACGTCTCCGCTGGGAAGCGTGACGTTGACGCGCTTGTTCGGATCGAGGTCGATCCAGTTCCACAAGGCCGAATAGAGCTTCATTCCGATGAGCTGGACGCCGTGCTCGTCGAGCTTCACGGCGAGGATGAGGCAGAAGGCTATGAGGAAGACAAAAAACCATAGCAGGAAGGGCAGCTTCGCGCCCGAGAACCACATCAGCATCTCGTGCGTGAGGAGCTGGCTTCCGCGCGTGAAATTGCCTGAGTTGCGCTGCACATTTCCGCGCGCGCTGTGATGAATGAGGGGGATGTTGCGCCCGTTCGATCGAATGTCCTTACGCGCCATGGTAGGTCTCCAGACGCTTGTCGGTTTCAGCGAGGATGCGATCGCGATATTCGGGGAATTGCTCGCGGATGATGATGTCGAGAGCGAGGTGCTGAAACTCGTTGATCCGCGCGAGCCGCCGCTGGCTTCCAGCGAGAATCTGGCCGGCTCCAAGGAAGGCGTCGACCGCGTGCCGGATGAGGTCTGAGGCGGTGCATTCGCGCTCGGCCGCGATCGCGACTAGACGGTCATATTTGCTGCGGTCGAGCCTGACCGTGCAATGCTTGTTGGGGGTCATCAAAACCAGGCCTCCTAGCAGGGAGGCTGGTGGGGTCTCAGAAACCTGCCCGTCTTATAGTTCAGCCATGCCCGCATGGCAAGAATTCTCGATCTGGCGAGCGGCCCGTGTTCTCGCGTAACACACTGAAATGCCCGCAAAATAGCGGTTTGCGTGTGGGCGCCACATGCGTCCCACAGGCGAACACGCGCGGTTTTCGCCTCATCTTCTTGAAAACGCGAAGAAAGCTCCTGCACCCTGGTGCGTAGGGTGTGCTGCTCTGTACCAGGGCAGATCTCCACCCTCGGGTCGTCATGTGACACAGATGGTCTGGGATGAAAAATGCCTTCGGCGGGGCGCCTCGCCGTCCTTTGGACGGAACGGCGTGCAAGGCGTGATTACGCGAAGCGAGACTGCCAGTCTGCGCGTCTTAGCGTTGTGAACGACGCTGATGGGATTTGTTTGCACGAGGAAAAGTGCACCGAAAAACATCGGCGACGTTCCGCTTTCGAGGCCGGTCGCGAGAGGCTATAGTGTCGCGGTTCATAGCCCGATCAGCGTGAACCAAGAGGCCCTTCATGGCACGCACATTGGAACAGGAAAGAGCCGCGATCGAAAAGGATGTCCGCAAGCTCGAAGAGCGGCGGCAAAGACTGGAAGAGAAGGAACGCGAGGCAGCCATTCAGGCCATCGAGAAGACCGGTCTTCTCAAACTCGAGACAAAGCGGCTGGGGAACCTTCTCGGCCGGATTCGGAGCCTCGGGATAGACGAAGTGGAAAAGCGCCTGACGGCGTGAACAGCCCCCGCCGCGAGCATGCTCGCGGCACGGACATGGAGGGCTCGATGCCCTCCATGTCCGTTCTGACCCCACAGCAAAAAAAGGGAGAGGCGCAGACGCGCCCCTCCCCATCTGTCTCAGAATTCGTCAAGCCGTCCGCCCGGCACGCTGTGGACGATCCGGTCTATGATCGTCATCGGCAGCGCGCCGTAATCGCCCTCGTCGATGGTGATGTAGCCGGCCTCCTCGTCCGCCACGACATGCTGGTCGAAGTAGCTGTGAAGCGCGCGGCGTTCGGCATTCGCGATGGCGGCGAAGAAGGCGGCGTTGTCGGCGGCGGCGCTGGTCGAGATGATCTGCATGATAGGCTCCTGTCGGTCTTGAATGACAGGAGCGGCGCGTCGGGCGGCCGAGGCCGGGTCAAGGATCGCGAAGCGACCGCGTGAGCGGCGGTGGGGGTCACGATTTTCTTCGGCGGCCGCCAACGCCGAAGGAGAAGCGCCGCGCTCGATCCGCCGAAGAAAATGGTGGGGCCCCACCGTCCTTGAGGCGGTCTCGGCCGTCCGACATAATGGGAAGTCTGTGAGAGATGTTTCCCCTCGTCGGGACGCTGCGGCAAGGCGTAGCGGCGTGCGGACCGACGGGTCCGCGCGGCACGCGAGCGAGCCGGAACGAGTTCGGCGATGGATGAGAAGAAGGGGCCGAGCGGATACCCGGCCCCGATGTCGTCAGGGATGCCGGCCGCAATGGCAAAAATGCTCATCGATGCCGCTGATCGAGCATAGGCCTGGACCGAAGCCGGCCGCCATGACCTCGGTATCGGCGATATAGCCAAGCTCGCTGGCGATCGTGATTGCCTGGGGCCGGAGCACCGGATCGAGCTTGTCGATGGCAGGCCCGAGCGCTTCT
Source organism: Sphingobium sp. MI1205 (assembly GCF_001563285.1). Taxonomy (NCBI): domain Bacteria; kingdom Pseudomonadati; phylum Pseudomonadota; class Alphaproteobacteria; order Sphingomonadales; family Sphingobiaceae; genus Sphingobium; species Sphingobium sp. MI1205. Next base: position 75,881 of record NZ_CP005191.1, read on the forward strand.
GTGAACCAGCGTTCGTACATTTGGTAGCTTCCTCCGGCGGTCTGGCGCATCATGGCTTTCGAAACGCGGCCCGCCTCGTCCCGAAACTGGGCCAGACTATCTGATTGGGCGGCTGCCGACAGCGGGTCATCTTGCGGAATGTGCGGCTGTGGTGGGCGGTGTTCGGCCGCGACCTGGTATGCCCTGCAGCAGTTCGAACAGCGGGCGCATTCATCGACCTCGTCATATTGCTCAGGATCGTAGAGCGTCGCGCAGTACGGGCAGATCGGAGCGTTGAACAGCGCCCGGAGATCGTCGGAAAGGTTGTCCATAAGAGCCTCCATCAGAATGATGCCGTGCTCCCCATCTCTCATCGATGAGGATGGGCTCAGCGGGACGCGGTGTTGAGGCGGTCAGGGACGGCATGGCCGCCGCGAAGCGGGCAGCGGGGGAACCGATTTTGTTGCCGGGTAGCGCAGCGGAGCGGCGGCAAAATCGGGGGGACCGCTGATCCTTGACGGCCGAGGAACACCCAGCGTCATGCTATGGCGATGAAGCCCCGTCTGATGCCGAGATGTGCGAACGCGTGCTTGCCTCCTGCCCGGCAAGTCGAGCGGGTAACCCGGCAGTAAATCCCCGGCGCTACTCCGGCGAACGGGGTGCCGCTTGGTTGGTCCTCGTCGCTGTGCTAGGCGCTTCGGCGTGCTGCAAAAACGGCAGCGCCGGGGCTTAAGAACCCTGTCGAGAACGGCACACGGTGTGATTTCACGCCGGGGTGCCTGCGCATATGTCCAGGAGCCTCGGCTCTAAAAGCGTAGGCGCATGTCTCGACGTGTTCTTAAGCCCCGGCTCCCGCGCCTTCGCGCGGGAGCGTTGGGCGGGAATGGCTCTCTCGTTTCCGCCTCGGCGGAGGCGAGGGGAAGTCGGATGATCAAGCCGGAAGATTTGGAGGCATCGGATCGACATTTCGTGGAGCAGGTCATGCTATCGATCCGAATGCTGCGCGGCGAAATTGGGCAAGGCGATGGTGGCGATGCGAGGATGCAGCGCGCTTATGCGCTGGTCTTGATGCGCGAGGCTCTGGGCGTGCTCGATTCGATCCGGGACACCAATTGCACCCCGCATTTGCAGATGGCGATCGACCGATTGCTGGGCGGCCCTCGCAATGATCTGTCGCGGGAAATTCATTGAAATCAGGCCCAGGCGAGGCGGGCGTCGTCCGTTCCATCGGCGCTATCCGCCAGACGCTTCAGCCGGGGCAGATACTGTTCGACGCCAAAGCGCATCGCGCGCCGTGACGTAGCCGGGTCGGCAATGCGCTCCCTGAGCTGGGAAAGGGCGATCTCTCCTACGCTCTCGGCGTCCACGCCCAAGGCTTCGAGAAGCGCATAGGCGTTGCCATAGGCAAGATCGAGTTCAAGCCCGCTATCGGATGTAAGCGCGACCCTCATGGTTATTTCGGCCGAGTTGGCGCAGTGGTGAACGCAGACCCGGCGGGCACGAAACTGCGCTTCCTCGACCACGCTGATCACCGCCGGATCATGGTCGAAGATGGCCGTCACCGTGGCCAGCGCGAGCGGGCAGACCCGGACCTCGAAACTGTCGCCGATGATGTCGTCGGGTTCGATGAGCGCGGTGCCGATTCGGTCGCCTTCGGCGCGAAGGATGCGGCGCAGCGCGGCGAGTTGGCGGGCAGTGATGACGGCAACCGGCGCGAGGGTGTCGTCGGCAGGAACGGCGATGCGAAAGAGGATGGACATGACTTTGTCTCCTTGGGCAAACCGCCACCCTTTCATCCCCCTTTTCTCTGGACGCGGCTTGATGCCGCATGGCGTTCGCCCCGGCGGAGCGCGGGGGTTCGATGCCCCCGCGCTCCGCATGTCGCGCGCAAAAGGAAGAGAGAGGCCCCGGCGGATGCCGGAGCCTCTCTCGGGCGCGGGCTCAGGCCCAGCGCTGCTGACGCTGCGGTGCCGGGCGCGGGGCCTGCTGGTCCAGCTTCACGACATGGAGCGGAACGCCGGCCTGCCGCAGCTTCTGCGCGAGGTTCATCTGGATGCCCGACCCCTCGCAGATGACCGCTTCGACCGGCTTGAGCGCCAGCAGGCGATCGTTGCGGACGAAGGCGGCCTTGGCGCCGAGACGGCGATCCAGCCGGAACAGGATGACCTTCACGCCGCGCGCTGCCGCCCAGGCCTGGGCGATCGCGTCGCAGCCTTTGGTCTGCGCGGTGGTCGCGAGGATCATTTCCGGCACGCGGGCCTTGATGGAGTCGAGACCGCGCCAGAGCATCTCGTGATCGTCCCAGACCTGACCGCCGGAGAAGGCGACGACGGGACCTTCGGGCGCGAACTGTTCGCGGCGCTCGCGGGCGCGCTCGGCGAGATAGTTGCGGGCATCGATCATCGAGGCGGTGACCCCGCTCGACACCCGGCTGCCGCGGGTCGGCGAGTAGGGACGGCCAGTCTCGACGCGATAGACTTCGGCGGCATGGTCGCGCATGCATTCCATCGCATCGCGGCACCCCTGCAGTGTCTGGCACAGCAGCTGCGCCTCCTCGAGCTGCGAGGCGTAGATCTCGCTCGGATCGAAGCTGCGGGCGAGATCTCCGAGCTCCTTGGCCGCGTCGTCCTCGCGGTCGCTGAGACGCTTGGCGACGACATGGAAGCTGTTGACGAAGCCCCAGGCGAGGTCGCTCGCGAAAGGCTCGAGCCGCGTGTCGCGAAACACGTCGAACAGCGTCGCCATCACCATTTCCACCGCTGCGCGGGCTTGCTCGGGATCGGGCATCTCGCGTTGCTCGGTCTCGTCGACGGGCGACAGCTTGGCGCGTTCGTCGTGCTCGATGAAAGCACCCTCGTAGATCGAACTCTGGCCGTGATGGCCGGTTTCGCCGGCGATGAAGCTGGCGAGGTCGGCGAAGTTCGTGAAAGACTTGGTCATGTGAGCCTCCATGGCGTTTTTGCTGTCTCATCCCCTCGGATGAGACCTGACTCAGGGCATGCGGTGGTCAGGGAGGTCAGGCACGTTAACCGGGAAGCCGGCCACAGGCCGGACCCCGGTTAACGCCGCGCCAGCGGGGAGTGGGGGAACCGATTTTGTCGGGGTTGCCGGGACGCGTCAGCGGCGCGGCGGCGCCGTCAAAATTGGGGGGGACCGCTCATGCTCGACGGACCGCCAACCCCGCATGCCACACTAGGCAGACACAAGAGAGGAATAGGGGTGTAAAACCTCACCGGCGAGAACAACCGCAAGCGGGATCGTAACCCGGACGGGCGGAGACGAGGCTCAGGCCTCGGCTCCGTGAGGTTAGCCGGGGACCGCGCGCATGCGCGGGCGGCGGCTTAGCGAATAGAGCCCCGGTCCCGTCCTTCTGCCCTGGCGAAGGACGGGATGCGCCAACCATCCATGCAACCGCCCCATCCCCATGTTGCGCCATGCCGCAATCGGGAGCGCAGCGCCCCGAGATCAGGCATATGGGCAATATCCTGCGAGCCAATGCGCTCATGCCGGCAGGAACTTCGGCATCGCGGCTTCCGCCGTGCGAGGGGTGGTCACGCCGGCGCCCGGGACATGGCTGGCACCCGTCCCGGACATTCGACGTCGGCAGCGATCAGACGGGGCCGATCCAGTCCGCGGCCTCACGCCACCCAAGGATGTCGCTGCCACTGTCGGAGACGGCGTCGTTCGAAATGTCGCGCCACGGCGAGCGCGGCCGATAGGTCGGCATGTATCGAGCGGTCATCAGCTCAAAGGTGGCGCAGCTATAGCCGCTGAGGCGAATGGCAAGCACCGGCTGATTCTCCGAAGGAAGATCGAAGAAGACCGAGGTGAAGCCGGACGGAAGCGGCCGGATCGTCGCATCGATCATCGTGCGCGCCAACCGAAGCTCGAGTTCGCCGGCATCGCTGCCCCAGGGATGCGCGTCGATGTCATACAGATCGACGCTCCCGGCGGCGCGCACACAGGAGAATTCGCCCGACCAGCAACGGCTGTCCGGGTGCAGGGCCGTGACCTCGGCGGGAAGACCGGCATCGCCGGTCTCCGAGCGAAGCCAGTCGGCGAGGGCCGGCGTGAGCCGGCCCGAGAGCTTGCGCGCGCGAACCGGCGCCGCGTCGAGTTCGGGAAACTCGACGAGCCACCAGGCGAGGCGGTGATGGAGAAGGACGCCGTAGCAATGCTGTACGGCGGGTCTGGGGGCGGGCTGTGTGGCCATGAGCGGAATCCTTGCTTGAGCGGAAGGACGGGTCAGTGAACTGACCCGTCATGCGCGAAGATGGCATCGGGGCTGATCAGCTGGTGCTCGCCGGCGACCAGCGACCAGGCCGCGGCGAGGTCGTCGTAATATTCGCTGTCGACGATCGCATCGGCACTCGCTTCGCCGAACTGGGCTTGTTCGAACGCGCGGACGTGGGCCGCGTCGGCGGCTTCGGCAATCGCCTGGGCGAGGCGTGCGGCGATCTCGTAGCGGTTGAGGCGGTCTGCCGCACGCCGGATGCGGTCGACCATGGCGGGGTTCGTGGTCTCGATGCCGTGGGCAATGCCGGCGATCTCATCGAAGGTGGCGAGATGGAACATTGTGCTCTCCGTGGAAATGAGGAGGGCGGCCGCTGACGGCCGCCCGTCAGGGATCAGAGGAACTCGATTTCCTCGGCGACGATGTCGGTGTTGTAGTAGGTGCGCCCATCGCGCTCGTTGCGGCTGTAGCGGATCTCGCCGACGACCATCAGCTTGTCGCCTTTCTTCTTGTGGTTGGCGACCGACTTGCCGAGGCCGTTGAAGGCCTTCACCGTGTGGAACTCGTCGTAGGTCTCGGTGTAGCCGTTGTCGTCCTTCTGGACCTGGCCGTCCTTGATCACCGGCTTGGAGGTGACGAGGCTGAAGCTGACGCCGCCCTTGCTGTCGGTGCCGAAGCGGCTGATGTCAGAGGTGATGCGGCCTGAGAGAAAAACCTTGTTCATGGTCGTGTACCTTTCGCGTGTCCGTCAGCGGGCCGACCCCGCTGGGATGAACAGTCGCGAAAGCCCGTGAACGAGGGAGCGCCGCACCGGAGCGCCAGCGACGGGGAACCTGCGATTTTTCGGGTGGTGCGGGCAGAGGCCGCCAGGCCTCAACACGGCCGCAAAATCGGGGGTTGCGACGGTCCCGCACGGGCGTAGCGTTCATCCCGACAAGCGGGTGGCCGGATGGCGGACAGGAGACGGGGACGCACCGACTGTGGAAGGCTCGATCCCGGCCGCTTGCCCTCAACCAGCGCGGCCGATGGCCGGGCGATGGGCCTCCTGCTTTGCCCGGTCGCGGGCTCCGGTCAAGGCGGCCGCCAGTGGGCGCGGTGTGCGCCGACCGCCTCGATGATCCCGCGGGCCGCCTGCAGCCGGAGGCCGGGCCACATTCCAGAGACGATGAGATTGGCCGGCGGGTCCGTCCCGGGCGAGCGCGCCGGATCCCGCGCTTCGGCAGGAAGGGCGCCGCTGATCGCAGCCGTCACGGCGGCAGGTGATCACCGGTGCTGCGGTGGGGACTGTCACGGCCGCCGGATGGGAACCGGGAAGGTTCGGCTGTAACGGGGCGGATATCGAAGCCGAGCCAGGTGAAATGATTATACTGGTCGATGACCACTGACGTGCCGTGCGCGAGCCGGCGGGATCGCCAACGGCGTCGGGAATGGCCAGCTCCTGGCCCGCCTTGTCGCTCTTCGTGGCGATCGCGGCCGTGAAAGCGCGCTGACTCTGCACAGCGATCACAATGACTGGACGTGTCTTGATGCCCTCGTCCCGACCGGCCTACTGGTCACGGGTGAAGAGATAGACACAGTGGAGGATGTCGCCGACCTTAAGGAGCGGCGTCATCGTTCCAAACGTCCTGTCCTATTTCTTCGGCGGAGGGCTTCGCGGCCTCGAAAAGATCCCGATGCGCGTCGGGCATTTGATCGGCATCGGCGGCGTTAAGATCGAACACCGCAAGAATCTGTCCAGCGGCGAGCCGTTCGAAATAGGCGGCCTCGACAATAGTGATGTCTGGACGCCCATGTTTTGTGACGGTGATTGGTTCTCGCTGGCTGATATCCGGATATTGACCGGTATGATTGTGGAAGGCCGTCCGCGGAACTTTCTTCTTCGTTGTCGACCGCAAGGTTTCCGCATTCATGGCACGGTCCAGGCGGAATAATCGGCATATACCAAATATGGCAATTTTAGTAAGTTCGAGAAATACCGCCGCCAAACAAGAACAGGGTCCGCTTCGCGTGAAACGAAGCGGACCCTGCGGGAATCGTGCCCGGCCTGGAGGCGCGGGACCGGGCACGACGGGGGGATTTCAGCTGACGGTTTCGGGTTCCTCCACCTGTTCGGCCGTACGCTGACGACGCTGACGCCGGCCGCCTTCGGGCTGTTCGCCACCAAAGGCGTGCTCTGCCGACGACTGGCCGAGGCCGGCCTCGGCGCCCTGGGCCGGCGCGCCGGCGGTTTCGCCTTCGCCGGGCAGCGGCGGCAGCGCGTCATCGGCCTTGCGCGCCATCTCCGAGGCGAGGTCGCGCCGCCGCGTCGGACGCGACCAGACCACGTTGTAGCTGCCGTCCTCCTGGCGGAACGCGGAAATGTAAAGCGGCGCCGCCAGGCTCGGATCCTCGATCTTCCCGTTGAGGAACGCCTCGCCCGTGCCGTTCGAGAACAGCTCGAACAGCGCCCCAACCTGCACCCACGCCCGCGATGCCGACAGCGCCAGCACCTCGAACTTCGGCGCCTTCGGATTGGCCGAGTGCACCTCGCGCAGCGCAATCGTCATCGCAATCGTCAGCGTCTCGATCTTGCCGACGAAAATACCGCCTTCATTCTGCTTGATCGAACCAATGTTCATGGAAAGTCTCCTGGATGATGGTCTCGAACACTGTGTCCGGGACACCGTCCTTCCTCCCCCTCCTCTCCTCGGCCGTTCGGCCGAGCCAGCGCGCAAGCGCCATAGCCGAGGCCCGCGTCCGCGGCCTCGGGACGATCCGGTCGATCCATGGATCGATCCGAACAGCCCCCGCCTGGTCCCGGCCTGATCAACCCCACCCCCGACGCCAATCGTCGGGCAGCAGATCAGACGCAGGAGATGATCGGCCATCGCGAAACGCTCGCGCGTCAGGCCGCTGGCTTTGGCGAGTTGGCTCCAGGATGCCGGAATTCGACTGGGCTTCTTCCGTGCGCAGCTATTCCGCAGGACCGCAATCTGGGATGGTGGCCCGTCAACGGCGGACAGTCGCGTTCAGGCGTAGTGCGGCCGGACCTCGGGAAAGGCCGGGGGCGCCGTCCATTCGAAGACGATGGCAGTATAACGGCCGCCATCATAAAGGACGGAATCGACGCGGCGACGATGACGCTGTAGCCGTTCGAGCAGGCGGTTGGCGCGGTCAGCCAACTGGATGGCCCGCGCTTCGGTCGGCGCCAGCGCGAGAAGGCGGGCCAACTCGCCGGTGTCGTACCACCAGCCACCCTCTTCTGCTCCACCATAGGCGCGGTCAATCTCATAAAGGGCGATGATGTAGCGCATGTGCGGCTCCTTCAGTTGAGTGGGGCCGGGAGCGCCAGCCATTCGGGCTGGTCGTCGGCAATGGGCGGATCGAAGTTCGCGGCCTCGGCCTCGGAAAACACCGTGGCGCCAGCAAGCGAGCCGAAGCCCGAATGGCTGTTCCAGAAGAGCAGGCCGGCCTCTGCGTCGCGCGTGACAAGGACGTATCCGTCGACACCTTCGTGGTGACCGCGCGCGATAGCGCGATCGAGGAGCCGGGACGAACCTGCGAACTCGAGCCCGTCTTCGCGGATGACGACATAGCCGCCGCCGAACTCACCGGGGCGCAGGCGATCGCAATCGAGCGCATATTCGAAGCCAAACGGCAGAGCCGATTTCGCGGTCGCCTGGATCAGCAGCGCGGCGGTTTCGACATCGACCTGGTCGCCGTAGAACCAGACCTTGCAACGGCCTGACCCATCGGACGGATCGACCTGCAGCGAGAAGCTGAGGCGTGGATAATCGAGATCGCTGAAGATCGCGCGAAATCCACCGAAGGGATCGGCCTCGATCGACGGGAAGCACGACGTGAAGGATTCGCCGAGCGCGGCATAAGCTGCGGCAAGTTCATCCTGCTCGAAACCAGAATCATCGAGAATTCCTGTAGCATCTTCGATCTGGCGCAGGACTTCGGCCTCGGCCTCGGTAACGGTGAGCACAAAGCTCGCTTTGACGAAATGGTTGGCCATGTTCGCTCCTCGCGAAAAATAGGTTCGGGACAGTCAGGTCTCCGGCCTCGGAGACATGTCCTGCCCCTTCCCCCTTCCCTGCTCCTCTTTGCGTGCGCGAAGCGCAGATGCGGCGAGGCGCGCGGAGGAGAGCCTCGGTCTCGGTCAGTGGCTTACAGAAGGCGTGGGCACCGTCAGCGAGTCCAAGCGTATCGCCGACACCAGCACGTCGGGAGACAAGGCCTGCGGCGCGCCGGGGAAGGTTTTGCTCATTCTGGCCGCTCATCCGATAATTTCTGGAAACTTTCACAATTTGGAAGTATGAGGAAATTCATGTCATCCTTGGCACAGCAGATCACGGCAGCAGGGCTGGCCGACCATATCCTGAGCGAACGCCAGCTTGGGCGGTTGCTGGGCGGCGGGGATGCGCGGCGCTACGGCCTCGTAAACCGTGCCCTCAAGGATGGCTCCCTGCTTCGGGTGAAGCGCGGCACATATCTTCTGGGGCGAGACTATCGCAGCCAAACCGTACATCCCTTCGCCATTGCCCAGAGTCTCGTACCAGGCAGCTATATCTCGCTCGAAAGCGCGCTGACCTGGCATGGCTGGATTCCCGAAGCGGTTTTCACCACCGCCAGCGTGACACCGGGACGCAAAACGCTGCACTTCGACACGCCGGACTTCGGGGCGTTCAGCTTCCACCCTCTCGCCATTGCCGATTATCGGTTCCTGATCGGCGTTGATCGGGTCCAGATGGGCAAACTCACCGCCTTCGTCGCCCAGCCTTTGCGGGCGCTGATGGACTTGGTTGCCCTGCGCAAGGAACAATGGAGCGGGGTCGAATGGCTGACCCATGGCATGCGGATCGACCCGGACAGGCTCGTCTCGCTTCGACGAAAGGATTTCGCCAAGCTCAGATCCACCTACAAGCACAAGGCCGAGAACGCCTTTCTCGCCGCGCTCGAATACGCCGTCATGGCCCGAAAGGCTTCCAATCATGATTGACATCATCCAGGAAAAGCTGCGCAGCTACGATGCGGCCAACGCCCTCGAAGAGGAAAATGCCGTCAAGGAAATCCTCCAGGAGATCGCGCTTTACGCCCTGTGGCGCGGCGATTTCTTCGATGTCGCCCTGTTTCAGGGAGGCACCTCGCTGCGTATCCTTCATGGCCTGCCGCGTTTTTCAGAAGACCTCGATTTCCTCCTCCGCGCGCCCGATCCGGATTTCGATTGGTCGCCTTATCTCACGGTTCTGGTCGACGTGTTCGGCCAGTTCGGCCTGAAGCTCGACGCGCGGCCCAAGGCGAAAATGGACAGCGCGATCCGCCAGGCGCTCCTCAAGAATGATTCGATCGCCAGCCAGCTCGACCTTATCTTTGCCGGGACAGGCAAGCCCCGGACGATCCGCATCAAGTTGGAAATCGATGTCAATCCCCCCGCCGGCTCCGGCGAAGATGCCACCTATCTCGATTTTCCGGCCGACTATGAAGTGCGACATCAGGATCTGCCGTCCAACTTCGCGCTCAAGATCCATGCGCTGCTCTGCCGGGGCTTCCTCAAAGGTAGGGACTGGTACGATTTCTCCTGGTATGTCGCAAAGGGAACTGCCCCCAATCTGCCGCTCCTGCGCGCGGCGCTGATTCAAGCCGGACCGTGGGCTGGTGACGAGAGCATTGCCGTCAATATGCCCTGGCTGAAGGACGCGCTGGGCAGCACGATCGCCGGTCTCGACTGGAAAGCGGCGGCCGAAGATGTGCGCCGCTTCCTGCGTCCGGCTGAACTCAAATCGATCGACCTGTGGAGCGAGCGCTTCTTCATGGCGAAGCTGGACCGGCTGGTTCCGCCCCCCGGACAGAATGCGAATGCATGATTGCCCGTCGCCAGGGCAAGCGCTCGACGCCTGACTCAAGACCTATGGAACCGTGCGCGATGGCAACTCGGGTCATCTCCTGCCCGAGCAACAGTAGGAGATCGATAACGAGCGGGTTGCTCTGCACGTTGGAAAACTTCTAGTCGCCGAAATCCCGCCAGCGGCCGACCAGTTCGATCATCTCGGCCTTGCAGCCGAAGGCATCCGGATAGATCGCGCCTTCATGTTGACCGAGGAAACCGACGATCGTCGTGATGTGGGTCGCGATCGTCGCGTCGACGCCGAACAGATCGGCGATAGGAAAGTGCCCGCAATCCTCGCCGTTCCACCAGGCCAGAAGGAAGTTTGCGACCCGGCGTGATTGGCCGGTGTCGGATCGGGCAATTGCGATGAGACGATCGAGGGCGTTGTCTGCGGCGGCCTTGCTGAAGGGTCCCTGATCCATGAGATCAGGCTACAGCAGCGTTGGGTGCGGGTGAACCGGAAATAGCAGGATCCAGCCCCGGCGAGCCGGCGGGATTGCCGCGCAACATCCAGGGCATCGGCTGGATGAGCCGTGCCCAGTCGGCGAAAGACGGAATGCGCCCCAGATCTTCGGTGACGTGCGCCTCCCCGATCAGACGCACCGGCACCTGACGTCCGTCGCTGTTGCGAACGGTCACGCCAAAAATCGTCTCGAGCAGGAAAATCCCCTCGGCATGGTGCCTGAGCGCCCGGTGGCGCGGATCAGCGATGATCTTCTTGGATTCATCGAACCATTGATGAAGGGCGATATAGTCGCCCGGCACGCCGCCCCAGCGGCGCGCCGAGCTGAGCGCATGAAAATAGCAGTGAGACATGGATCACAGCTCCGTCTCGGTGGTGTCGTAGTCGATGAACCGGGCATTATGCGTGATGGTCACGCCTCCCGAGGCGACATCGATGACGATCTCTCCGTAGGCGCCCTCGCCATTTTCCCAGCCACCATGATGGTCGCAGACGGCATTTTCAGCAAAAGACGACAGGGCGTCCTCCAGTTGCAATGCGGAACTGCGAACGTTTCCACCATAGTCGACGGCGTAATGGTCGCACAGCACCGAAGGCAATTCCCGGACAGACTGGCCGCCATAGGCGGTGACATCGCCCATCATGCCTTCATCACCGCCACCATCATAGCTGATGTCGACGCGTGTGATACCATGCTCCCGCAGGATAGGCAGGAACGCGCTCTTGCAGCGCGCTTCGACACGCCGGACGGCGGCGGCATGCTCTGCGATCTCGGCCTCGATACGAGCCTGAATGGCGGCCTGGTCGGAGGTAAGTTGCGTCGGTATCATACTGGTGTCTCCTCAAGCGAGCGGTTCGCGGCCTCGGCGCAGCGAGGGTAGGCGGCGGCGAGATTGCGATGAAGGATCTCGAAGTCGGGAATGGGGAACCGTCCCAACGGGTCGGGCCGCGTCGCGAGCAACGCACCCATGACGATGTCGTCGATACGGTCCCGGTCGACCGCGGGGGCACGGCCGTCGTCGTAGCGGACCGGCGGCGCGAAACCGGCTTCGACCCAGCTGGCGAGACCGTCCTGGGCGGCCTCGACATAGGCCGCGACCGAGGGATCGCGACGATAAGCGCCCGCATCGACCTTGAGACCGAGCGTGCGATAGATGCCGAAGTCGTGCCGGTTGGTGATAAAGACGAGGGCACACCCGTCCGGGGGCGGGCCGAAGCGGGCGATGACGGCGGCCCGATAGGCGGCGACCTCAAGCCGGTTGAGGCGCTCGAAGTCGGGGGTGTGGCCGAGCTGCGCGCAATCCTCGTGTCCGGGCGCGCCGCCGAGGTCGATGATGTCGGACATGGCCTTCTCCTGTTGCGTGAACACAAAGGCACACCCCCCTCCTCTCTCCGGCCATGAGGTCAATGGACGGCAAAGGCCCCCCGATCCGCTATGGAGCTGAAGGTCATCTCAAGGGTTAGGGTCGATCGCGAAGCGTGTGGCGGCGGCCCGCCGCTGGAGCGAGCCGATGCGCTAGACGAAAGCCATGCGGTGATTGCCCGGCATCCGGTCAATGAAGGTCGGCGATCCAGTTCTCGACTTTGAGTGCGCGTATCCGCGAGAAGTCTGTGATATTCGCGGTCACCAGCACCGCTTCCAGGGCATAGGCATGGGCAGCGATGAACCAGTCATTTGGCCCGATAGGCTTGCCGGCTGCTTCCAGCTCTGCGCGAATACCGGCATATTCAGTGTCGGCGGGGACATCGAGGGCAAGGATCTGGAGGCTGTCCAGAATGGCCTCGATCTGCGCCAGCAGCCGCGGCGAACCCGCTCTGGCGCAGCCGTAGCGGAGTTCCGCCGCGGTGATGATGCTGACACAGATCGCATCCGGGCCCACTTCGGCGATGCGTGCGGCAACCGATCCTTGCGGATTGCGGGCAAGCTCGGAGACGGTATTGGTGTCGAGCATATAGAGCCCGCTCACAGGTCGATGGCCTTTATCGGGAGCAATGTGTCCTCGACATCGGGAAACTGATCATCGGGCCCGAGCGGCTGCAGGGATGCGAGGACTTCCAGAAGATTCTTGCGGCGTACCGGTTCGATAATGAGGCGGTCGCCATCGCGATGGATCATCACGCGGTCACCCGGAAGTTCGAAATCGGCAGGGATGCGCAGAGCCTGACTCTTGTTGTTCCGGAACAGTTTGGCTTCTCGTGGAGGGACGGAAACTGCTTTTTTCCGGGCCATATCGACCTCCTTTGCATATGCATGAACATATGCATTGTACTGGGGAAATGTCAAGATTGTAGCCCATGCCGGGTGTTGCCGTACCTGCGCGGCGACAACTACGATGGCCGGTTGAGCGGCGACTATGATGGCCGGTAGGATCGGTTGTCTGGTCTGATCGTAGGGAGGGGCGCAGCCCCGACCGGAGAGCGGACCAGACAACCGGTGGCGATCTTTTTCCCCTTCTTTCGGGGGGCAGATCGGGGCTGTGGCGGGCGGTGGTATCGGAACACTCATCGAACAACGAGCGATGGGTTTGCGATGCCGGGCCACCACATTTCCGATCAGCAGGTATTTCTCTTCATGACCCATCGTCGCCAACACACCCAGGCCGTCGCGGCTGCCAAGGCCGGTATCAGCGAACGCAGCGCACGCCGGATCGAGAACGATCCGCAGCTTCCGTCCCAGAAGAAGAAGGAGCGCCACTGGCGCACCCGCGCCGATCCGCTCGAGCCATTCTGGCCACGTATAGAGGAGTTGCTCCAGATCGACGGTATCATTGCCGTCACGGTCTTCGAGACGCTCCAGGACGAGTTCGGCGAGGATGCTGTTCCCGATGCGATACGACGAACACTGGAACGCCGGATCGCCCGCTGGCGGGCACTGCACGGCGGCGAGAAGGAGATCTTCTTCCCGCAGCATCATGAGCCCGGTCGGCAGGGCCTGTCGGATTTCACGGTATGCGACAGTCTCAAGGTCACTGTTGCCGGCGAGACCCTGGCCTATCGCCTCTACCACTTCCGCTTGGCGGCGAGTGGCTGGGAGCATGCGGCTGTCGTGCTGGGCGGGGAGAGCTTTGCCGCCCTTTCGGAGCACCTGCAGGATGCGTTGTGGAAGCTGGGCGGTGCGCCGGCCGAACACCGCAGCGATTCCCTGTCAGCCGCCTACAAAAACCTCAACGCCGATGCGCAGCGGGATTTCACCCGAAGCTATGACGAGCTGTGTCGTCATTACGGCATGCTTGCTACCCGCAACAACCGCGGCGAGGCGCACGAGAACGGATCGATCGAAGGTCCCCATGCCCATCTCAAGCGACGGCTCGATCAGGCCTTACGCCGGCGGGGCAGCCGCGATTTCGTTAGCATCGAGGCCTGGCGCGAGTTCGTTGAGGCGCAGGTCGCCAGACAGAACCGGCGACATGCTGCGCGCATCGATGCAGAACGCAGGGTACTCAAGGCGCTGCCCGCAAGGCGAACCACCGATTTCGCCATGGTCACCGTCGATGTCACCCGCAACGGCACCGTCGCCATCGATCGGGTTACCTATTCGGTGCCTTCCCGCCTCGTCGGACGGCGCCTCAACGCGCATCTCTTTGACGATCGCATCGAGCTCTTCCTCGGTCCAGACAGGGTAATGTCCACGCCGCGTGTGCGGATCAGTCATCCCCACCGGGGGCATAGCATCGATTTCCGGCACATGATCGGTAACCTGCGCCGCAAGCCCGGTGCACTGCGCAACCTCGTCTACCGCGAAGCCCTCTTCCCCGATCACGCCTACCGGCGGGCCTGGCAAGCCTTCGATGCCCAACTCGATGGACGGCAGGCCTGCCGCGATGCCGTCGCGCTGCTCGATATCGCCGCCAGGGGCGACTGTGTCGACGTGCTGGCCCGGCGGATCGATGAGGCTCTCGACAGCGGGCGCTTGCCCGATGTCGATGCGCTCAGGGACGAGTTCCTGCCAACCGCAAGATCGCAGCGCGATGTCGCTATCCCGCCACCCGATCTGCACAGCTACAACAGCCTGATCGCCAGCGGGGAGGTGCACTGATGACCCGCACCAAGGATCAGGCCGCCGCCGTACTGCCTACCCTGCTCAAGGCCTTGCGCCTGCCGAGCATCAACCGCAACTGGAAGCACCTCACCGACACCGCCGATCGCGATGGCTGGCCGGCCGCCAACCTGCTGGCCTCGCTTCTCGAGATCGAGATGGCTGATCGCTCCTCCCGGCGCATCCAGCGCCATCGCGACCAGTCCGGCTTGCCCGCAGGCAAGACCTTCGCCACCTTCGATTTCGACGCCGCCCCCGGCATCCGCAAACCGCACCTCTTGTCCCTCGCCGCCGGTGACGACTGGATCGAGAACGGCGGCAACCTGCTGCTGTTCGGCCAGAGCGGGACCGGCAAGACGCACGCAGTTGCCGCCATTGGCCATGCCCTCATCGACACGGGGCGGCGCGTCCTGTTCTGCTCCACCACCGACATGGTCCAGAAGCTCCAGTCCGCGCGCCGCGACCTCAGCTTGCCCGCCATGCTCGACAAGCTCGACAAGTTCGATCTCATCGTGCTCGACGATCTGTCCTACGTCCGCAAGGACCAGGTCGAAACCAGCGCCTTGTTCGAGCTCATCGCCCACCGCTACGAACGCCACTCGCTCGCCATTACCGCCAACCAGCCATTTTCGGCATGGGACAACGTCTTCCCTGATCCCGCCATGGCTGTCGCCGCGATCGACCGCCTCGTGCACCACTCGACCATCATCGAGATGAACGGCGAAAGCTACCGCAAGCGTTCCGCCGTCGCCCGCATCAACGCCGGCGATTACGACCCGCCCAATGGCGCCCCGGACCGGCCATCATAATTGTCGCTGGCTTCGCGCTCGGGAGCACCCTTGCTGAGGCAACGGGTAATTGTCGCCAGCGGCAATTACATGCCAACCATCCCATGCGCTTCAAACCCTCGCTTCCGGCCAGCGCCAGCGACAATTACCCAGCGTCGTAATTGTCGCTCGACGGTTGCTCCTCGCAACAGCAAATGGTAGCCAGAATTCACCAACCGGCGCGGCCACCTATCGGCCATCAAAATTGACGCCGACCGGACTCCGTAATCGTCGCGCTACAGCCGCGAAACTCGTTTGCCGCACTCGGTATGCTTTGTTCGTGCAGAAGGGAGCGTACGCGCTCGACCAGATGGGCAGATCCCGGAGCCGGGTAACGCATCTCGTAAAGTGCGTCAGGAAAGCCACCGAAATCATGAATTGTAGTGTGTCGGTCGAGGCCGTTGAGGGTCACAACACTCTCTTCCCAGTGCGCCGATATGATCAGGATCGCGGTCGGTCGAAAGGGGAGAAGCGCGGGCAGAGATTCGAGGAACGACCGCGCCGGACTGTCGCCAAGCGCAAGGCTTGGAGCACCGTGGCTAATGAATATGCTTGGGAGCATCGATTGAACCGCCAGAAGAGAGTTTATACGGGGATGGCATTACGGGCTGCGGGCGGAGAGCAGCTTCAGGTGATCGCAGGGTTGATAACGGTCCCAGGAAGCGGTGTCGGCTTCAATGCGTAGAGCCCATCGCCGATCAGAGCCTGGACTATGAGGGTGAGCGCCCAGAAGGCAGGAAATTCCCAACCCCCATTGGGATTGTTGAAGAAGAAGCCGGCGCCGGCATGCACCGTTGCAATCGCGCCGAGCAGGATTGGGATAAGGCCCAGCGCCACGATGCGCGGATAGATGCCGAGGAGCAGTGCAATTCCGCCAAGCGTTTCCGCTGTCATCACCAGATAAGCGATGAACCCTGGTACGCCGACCGACTCGAAGAATTGCGCCGTTCCGGCCGGCGTGAACACGAAGATCTTCATGCCTGCATGTGCGAGGAAGAGGCCGCCAAGGGCGGCACGCAGCACCGTGGCACCGATCATTCCGGTGTGGACTTTCATAGCATCGCTCCATCGACGCGACCGATGACAAAGGCATTGCCGTCGGTTGCGATGTCTGTCGCCGTGGAGTTCCGAACTGGATTTGCTCGGCTAGCTCTTAGCGGCGGGCGGAGCCGTCTCCGCCGATGCCGTGACAGGTAATCTGCTTCCCACCTCGCGATAATCTGCAAAAATGTGCGGCGTTATCACACCGCCAGTGTGAACCGAAGCGAGCGATCAGTTCCTGTCGGTTGTCTGATCGATGCGTCGCTGCCACGGTGGGGTGCCAGCAAAACGCTTGATAAGGAAATCAATGAAGACGCGCACCTTCGCGGGGAGATGCTCGTTCGGAGGGTACACTGCGTAGATGTTGCCGAGATCGAACGGAGGATGGTCGAGTTCGAGAATTTCGAGCCGACCATCTGCAACGGCATCGGCAACGATGAATGTGGGCTGGTAGACGATCCCCATACCGGCAATGGCCGCTGCGACAAGTGCGTCGCCGTTGCCGGCGCGAAGCGGCCCCGAGACAGGCACCTTGATATCGCCGTTGCTTCCAAAACTCCACGAACTGGGTCCGACAGCGTGGGACAGGGTGTAGCCAAGGCAGCGATGATCGCCGAGATCGATTACCGTCTTGGGGCGTCCGTGTTTTCTGAGATATGCCGGCGATGCGCAGACCGCCATGTGACAAGGCGCGAGACGGCGCGCAATCATGGGCGAGTCCTGTAGTCGTCCGATACGTATGGCGAGATCCCATCCTTCCTCCACGAGATCGACAAGACGATCGTTCACGCCAAGATCGATTGTCAGGTCTGGGTGAGCTTTGGAAAGGTCGTTCAAAATGGGCGCGATTTCGCTTGTGCCGAATGAAACCGGAACATTGACCCTGAGCAGTCCCCGCACCACTAGTTTGTCGGCTGCCGCTTCGGCTTCCGCTTCTTGAAGTTCGGCGATGATGCGTTCCGCGTTTTGCACGAAAGTGCGCCCGATTTCAGTCGGGGTCACTTTGCGTGTCGTGCGGTGCAGAAGCCGCACGCCGAGCCGCTGCTCGATAGCAGCGACATGTTTGGTCGCCATGGTCGGCGACATGTCCAAAGCCCGAGCTGCACCCGACAAGCTGCCCAGCTCGACGACTTTAAGCAGGACCTGAATCCCCTGGAACCTATCGAGCAAGCGACTATCCTCACACTGATGGTGTCAAATCTTCGCTCTAGGTAAGAAATTATGCCTCGCCTTACAATGAATAAGGTCGCTCCACCGGTGTGAGGTAACTTTCGTGCCCGAGTGAAGCGACGCTGGGGGCGGGGTCGCGGGTCGAATGGTCTCGCACCGTCCGGCTCGATGATGAGGTGCTGTGCGGAGAGAATTTCCTGCAATTGCGATCGCAAGGGAGTTTGCGTGATCGTCAATGCGTCCGACCCGCCGAACAGCAAGCTGGGCGGCTGCTTAATCTCAAGGGGCGAGCTGGAGTGATCGGCGACCGGTCTCATTGCCACCTATCGGGCGCAAGAAAGTGTCTTCGTACCTCTGGTGAGAGCAGAACTCCGTCTCGGTGGGATTATCCCATTGAAAGGCGATTGTTAGCTTAGGCGACACCCTGATGAACTGCCGTCAGAGGCAAACCGGACCGTATGGAAGCGGCCTGGCGCGCTTGCCTGCAGGCCTACGGGTGGCGCTTCGAGCGCTGCAATCCGGCGCGAGTAGATAAGGCAGAACGACAATGACGCTTCGATCGATTGTGCGCGTGTTGGGATTGTTGCGCGAGGCGTCTGCTCAAACCAGTGCCGCGGCATCCTCCCGGCCCGCCAATAAGGAATCAACAATGACCAAGGTGCTTGTCCTCTATTACTCGTCTCACGGTCATATAGAGGAGATGGCCTATGCCGCCGCCGAAGGTATCCGGTCGGTCGGCGTGGAGGCGATCGTGAAACGGGTTCCGGAGACGACCCCGGAAGAGATCGCGCAAAAAAATGGCTTTAAGCTTGACCAGAAAGCCCCCATCGCGACCGTCGATGAGCTTGCCGAGTATGATGGCATCATCCTCGGCTTTCCGACGCGCTTCGGCACCATGCCGGCGCAGATGAAGGCGTTTCTCGATCAGACTGGCGGGCTTTGGTATGAGCGTAAACTCGTCGGAAAAGTGGGGTCAATCTTCACGTCGTCCGGCACGCAACATGGTGGGCAGGAATCGACGATCCTTGGAAGTATTCCGGTGTTGCTCCATCATGGCATGATCATCGTTGGACTTCCCTATACCGCGCAGGGTCAGATGCGCCTTGACGAGATCACCGGCGGTTCCCCGTATGGCGCGTCGACGATTGCTGCGCCGGATCGCTCACGCCAGCCTTCCACCAATGAGCTGGAGTTAGCATCGCTGCAGGGGAAGTTCGTCGCGGAAGTTGCACGGAAGCAAGCGGCGGCCTGAGCACGGTCCTGAGGGGCCTGTCGATGCTTCTCAGGGTAGATGCGTTAGACAGCTGGCGGGTAATCACGGCGAAACGATCGCGCTCAGCGCGTGGACGGATACCCGCCAGCTGGAAACGACAGGTGATGATGCGCCGGCATAGGCGAGGGGCATGAACACCACATGCTGCCCGACATCGGCCGCTCGGCCGTCGCGGAAAAATCTACACAAACCCCGACCAGAAAATACCGGAGGTGGCGTGAGTCCCGTGGGAACCTTAGCGCTTCTTCCCGACCTTTCGGGGCTCCTGGGCGCGTTTGACCGGCTTCTTGTCGCTGAGGCTTCGCATGAAGGCGGAGAGGATCGGGGTCGTGTTCGCCTTGAGATAGGCACAGTGGGTTGGCGATGTGATGTTCGGTTCGGCCAGCCTGACGAAGGTTACGCCAGGCATGCGGATGCTCGTGACCGCTTCGGGAGCGATACAGATACCCGAGCCGATCGACACGAGCGCAAGCGCCGATGTTTGATCCTCCGCTTCGGCGCCGATAACAAGATTGACGCTTGCAGCCGACAGGGCGCTCAGAACAGCATCTGCGAAGCTCGGCCGATTTCCGGATGGGAACAGGATGAGCGAACGCCCGATAAGATCGGGAAGCCTCAGAGACGTTGCATGAGCAAGGTTGTCTTCGACCGGAAGTGCGACATAGAGCGGTTCTTCGGCAACCGTCATGACCTCAATGTCAGGTGCGGGATTGAAATAGCGGCTAAATCCGATGTCGATCGCTCCGGAACGAAGAGCTTCCTGCTGGCGATCCTTTCCCATGCTGACGAGGACGATTTGCGCAAGCGGGACTTGGGCACGGAAGCGGCGCAAAATCATAGGCACGGCTTGATAGATGGACGAGCCAAAGAACGCGACGGTGAGGCGGCCGATCTCGCCGCGGTCGGCCGCGCGGCTGCGTTCACCAGCGCGGCGCGACCGCTCAATGATCTCGCGGGCCTCTTCGAGAAAGACGCGGCCGGCTTCAGTGAGAATTGCCCCCCTCGGCGTGCGCACGAAAAGCGTGACCTTCAGCTCTTGCTCAAGCGCATGAATCTGTCGGGTAACAGGGGGCTGTGTGACGTGGACGCGCTGCGCCGCGCCGCCAAAACTGCCCTCTTCGGCGACTGCAATGAAATAGCGCAACTGTCTCAATTCCATCGTAACTCCAGTCATTCCGAAAAGGTATCGCTGAGCGCCTCATATAGTATTTTACAGAAAGAGCCTGGCTTTCGATAGTGCCCGTCAGCAATCAATTGCGCACGAGATGTTGTGACGATTGCCGAATAGAAACGAGAACACGGGCAGGTATTGAAATGTTTTATCTAGTGCGAATGGTGGTCTCTCCGCCTTATGGCATGCCGCCGGAAGAATTCGAGAGACTGAAAGCTGAAGAGAAGGAAGTCGGGATCCGACTTCAACGTGAGGGGATCTGGAAGCACATCTGGCGAGTAGCGGGGGCGTACGCGAACGTCTCGATTTTCGAGGTCGATAGCGTCGAGCAGCTTCACTCGGCAATCAGCAGCCTGCCTTTCTTTCCATTCTTAAGTGTAGAGGTGACGCCGCTCGTGCCGCATCCCTCATCGATCAACCCCGCCGACAATCCACTCCTGAAGGAGGGCAGAGCATGAACGAGATGGTTTCTCCGATCGTCGCCACGACTAACTTGGCAAAGGACGCCTTGCGCATCCGCGCCGTCAAAACCACGATCGTCGATTTGCCGATCCGCAGGGCGCACCAGTTCGCCAAGGCAAAGATCAGCTCGCAGGCATTCCTGATCGTCGAGATCGAGACTGAAAGCGGCATCACGGGGCTCGGCGAAGGAGCTACGCCCGGTGGACCATGGTGGAGCGGCGATAGCATCGAGACGATGAAGGTGATGATCGACACCTATCTGGCGCCGGCGATCGTCGGACAGAGTGCGGGTGACGTCACGGCGCTCCACGGTCTGATGAACAAGGTCGCGTTCGCAAACTATTTTGCCAAGGCGGCGGTCGACATCGCTTTGTGGGACATCGTTGGCAAAGCGCTTAACGCACCCGTCCACGCCTTGTTCGGGGGCATGGTTCGCGACAGCAGCGAGATCAGTTGGGCCCTGGCGACCGGCGAGGCGGATACCGACATCGCCGAAGCCGAGGACATGATCGCCCGCAAGGCCGCGAAGGTATTCAAGCTCAAAGGTGGGGCAAAGCCGCCTCAGGCAGACGTCGAGCGTGCCGTAAAAGTCGCCAAGGCGCTGGCAGGCCGCGCGGAGGTGAGAATCGATCTCAACCAGGTGTGGGATGAGACGACCGCCAATCGGTGGATTCCGGCGCTGATCGATGGCGGAATCAGCCTGCTCGAACAGCCGGTACAGGGCTGGAATTTCGACGGTTTGAAGCGGATCCGCGAACGCTTCGGCATCAAGGTCATGGCGGACGAGAGCGTCTGCACGCTTCAGGATGCGATGCGGCTCGCGGGCAGCGCTGCGGTGGACGTCTTCGCCTACAAGGTAATGAAGTCGGGCGGCCTGACTGCGTGCAGGCAGATCGCCGGCATTGCCGAGGCCGCTGGCATTGCGAGCTATGGCGGTACTTTCCTTGAAAGCTCGATCGGCACGTCTGCCGGCCTGCAGGTCGCAGCGGCCGAGCGCAGTGTCACGTTCGGCTCCGAGTTCATCGGAGGCATCTGGCTTGCTGACGAAATCGTCACCGAACCCCTGGTCTACAGGGACTTTCACGTTTTCGTACCGACAAGGCCAGGCATCGGCATGACGCTCGATCGCGACAAGTTCGAGCATTATCGCCGCAAGTGAGCGACGAGCAGACCACATAAAGAGCCCCCCGATCGGCGAGTAAGCCTTCGCCGATCGGCTTTCTGCTTTCTAAGCCAAAAACATAATGGGGAGGGGCCATGTCATTCCAGGTTTCGACGATCGGGATCACACTCATTTATATGGCCGCCGTCGGGCTGATTGCAGCTTATGTGCGCCGCTCGGCAATCACCGCTGCGGGCTACACCGAAGGCGGGCGTCAGTTTCCCGCCATCATAATCGGGTTCTTGATGGTGTCGGAGTTTATCGGCACGGCGGTGAGTGTAGGCACCGCGCAGCTCGGCTATTCAAAAGGGATTTCGGCTGCATGGAACGTGTTTGCGTTGGCGCTGGGATTTGTCCTCTTGGGTCTGATCCTGGCACGCAAGTATAAGGAGCTCGGACTTAACACGATCTCAGGTGTGCTCGCCTCGCGTTACGGCCAGAACACACGTATCGCGGCCTCCGTACTGACGATCTGCGCGCTCGAAATTATCGCGGTGTCGATCTATGCGAGTGGCGGCGCGGTGCTTTCCGGAATTCTCGCGATCGGCAAGCCGACCGCGGTCATCGTGGTCGGCGTGCTTTCAGTCGGCTATGTCAGTGTCGGTGGCATGCGCTCGGTGGTCTACACCAACGTTTTGCACGCATCGATCAAATATCTCGGCATCGTGATCGCGATGATCTACGGGCTTTCGTTGACCGGAGGCGTGACGGCCCTCGCCACGAAGCTCCGTCCAGAAATGTTTGTCTGGGACGCCGTCGGTTGGTCCCAGATCGGGGCCTGGATGATCGCCGGGATCGGCTCGATTTTTGCGACCCAGCACGTCATCCAGGCGCTTTACACTGTGCCCAATGTACGAGCTGCCCAGAAAGCGTGTTTCTATTGCGCCGCGGCGATGGTGCCTTTCGGAATCCTGACGGCAGCCGTCGGGATGGCGTCGGCGGCTTTGCATCCGGGCATCAATCCTCTGCAAGCGTTTCCGAGCCTCATAGCCGATATGGACCGTCTGAGCGCTGGTATCGTCGTGGCAGGCTTGGCGGCCTCGCTGTTCGGAACGATTTCGGCTGTTAGCATTGGCGCAGCGACGTTGCTGATGAAAGATTTCTTCGAACCGCTATTCAACAAGGAAAGGGATGAGAGGCGATCCGTCCGGTTCCTCAAGGTCGCCACGATTATCGTTGGCCTCTTGCCAGTTGTCATCGCACTCGGCGCGAACAACGTTCTCCACATTGCTTACCTTGGAAAGGGGCTCCGTGCGGCGCTGGCCGTTCTCGTGCTGCTGGCTTTCTATGCTCCAAGCTTCAGCAACGGGAGTGGCGCATTCATCGGGATCATCGTGACCCTCCCAGCGACCGTGGTCTGGTACATGCTCGGCGATCCGTACGGCATCGACAACGCGTACGTCGCGCTTGCATGCCCGGTAATCGTTATGGGCCTGTTTCATCTGACTTCGCGGCGAACCGCCCCGATTGTGACAGGAAACGGACCCTTACCCGAACAGCAGGTTGTGGCGAACACCGAATGAATCAAAACCGGGATGCCGCGCCAGTCCGTCTGAGCGGCGTGGGTGGCCGTCAGGAATAACGTGAGGCAGTTGGAAATGAAAAAGATCGTTGTCGGCGCCGTCGAAATCACGCGAGTTGAGGAGAGCCTTGCACCCAGTTTCGAGCCTGCTTTCCTGTTCCCGGAGTGGCGGCCAGAGTATCTGGAGCAGTATGGGTGGATGGAGCCTCACTTCTATGACCGGGGGGCTGGCAAGTTCATGTCATCGATCCATAGCTGGGTGATCCGCACGAAGCATCATTTGATTGTGGTCGACACCTGCGCTGGCAACGACAAGAGCCGGCCATCGTTCGAACGGTTCAACATGTTGCGTAGTTCTTATCTGGAGCGACTGCAAAGCGCCGGCATACGTCCTGAGGACGTCACGCACGTCCTGTGCACGCATCTTCATCTCGATCATGTCGGCTGGAACACACGCCTACTCGATGGACGCTGGGTGCCAACGTTTCCGCAGGCGAAATACATCCTTTCGAGGCGTGAGTGCGAATTCTGGGATACGCGCAGCGGAGAGGGAGGGAAACTCCCGATCAACGACAACGTATTCGAGGACAGCGTCAGGCCGATCCTGGACGCGGGGTTGGCAGAGTTGATCGATCCTCCCTTTCAGCTGACGGACGAGCTGACGATCGAGGCAGCGCCGGGGCATTCGCCGGGCCATTGCATATTGGTGCTTCGAAGCGGCGGCGAGACGGCGATCTTCTCGGCGGACACGATGCATCAGCCGGTGCAGATCTACGAACCACATCTCAACAGCCGTTTCTGCGCCGATCCCGAGCTTGCTCGGCAATCGCGGCAGGCCGTCCTCGAACAATGTGCATGCTCGAACGGCTTGCTTTTGCCGGCGCATTTTGGGCGACCCCATGTTGGCCGCGTCAGTGAGCGGGCGGGCGGCTTTGCTTTTTCCTGCGACAAAGTCTGAGCACAATATGGTCAAAAGTTGATAGCGGCGTCGCTGGCGTCGGCGCGGGCAGAATGCCGACAGAGCGCGTTCCTGCACTGTGCGGGCATTGTCTCCGCATCATCGGTAAACGCGCTGTGGTCCGATCGCGCCACTCTACTTGCGAAGACTTTGATCGACATGATGAGGGAACGTTGACCCGGGCACGATTATCCGCCCAGGGGGCGTTTATGTCACTCCAGAAGGCGATACGATTTCGGTATGGCCAAAGACCCGAAAAGGAATTTGAAAAAATGTCTCGGGTGTAAAATATTGGTTCTTGAGAATAGAAACGGATCTCCTGAGAGGATCGGAAAATGGCAGACGAAGCTCGTATAAACGCAGTGGTCAGCGATATCGTGGATGGAGTGCGCGCGGCTCTGTTCAAGCACGATGTGACGTTCGACGAATACAGGGTGGCGCTGGCGTTTCTGCTTGATGCCTTCGAAAAGAACGACGTGCCGCTACTGATGGACGTCTTCTTCAACACGACGATCGTGAAAATCGAGGGCAAACTGATGGGAGGCTCTAAGCCTTCGCTGGAAGGTCCTTATTATCTGGAGAATGCGGCTGTCGTCACGGACCGCCTTCCAATGCGCGACGAGGATCAGCACCACACTGCGATGCAGCTGCGCGGTCGAGTGACCGGGATGGATGGGCGGCCGCTCGCGCGTGCCACGATCGACGTTTGGCATTCGACCCCGGAAGGCCGGTATAGCGGTATTCATGATGGAATTCCGCCGCACTATTATCGCGGCAAGATCGTCACTGACGCTGATGGCCGCTACAACGTGCGGTCGATCATGCCGATCCCGTACCAAATTCCTAACGAAGGGCCCACCGGTGCGCTGCTCACGGCGATGGGGCGGCACTCCTGGAGGCCAGCTCATGTCCATTACAAGATCTCGGCCCCTGGCATGCATACACACATCAGTCAGGCCTACTTCGAAGGCGGCGCGTACGTCGAAGACGATTGCTGCGAGGACGTTTGCGAGGAGCATGTTGTCGCCGAGAAGGTGGAAGACGGTGTGCGCATCGTCGAAGTGGACTTCGTGATCCCGAAAGCGACGGAAAAGGCGCAAGCCGCCTGAGCGGTTTCGTGAGCCGCCTTTGAGCGGCGACGCATCTTCCATCCAACGACAACAAAGCGATCCGGCGTGTTGCCGGATCGAACCTTTTACCGCGGGCCATTGAGCGCTGGTCCGCATGGCGGCGGCCGGGCTGGCTCGAGCCAAGATCAAGGGCGTGAGAGATTGAGATGCAATTGAGTTTCACTTACGAGGCCAATCCAGGACGAACGATATTCGCGCCGGGTAGCCTGGCTTCGCTCGGCGATGAGCTTACGCGGCTTGGTTTCAGTCGTGCGCTGATCATCTGCACGCCGCCTCAGCGCGATTTGGCCGAGCGGATCAACGCGATGCTCGGCGATCGTAGTGCCGGAATCTTCGATGGCGCCCTGATGCACGTCCCATTCGAGACCGTCGTCGCCTGTCGAGACGTGGCGCTAAAGAGCTTGGCCGATTGCACGGTCGCAATCGGCGGTGGATCGACGACGGGTCTCGCCAAGGCTCTAGCGCTTGAAGACGGCCTTCCGATCGTGGCGGTCCCTACGACCTATGCAGGCTCCGAAATGACCCCGATTTGGGGAATGACGAAGGATCGGCGAAAGGTCACGGGGCGCGACAAGGCGGTACTGCCGAAAACGGTCATTTACGATCCGGAGCTGCTGGTGTCGCTGCCGGCTTCTATTACCGGGCCGTCCGGGCTCAATGCGATCGCGCACGCGGTTGAAGCTCTTTACGCGCCGGAAGCCAATCCCATCACGTCGCTAATGGCGGAGGAGGCGATCCGGGCGATCGGACAGGGCCTTCCGAAATCGATTGAGACGCCGAACGACATCGGCGCGCGCTCTTCGACGCTCTATGGCGCTTGGCTCGCCGGCGCGACACTCGGCATGGTTGGCATGGGCCTCCATCATAAGATTTGCCACACGCTTGGGGGTACGTTCGATCTGCCGCATGCCGATGTTCATGCGATCGTCCTTCCGTATGTCGCCGAGTTCAACGCGAGCGCCGCGCCTGGCGCGATGGCGCGCGTGGCGATGGCGTTGGGCGGCTTGGCGGCAAGCGACGCAGGACGGTGTCTTTACGATCTTCGCCGGAAAACGTGCCCAAAGCAGTCGCTTGCTAGTTTGGGAATGGCGCAATCCGATATTCGGCATGCCGCGGAACTGGCCAGCGCGGGCAGCTATCCAAACCCCAGGATCGCCTCGGCCGACGATGTCGAACGCATCATTATCGAGGCGTTTCACGGTCTGCAGCCCTGATGTCGCGCACAGCTGGGATCGCTCTTGGAGACTTTATGGAGACGGCCGCGCGCGGCGGCTTGAGAGGAAGGCGGCGAGTTGGATAGCAAAATATATGGCAGCGCCGAGCAGGCTTTATCAGGGCTGTTGAGCGAAGGCATGACAATCATGTCAGGCGGCTTCGGCCTCGTCGGTAATCCTGAAACCTTGATCGACTGCGCGGCGACAACTACGATGGCCGGTTGAGCGGCGACTATGATGGCCGGTAGGATCGGTTGTCTGGTCTGATCGTAGGGAGGGGCGCAGCCCCGACCGGAGAGCGGACCAGACAACCGGTGGCGATCTTTTTCCCCTTCTTTCGGGGGGCAGATCGGGGCTGTGGCGGGCGGTGGTATCGGAACACTCATCGAACAACGAGCGATGGGTTTGCGATGCCGGGCCACCACATTTCCGATCAGCAGGTATTTCTCTTCATGACCCATCGTCGCCAACACACCCAGGCCGTCGCGGCTGCCAAGGCCGGTATCAGCGAACGCAGCGCACGCCGGATCGAGAACGATCCGCAGCTTCCGTCCCAGAAGAAGAAGGAGCGCCACTGGCGCACCCGCGCCGATCCGCTCGAGCCATTCTGGCCACGTATAGAGGAGTTGCTCCAGATCGACGGTATCATTGCCGTCACGGTCTTCGAGACGCTCCAGGACGAGTTCGGCGAGGATGCTGTTCCCGATGCGATACGACGAACACTGGAACGCCGGATCGCCCGCTGGCGGGCACTGCACGGCGGCGAGAAGGAGATCTTCTTCCCGCAGCATCATGAGCCCGGTCGGCAGGGCCTGTCGGATTTCACGGTATGCGACAGTCTCAAGGTCACTGTTGCCGGCGAGACCCTGGCCTATCGCCTCTACCACTTCCGCTTGGCGGCGAGTGGCTGGGAGCATGCGGCTGTCGTGCTGGGCGGGGAGAGCTTTGCCGCCCTTTCGGAGCACCTGCAGGATGCGTTGTGGAAGCTGGGCGGTGCGCCGGCCGAACACCGCAGCGATTCCCTGTCAGCCGCCTACAAAAACCTCAACGCCGATGCGCAGCGGGATTTCACCCGAAGCTATGACGAGCTGTGTCGTCATTACGGCATGCTTGCTACCCGCAACAACCGCGGCGAGGCGCACGAGAACGGATCGATCGAAGGTCCCCATGCCCATCTCAAGCGACGGCTCGATCAGGCCTTACGCCGGCGGGGCAGCCGCGATTTCGTTAGCATCGAGGCCTGGCGCGAGTTCGTTGAGGCGCAGGTCGCCAGACAGAACCGGCGACATGCTGCGCGCATCGATGCAGAACGCAGGGTACTCAAGGCGCTGCCCGCAAGGCGAACCACCGATTTCGCCATGGTCACCGTCGATGTCACCCGCAACGGCACCGTCGCCATCGATCGGGTTACCTATTCGGTGCCTTCCCGCCTCGTCGGACGGCGCCTCAACGCGCATCTCTTTGACGATCGCATCGAGCTCTTCCTCGGTCCAGACAGGGTAATGTCCACGCCGCGTGTGCGGATCAGTCATCCCCACCGGGGGCATAGCATCGATTTCCGGCACATGATCGGTAACCTGCGCCGCAAGCCCGGTGCACTGCGCAACCTCGTCTACCGCGAAGCCCTCTTCCCCGATCACGCCTACCGGCGGGCCTGGCAAGCCTTCGATGCCCAACTCGATGGACGGCAGGCCTGCCGCGATGCCGTCGCGCTGCTCGATATCGCCGCCAGGGGCGACTGTGTCGACGTGCTGGCCCGGCGGATCGATGAGGCTCTCGACAGCGGGCGCTTGCCCGATGTCGATGCGCTCAGGGACGAGTTCCTGCCAACCGCAAGATCGCAGCGCGATGTCGCTATCCCGCCACCCGATCTGCACAGCTACAACAGCCTGATCGCCAGCGGGGAGGTGCACTGATGACCCGCACCAAGGATCAGGCCGCCGCCGTACTGCCTACCCTGCTCAAGGCCTTGCGCCTGCCGAGCATCAACCGCAACTGGAAGCACCTCACCGACACCGCCGATCGCGATGGCTGGCCGGCCGCCAACCTGCTGGCCTCGCTTCTCGAGATCGAGATGGCTGATCGCTCCTCCCGGCGCATCCAGCGCCATCGCGACCAGTCCGGCTTGCCCGCAGGCAAGACCTTCGCCACCTTCGATTTCGACGCCGCCCCCGGCATCCGCAAACCGCACCTCTTGTCCCTCGCCGCCGGTGACGACTGGATCGAGAACGGCGGCAACCTGCTGCTGTTCGGCCAGAGCGGGACCGGCAAGACGCACGCAGTTGCCGCCATTGGCCATGCCCTCATCGACACGGGGCGGCGCGTCCTGTTCTGCTCCACCACCGACATGGTCCAGAAGCTCCAGTCCGCGCGCCGCGACCTCAGCTTGCCCGCCATGCTCGACAAGCTCGACAAGTTCGATCTCATCGTGCTCGACGATCTGTCCTACGTCCGCAAGGACCAGGTCGAAACCAGCGCCTTGTTCGAGCTCATCGCCCACCGCTACGAACGCCACTCGCTCGCCATTACCGCCAACCAGCCATTTTCGGCATGGGACAACGTCTTCCCTGATCCCGCCATGGCTGTCGCCGCGATCGACCGCCTCGTGCACCACTCGACCATCATCGAGATGAACGGCGAAAGCTACCGCAAGCGTTCCGCCGTCGCCCGCATCAACGCCGGCGATTACGACCCGCCCAATGGCGCCCCGGACCGGCCATCATAATTGTCGCTGGCTTCGCGCTCGGGAGCACCCTTGCTGAGGCAACGGGTAATTGTCGCCAGCGGCAATTACATGCCAACCATCCCATGCGCTTCAAACCCTCGCTTCCGGCCAGCGCCAGCGACAATTACCCAGCGTCGTAATTGTCGCTCGACGGTTGCTCCTCGCAACAGCAAATGGTAGCCAGAATTCACCAACCGGCGCGGCCACCTATCGGCCATCAAAATTGACGCCGACCGGACTCCGTAATCGTCGCGCTACACGTACCAGTCACCGGAGCCGAGCGTGATGCGGCCCTCTGTCATGGAGAAATACAAAAGGCCCCCGCTCCGCGATGGAAGCGAGGGCCTCTTGAAGCAACGACTGGACGGTGCTCAGCTTGCAAAGGCGTGCTCTGCGGAGGATTGGCCGAGGCCGGCCTCGGCGCCCTGGGCCGGCGCGCCGGCGGTTTCGCCTTCGCCGGGCAGCGGCGGCAGCGCGTCATCGGCCTTGCGCGCCATCTCCGAGGCGAGGTCGCGCCGCCGCGTCGGACGCGACCAGACCACGTTGTAGCTGCCGTCCTCCTGGCGGAACGCGGAAATGTAAAGCGGCGCCGCCAGGCTCGGATCCTCGATCTTCCCGTTGAGGAACGCCTCGCCCGTGCCGTTCGAGAACAGCTCGAACAGCGCCCCAACCTGCACCCACGCCCGCGATGCCGACAGCGCCAGCACCTCGAACTTCGGCGCCTTCGGATTGGCCGAGTGCACCTCGCGCAGCGCAATCGTCATCGCAATCGTCAGCGTCTCGATCTTGCCGACGAAAATACCGCCTTCATTCTGCTTGATCGAACCAATGTTCATGGAAAGTCTCCTGGATGATGGTCTCGAACACTGTGTCCGGGACACCGTCCTTCCTCCCCCTCCTCTCCTCGGCCGTTCGGCCGAGCCAGCGCGCAAGCGCCATAGCCGAGGCCCGCGTCCGCGGCCTCGGGACGATCCGGTCGATCCATGGATCGATCCGAACAGCCCCCGCCTGGTCCCGGCCTGATCAACCCCACCCCCGACGCCAATCGTCGGGCAGCAGATCAGCTGCTCGCCGAAACCCGCTCAATCCGTAGATCCATGGCCTCGCGTCCGATAACGGCGACGAACCGGGAGCCTTCCGGAACGAACCATTGGGTCCGGTAGGCGAGGACGGCGCGCAGGCGCTCGAGCAGGGCCGCTTCATCGCCCAGAAGGAGACGGGTCGCCATTTCCTGCGCATCGAGCAGGAAACGATCGTGCTGCGTATCCCAGCTATCAGCCTCGCGATCGTCGCTGGCGCAAAAGCAGGCGCCGTCGAGCAGATCGACCAGTTCGGCAGGCGTGACGGCCGTGGGTGCCGCCAGGAGAATATTAGCCTCCTCAAAGCTCCAGAAGAGGCCATCGTCATATTCGATGGCGACAGGCGCCGGTATATGAAGCGTTTCAGGGGCGGGGCCAGAAATCGTCAGCACGAGATCCAGTCGCTCGACCGTGCCGCTGTCGATACCGGGAAGGTCCGACCCACCGAGCACAAGCGTCTCGCCCCCCTTGTCGATCTCGAAGCGGAGATCAGTGATCCGGGGAAGCCGGTCATACCAGCCATAGCCCACCATCGCCTCGTCGGATTCGGCGAGCCGTCCCTCATAGCGGCCGTCCTTCGAGAGCGCGAAAGCAGCGCACTGCTCGAGCGGTGGCCCAAAATCATCGATCAGGACGAGATCGTCCGTCGAGGTCAGGTGCTGGCGACCGGACCCGCTATTGTAGTCGGCGACCGCCGGCGTCCATGAGAATAGCTCACCCCGTGCCTCGGGAAGCTGAACATCGAGATCGGCCGCCTCTCACCAGTCCGCGAAGGCCAGACGATGACTGCCGAGCGCCTGGATATGCCGGTAGATGGCGAGGCGGATCGCCGCGCGCAGGCTCTGCAGCGCGCCATTCTCGACCATCTCCTTGCGGGCCGGGAGTACGAGCTGCAATTCCGGAGCATCGACGATGTCGATCTTGGCCGCCCAGTGGCGATCCTTTTCCGCGACCGTTGGAAGGAGCGACGCGACAGTCACGCCATGGAAGTTGATGCTCGGGCTGAAATGCCGGTGAAGATAGTTGCGATAGATGCCGATGCGGACGCCGTCCTGCTCGATGATCGTCTCTGCGCCCTTCAGCCAGTCCTCGCGGAGTAGATCCTGGCCGTCGAGCCGAACCGGAAGCGGGCAATAACGCGCGGCGCTTTGTGCAATAGTCTCGAGTGACTTGAGCCATTGCGCGTCAATCGGCACCCGGATCTCGGTTCCGAACGGGTGGGTGCAGGGCGCAACGGCGATGGGCGCGCCGGACTCCCAATCGCCTGAAGCGATGCGGATCGACCAGCCCTCGCCAGTCGAGCGCGGGCAGGAGCGAATCTCGACATCGCGACCGGCAAGGCTGAACACGCCCATGCCGGCAGGATCCTCCCGCCGCGCGATCTCGTCACCCCAACCCGACCGACCGAGGGCGAGAATGACCGATGGATCCTCGATCCCGGCGCCATCGTCGGCAATGGCGAGAAACGCAGTCCCATCGGCGTCGATGACCTTGAGGTCGACCGCGCTCGCACCCGCCCGGCGTGCGTTCTGGATAAGCTCGGAGAGAATATCGCCGAGCGTGTTATTGAAGAGGCGGGTGACTCTGGTGACGGCGGCAGGATCGACCTGGCTGTTGATCGTGGCGGGAAGGGACATCTGGGGCTCCTCGACAAGTGGAAATTCTCCGCCTGCAGTCCCCCTCCCCTTTTCCCGGACCGCCGAAGGGCGCGATCGAAGCCCTCAATAATCCTCGGCGAGCATGATCGTGAGCACGCGCCGCGTGAGCGATGCGTCCGCTGGATCTTCCGATCCGAATTCGAGGGCGGGATCATAATAGTCGATCTTGAAGAAGATGCGTTCGCCCCGAAGATCGAAGGCGCCGAAGTCTCGTTCCGGGCCGTCGCCGGGGCCAAAGTCATACCGGCGGACGGCGGCGAGGAGTTCAGCCTGGGCAATGATTTCACGAACCGCGTCTTCTTCGCCTGCGAGACGAGCGAGGCAGGCGCGGGTCACGACAAGGCGAGCGGTCGGATCGAAACCCTGGCGGCAACGGTCGTTCAAACGGGCGATCTGTTCTGTAACGGAGATGGTCATGCTGCCTCCTTCAGGCCGGCGTTGAACTGCTCGAGCCACTCCGCCATGGCCGGACGGTCGGGGAGCGGGACATGGGCCGCCACATCCTGGAACCGGATGAGGTCGGCAGGCGCGTCGTGGATGATCGCGTCGATGTCGGCGGCCGGCAGCAACTCTTCGGCGCGGATGAAATCGGTCATGCGCCCGGGCCGCGTGCGCGTCGAGCGGCGCCACAGGCCTTCGACGGTCCTGAGACGCGGGGCCGCTCTCGCCTCGACCAGCACGATGAGGCGCAGACACCAGGACGGAAGGGCGCGAACTTCGTCCGGCTTCATCGCCCCGCAGATGAAGCAGCTCGATTTTGGCGGGACGGGAAGCTGAGCGGCTTCGATCCGGGCGATGCAGGCCGCGCGATCCCAGCCCCATTCGCGCAGTGGGTAGCGGCATTCGAAAAGATCGCTCGTGATGGTCGAGGCATGGGTATAGCGCCGCGTGTCAGCCGGCGATGCGTCGTAGCCGATAAGGCGAACGACCTTCTGGCCGCGCGCCCAGGCGTCCTTGGCCGGTTCCCACTGCTTGAGAAAGGCGTCCTGCGGGGCGACCTTCCATTTGAGCGAGCATTAGGTCTGGACGGGCCTGTCTCCTTTGCCTCACAAAGCCCGCATTTCCAGCGTTCCTCATCCCCCTTTCCTTTCGGGACGCCCGATTAGGGCGTGACCGACGTCAGACAGCGGAAGGATCGTGCGCTTCAGCGCTGGGGCGGATCGGGATTGGTCTACGTATCCGATCGAGTTCCTGCACGAGTTGGGCATTGCGCCGCTCAAGCCTCTCGGCACGTTGCTCGGCGTCGACGGCGCGTTTCAACAGGCTAGCGTTATGTGTCGCGAGGGCGGCGCTTCGAGCTTCGGCATCCCGAAGAGCCGAGCGTGTGCGATCGGCCTCTCTGGCGGTCGTCTCGTTCGCGCCGGCACGCTGCGACTGAAGCGCGCGGAGGCCGTCGAGAACGCCGGCATGATGGGTATATATGATGTTGCGGCCGACCCCGGCTGCCCGTGCGAGCGCAGCGACTGTGGGTTCTGCGGAGGGATTGCCGGCGAGGCCTGCAAGGGCTTCACGCAGGCGCGCATCCGTCTTTGCCCGCCGTCGAGCTTGCGGGCTGGACAGGTCAATTTCGGTCGCCATCGGTATTTCCTTCGTCTAACTGGTCCAGGATACGGCGAGATTCCTGGATGCGGGCTTCTGCAAGCGCACGGCTCTCGGAGTCGAGGTCATCGCGCTGGAGCAAAGCGCTGTTGCGCTCAAGGCGCGCTTCCCAGACCGGCTTATGCTTGCCGGTCACGGCGAAGTTGGCGCAAGTCGAGCAAGTGCTTTGCGTGCGGAGCACCGGGTTCGGCTCGCGCTCGCCGCCGAGGCATGCCGAGGTTTCCCGGCGGTAGAGGCAGTAGCCCCAGTCGCACACGCCGAGGCGCATATCCGTTTCGGCGAGGATATCGGTGATATAGCCATCGACGTCGCCCGATAGCGTGCGCCCGCGGAACGGCGATCGCTCGGAGAGCATGACGCCCGCCTTCCCGGCGACGTTCGGCGCCAGGAGCAGGTCTTCCAGCGCCTTGCGGGTTTCTTCGGCGGCTTGGTCGTCGATCAGCTGGGCAAGCTCGAAGTCGGTGCCCACATAGGCCCGGTCGGTCATCGCGCGGTGGACATGGCCGAGATGGCGTTGCAGCGCCGTCAGGCCGGTGCGGTCGCGCCGCCCGATGAACCGCGAGAACGTCTTGCGACCCTGATAGGTGGTCAGGTGCCAGGTGCCGCCTTGGTGTTCCGGCAAGGCAAGGAACGGCGCAAGTCGTTCGTTCAAGCGGATATTGACCATGGGTGATCGCAGTAGGGCGACGGGCATCATCGTCGGAAGCGGCGAGCGTCCCCGGCCGAGCTGGTGGAGCCAGAGGTTCCTCTTCCCGCTAAGTTCGCGAAGCGGTGCGGAGAGACGTTCGAGGATGTGGATCGCCCGCCGGACCGGCTCGGGCGCAAGCCATCGATGGATGTCCCCATGTTCCGTCAGCGACGTCTTCGTGATCGTGCCGACCAGATAGACGTGTTCCTCACCGTCTCCATCGGCCGCGCGCCGTTCGAGGCAACCCTCCTCAAGCCTGAGTATTTCGGAGGCTCTCGCGCCAACGAGATAGGCGATGACGACGAAGCAGGCGTCGCCAAGCCGATCCAGCATGAACGTCAGGCGGCGCAGCGGCCATTCCGGATTCGGATACAGATCCGCGTAGGGGCATGGCTCAGCCAACATGGCGCGTCTGATATGCCAGTGGAGCCTTCGCCCCTGATGCTGTGGTCGGAACTGCTCATACAGATCTTCGAGACGGTCGCGCAGCGCGAGTATCTGGTCCGCTGGGTCACCGAGCAGTTCCATAGCGCCGCTGATGAGAGGCACGGCGATCTCGTCGGGCGTATAGGGATGGCCGCCATAAGGTTTCCAGTGCCGCTTCCCAACCGAACCGGCGCGAGGCGGCGCCATCAGCGGCGCGTCGTCCAGCTTGTCGCGCTGCATGTGGAACGTGCGGATCGTGCCGAGATAGCCTTCGGCGGTGCTGAGGGAGAGCCGTGAAGCGTTCCTGCCGGGACGAGCGCGCAACATGGCCACGAACCGGTCGACGGCGTCTTGATCGAGATCCTTGAAGCATCGGACGTTCTCGGCTGCCATCCATCGAACGAGGAAGCGGATGTGGCTGAAGTGACCATCGATCGCTTCCTTGCGAAGTGGCCTCCGCCCTTCGGGCGGATCGGCCCGCAGCGAGAGCAGGAACAGTTCGGCGGCGTGCCGGAGCGGCGTCCACCGATCGTCCCGGAACCGGCTCCCGTCCGGCATTTCGAAGCCCCAGTTGAACGTCGTGGCGGCGGGGATGCCTTCGTTTCCGAGCAATGGCGCCGGAAGTTGGGTAGGCGTGGATGTCGGGACGGAGGCCATGAGGCTATTCCAGGTCCGGCAGCGGCGGCAAGGCGGGTATGTGCCGTTCCGCGTCCGGCATCATTTCGGGCGGGAACGCCGGCAGCAGGTCTTGTGTCAGCACCCGAAGGCTGGGGGCATAGAAGAGGCTGAACCGGATCGGGTCGATGCGTTCCCGCGCCGCTTCAAGATGCATGGTGGCCTGGACAATGCGCGCCAGATGATCCGGGTCGATCGGGACGATCAGGCCTGGACAGGCAAGGCAGCCTCCCAGTTTCGGGCACACGCGGCCAGGCTGTGCCTGCCCGCCGTCGACCGGTCGAAGGCAGTCGTGGCCGAACAGCGCCGTCACCCGCGCGCTGGTATCTGGCCCTTGATGTTGCGAGTCATGGGCGGGCGTCTCGCCGGTGACCCATGTGATCATCAGCGACTGGAGCCGAGCGATCGTATCGCGTTCGAGGCGGCGGACGGCCTCGCCATCGACATAGATGTCGGTGGTGGCGACATTCGCATGATTGAGGACCGCTTTGGCCGCCATGATATCGCCCTGCGACGCTGTGTAATGGGCGCTTGCCATGCTGCTGCGGAACAGCTTGGGCGAGAAGTCGGGAAGCAGGGAACGGGACTTGCCGGGATGCGCTTCGTTCCAGGAAGCGATCGCGCCATTGTGCCGCTCGTAGAAGCGCAACATTGCCGATCGCAACGTGGCCTGCACGATATGACCGGCGCGATGCTCACGCTCGAGGCGTCCTGTCGTCATGAGGAAGCGGTGGAGGAACAGTCGGTCGCGTTTGGACGGCTCCACATGCGGCAATAGGGGTGCCGTCATCGCAAGCAGTTTTTCGATCAGGCGCGGCGCCGCATAGGGTCGGCGATTGTCGAACGAGCGCCGTTGCATGCGTTTCACCTTACCGCCGGCGCGGGGTTTCACCCACTCGACCATGACGCGATGCCGCTCGAGCGGATGCGGCACGAGGCAGTCCCGCTTGATCTGGCGCAGCGGACCGGCGTTGGCCGCCGTCTGGATCAGCAGCACGATATAGAACGCAACCAGCGTGTCGGTCGTGAGGTGGAGATAACCCTCGAGCTCGCGGAACCCGCCTACCTCGGCGATCCTCTGCCGATCGGGCTTATTAAGGTCCAAGCCTCGGTCGGTCGGCATGATGCCGTGGCCGCGGCGATGGAGCTTCCAGATCCAGCGATCCCGTTCGACGGTCCGCCCACCATGGAGCGGCACATTCGGAAGACCAACGATGGCTTGCCCGTGCTGGAACTTGTCCCACGCAGTGTCGATCTCGGCATAGCAGACTGCCAGCAGGGCGCGCATTGCGGCAGGTGTCAGCCGGTCTTGCGGTAGCCGCTGGACGCCGGCCAGCGGGATCGCATTGTTGGGAACGGCGAAGCCCGGTGCGAACAAGCCTGGATTGTCCGCGATCGCGCGCTTGAGGACCGGCCGGATCATACCGAGCTGACCGGATTGTGAGCGGACGCCGCGCCTGCGCCCGTTGGTGGGCATCGCCAGCCAGGTGATGAACCGGCGGATCGTTGCCGTGTCGAGGTCTGCCGCGCGCCTGACACGCGCGTCTTCGCGCAGGAACCTCCCGAACACGCGCAGCGCGAACCAGTGCGCGGTGCGGGTCGCGGCGCTGGATGCTACATCATGATCGCGGAAAGCCCGGGCGATGGCGGCGCTGATATCGTCCGGCATTCCGAACAGCGCCGGGCTGAAGCTTTGGACGATCTTGCCCCATTCGTCGCGGAACTGGATTTCGGCGACCTGCGCCGGATGGTTCGCCGGTGCCGGATCGAGTCTCAGCGTCCGATCGAGGCGGCCCCTAGCCATCGGCGGGGATCAGCTCGCCATAAAGATAGGCGAGGCTTTCGCTCAGATCGCGCTCGTGCAGTTCGACGCAGCGCAGATAAATCGCGGTGGTCGTGATCGAAGCATGGCCCAGCAGCACCTGCACGACCTTGAGCGGGTTGAGATCGGGATTGGTGCGGGCCTGGATCTGAAGGCGGGCCAGCATCGCCATCGCGAAGGTGTGCCGCAGGCAGTGCAATGTACCCAGAAGTCTCGCAGCCGCGAAAGCTTCCGCGAGCTGCGCCGTCAGGAGTTTTCGCGTCATAGCCCGGCCATGCTCGTTCAGCAGGAGATTGGGCGGCGCGCGATAGCCCCGGTCGGAACGGCGGACACGGCGGACGATCCGGGCGCGATCCTCTCCCACATACCAGTCCGTATGATCGAGCAGCCGAATCGGCGGATAGACTGTCCTTGGCCGGTCTCCCTTGGTGATATGGATCGGCACGCCGACAAGTGGATCGCTGTCGAGGTCGAGTGGCCAGCTATCCGGGATTTGGTCGATGGCGAGCGCGCAAAGCTCCTTGCGGCGCAGTCCCGCCCCAAGCGCCCATTGCGCGGCAAGTCGGGCGGTAGGCCTCAGATGCGCGAACAGCCGTGCCAGTTCGTCGGCGCGCAGAGGTCGCGGCAGTTTTTCCGGGCGTGAGA
Source organism: Sphingobium sp. MI1205 (assembly GCF_001563285.1). Classification (NCBI taxonomy): domain Bacteria; kingdom Pseudomonadati; phylum Pseudomonadota; class Alphaproteobacteria; order Sphingomonadales; family Sphingobiaceae; genus Sphingobium; species Sphingobium sp. MI1205. The sequence goes on from NZ_CP005191.1 coordinate 113,712, forward strand.
CGATCAGCTCGTTGACCTGGCGCCGCTGCAAGCCTGGGCGATAAGCGCCGTCGAGCATCAGCGTCATCTTTTCGGTCAACCGGAACGGGCAGTGGTCGATCAGGCCCTTATCGAGCGCCCAGCCATAGAACCGGCAGACGGTCGAGACGCGCGCGTTGATCGTGGTCCGGGCATAGGGCTTCCCGGTGTGTGCGCTGGGGTTCTCCAGCATCCGGTTGCGATAGGCAGCGATGACGCGTTCGTCGGCTTCGCGCCATTCGATCCCCGATTGTTCGAGCGAGTCGAACCAATCGTGGAGATGCTCGCCGTAGGTCCGCACAGTTTCCGTAGCGTGGGCGCGGCCGCTTAGCTCTGCATGCTCCATGAGCCAGACGAAGGCCGGCTCGATGATCGCCATGTCGGCGTCGAACAGAATCGGGAAGCCGGCGGGGACATTGGGCACGCCAGAGGCAGCCCGAATCACTGATACCACGGGCCATCTCCCTCGCCCGCACAGGTGCAATTTCGAAAGTAGAGCAACATGCTCGATTTGGCCGAAGCATTTCGATGGAATGGGCGCTTTCCTCGCCATGCCGAAGGGTGTCGCTGCGACCAGCTACCCCAAGCACTCACCGTGCCTGCTGACACCTGGCGCCCGCCTTGATATGAGTGAACGAGGATCAAGGGGGGGAAGCGGTGGCGCGTCGGGTATTCTTTAGCTTTCACTATGACCGTGACGTTCGACGGGTCGTGCAAGTCCGCAATTCCTGGGTGGTTCGTCCAGGTGGCGAAGCGCAGCCTTTCTATGACAAGGCAGAGTTCGAAGAGGCAAAAAGACGCGCGGGCGGCATAGAAAAATGGATCGAGGAGCAGCTCAAAGGCACGTCCGTGACGGTGGTGCTTTTTGGCGCGGAGACGTATGACCGCGAATGGGTCCGGCACGAGATCAAGAGAAGCTACGAGCTTGGGAAAGGCCTATTGGCCATCGACATCCATAGCGTAAAAGATCCGCAACTCGGGACTGATCGACAGGGGACCAACCCTCTCAGCTATTTTACAATAAAGCAGAATGGTCGAGATATTCCGCTGTCAAACCTATACGGGACGTATGATTGGGTTCGGGATAACGGCTATGCCAACATGCCGGCTTGGATCGAAACTGCAGCAAAAGCGGCCGGTCGCTGACATCAATGAGTATTTATGAACTCGCCATACTTGGCGCCGCAACGCCAGAGGAGCGCGCGACACTGACAGCGACGCTCACCGATATCGTTTCCGACTTTGGATTGACGTTGGGGGACGATATAGTTGTGCATAATGCGGAAACGCTGGGTGGGCGGCACAAGCCAGCAGCATTCGCAGGTGCATATTTTGGAGGAAATGCCCAACAAGATCTCGAAGCGGCCCAGGACCTGATCCGAGCGAGCGCGCCCATCATTCCCACGATTGCCGCTGGCGCAGACTTCAATGCTCAGATCCCCCAGTGTCTCCAGCCCATCAATGGGCTAACGCGGCGCGCTGACGATCCAAATATGACTGAACTCGCGTCGACAATGCTGGAATGTGTGGGTTTACTTCGTCGACAGCGACGGGTTTTTGTGAGCTATCGGCGGGTGGAATCCCGAGCAGCTGCGTTGCAACTTCACGATCTCCTTGCGTCCCGCGGATTCGACGTATTCTTGGACACGCACGACATTAGGCCCGGCGATCCGTTCCAAGATGTGCTTTGGCATAGGCTCGTTGATTCTGATGTTATGGTTATGCTCGACACGCCTACCTATTTCGATAGCCGCTGGACGCGACAGGAAATAGGAAGAGCACGCGCGAAAGAGATCCAGGTCCTTCGTGTAATTTGGCCTGAGCATACGCCAAACAAGCTGACCGATCTTGCAGAGACTATATATCTTGACCCAAAGGAACTCGAAGGGCCGGATGGCCCAATAGTAGCCCAAACGGCAGATACAATCGTCCTGGAGGTCGAGCGGCTAAGAAGCCGCAGCATCGCATCTCGATATATGTCGATTACCGGCAAGCTTCGCGCTGACGTCGAAAAAATTGGTGCGTCAGTGGAAGGCGTCGGTGCACATCGGGCCGTCGCCGTGCGGTTGCTGGACGGCGAAAAGATCTGGGCATATCCGATCGTCGGAATCCCCACGGCTGAAATTTTGAACGACGTGGCCGATAAGGCGCGACGAGCGGAACAGCAGGAGATACCGGTACTGGTCTACGATCATATCGGCATCCGTGATGCATGGAATGCTCATCTCCGATGGCTTGGGGATCATATTCGCGCGGTCCGTACGATTAAAGTTTCCGAAGCCGGATGGGCTCTTGCGGCATGGGAGAATTGACCATGACTGAGGCCATTTTTCTTTCGGCGGGCGTGCCAGATCCAAAGCGAGGCCCACAATATGCAGCGACTGCTGACACCGTCGCGATTACAGCCGCAGTCTCCGCTTTGGTGCACGTTACACTAGGGCGCAGGCTGCTTGTCTGGGGTGGTCAACCCGCAATCACACCGATGATCTGGGTGGTCTCGCAAGACATCGGAATAAATTACGGACACTGGGTCCGGCTCTACCAGTCTCGCCATTTCAAGGATGAGTATCCCGAGGATAATGAGCGGTTCAACAACGTGGTTTATACGGAAGAGATCGAAAGGGATCGGGAGAAGAGCTTGCTGAACATGCGTGAACGCATGTTTTCCGAACACAAGTTCAAAGCAGCAGTTTTTATTGGAGGCATGGGAGGAATTATACAAGAATATGAGATGTTTCGACGCCTGCAACCCGAGGCTGCAGTGATACCGGTAATCTCCACGGGCGGCGCGACGCTTGACGTAGGAGCGCAAGTTGAGTCTTTAGCGCCCGACCTAACGGAAGACCGGGACTATGTTGCGTTATTTCACCGCCACCTTGACGTTTCCGTCCGAGAGGAGCGCTTCGAAAGCCCGGCCCTCCAACCAGCTGTCGTTGAGGAGCGATTTTGGCAGCCCCCTGCCACTGCTTAAACGGGGTGGGAACTCATCAGTCGCCAGCAAGCCATTCGCTAAGCTCCGTAGCTGTGTTCCTTTTCTCGTCAAGGACCATCCAGACGCGCTTTTGATGACCCTGTAGATCCCCCCAGACGATGCGGCGGTATAATCCCAGATACTCCCACGACGCCCATGCCTGCTCATGCGCGCTGTCGGATGCCGGGAACAGCGCGATCTTCGTCAACCCTTTATAACCATCGGCCACGCCCAACTCCCAGGGCACCCAACGGCTGTCCTTGCTATTCTTGCTTGCAAGAAGGACAAAGCGCTTGGTCTGGCGAATACGGCTCTTTAGCAGCCCCGCCGTTTCCTCCGTCGTGTATGGGGGCATTTCCGGGTCGATTTCATCGACATAGACCCTAGCTCCGTGCCCTTCCAACACACGAATAGCGCCAACGACCAGATCATCATCTTTGCTCGAGTGTGAAAGAAATGTGGTGCCTGAGAGGCTACGGGAAGCAGCAGACTTTCTGAGGCTTGCCTGTTCGCTAACATTTAACTTATCAGCGAAATTCCGAAGCTCGGATTTTGTAATGTATTCGATCATAATCGAAACTCTATTATCGGATATAGACCGAACTCACGGAGCTACCTCAGTTATTTGAGCGGATCGCTATCGCGTCCTCAATCCAACTCTCGATTCCGTTCTTGATCGAATCATAGACTGCCTTGCTATCTGAGCCGGAAGGGGTGACCAGCTTCGCTATAGATGATAGCTTTTTCCCGGTATTTCCATAGCCCACTTCGTCAAACGGATTGCTACCAGCCGTGCACGAATTCCCGTCGTGGCCGAGAAGTTTGTTTATCCGAATACCGACCACTCCTTTGCCGGCATCCCAGCCTTTAACGATCTCGCGGATTACCCAAGGCCGGTTCGCTGTTTCAGAGCCGACAAGCACCACCACACAGCTCTTGCCGTACATGTTGTCATCGATCCATTTTTCGATCGAGGCCTTGCCCTTCCGCTTGACCTCTTCCCACGCATTCGCGGTGCAAAGAGACTGCCCTTCAAGAGCACCGATGTTGCGCACTTGCTGGGTGCGCCAAAAATCGTTCGCGAAGTGGAAACTGAAGAAAACGCGCCGCGCCATAAGGCCCCCTTTTGTTCTCCGGCCTTCTACAAGCCCAGCCTTCGTTTCGCCAGAGAAATCGATTCTGAAGCGATCTGCTCGAGGATGGAGTACGGTAGTTGAGGCCCAGCGGGTTCATCCGGCAATCAGGCGTCGCTGCGCGACGCGAGTGACGGGCCGACCACCGCCAGCTCTTTGGGTTAGCGCGGCGGTCGGCCCGTCACTCATCGCGAGCAAAAGAGACAGTCGCCGAAGCCGGACCTAACGAGCACGAATGGCGCCCCAGCGAAATGCTCGGCAAGGTGGCGTTCGTCAGAACGTTGGACAGCAGATCGAAATAGGGCGGCCAATGCTTGAAACGGCGCGGTGTGTAGCGCACCGTCACATAGGGAATTCCTCGCGCCGCCATCCAGGCGGCGATCATCTTCTGATAGGCATAAGTTTCCGGCTTCTCGACGCCAGGATCCCCGGTGATCACGAGGTCAGGCGGCGTGCCCCGGCTTTCAAGTTCGAGAAGAAGCGCGGTGCTGTCGACACCGATGCCATAGGCCAGGACGACGGGCTGCGGCGCATCGACGCGAATATAATCGAGCAGGCGCGCGGGAGCGGAGCCGGCCTCGGCCGGGATTGAGGTGAGATCGCACATGGGGATATCCAAATGGGCTTGAGCAGAGCTTTGGCTCGATCACTCCTTCCCACTCCCCTCTCATCTGGACGGCTCCGGCATCGATCCACGTCCATGAGATATTGTTGCGCGCCGTTGGCCGCGGCAGCCTGATTTCGCTATTGGCACCGCCGGCGCACAACAGGCGTCATCGGCGGCGTTTTGCGGAAAAGTGCGCTCAGCCTCGAACCATTCCCATAATCCGTCGCATCGCCGCTGATGTAGAAAGCCGCCCACGCCCCATCCTGGGCACCGGCGATCCAGCTCCTTTCGGACTCGGCATAGCAGCAAGCCGTCACGCCCTCGTCCAGACCCGGTCAGTCGAAGGCACTCAAACGGCCATAAATGTCTGCCAGTTCGTTCTGGATACCGAGACGCGCGGGGCCATTGGGCATCATGCCTTCTGTCGTGGCGGAACCAGAGTCCCATCGATCGAGGCGAGGATTTCCGCCGGAGCAATGACCGGTCGATCCGTTTCGACCCGCTCCGAATAGCGATCGACCAGTTGATCGACATGCGGGCGGAGCAGGACAGTGAAACGCACCAGTTCCTCCATCACGTCGACGATCCGGTCGTAATAGCTCGACGGCTTCATCCGCCCGGCCTCGTCGAACTCGGTGAAGGCTTTGGCGACGCTCGACTGGTTGGGGATGGTGAACATCCGCATCCAGCGGCCGAGGACGCGCAAGCTGTTCACGCTGTTGAACGATTGTGAACCTGCGGAGACCTGCATGACGGCAAGGGCGCGACCCTGCGTCGGGCGCATGCCCTTCAAAGCCAGCGGCAGGTGATCGATCTGCGATTTCATGATCCCGGTGATCTGGCCGTGCCGTTCCGGGCTGCACCAGACCTGGCCCTCGGACCAGAGCGCATGCGCCCGCAGTTCGTGAACCGCCGGATGATCGTCATCCTGGACCTGATCGGGCATCGGCAAATCGGAGGGATCGAAAATCCGCGTTTCGCAGCCGAAGAACTGGAGCAGACGCGCCGCCTCTTCCACCACAAGCCGCGAATAGGACCGTTCGCGCAAGGATCCGTAGAGCAGCAGGATGCGCGGCGGCGGATTGAGATCCCCCAGGCCCAGGGCTGGACGCCGATGAACATAGTCAGGCTTGAGCGCTGGAAGACGGTCGGGATCGGCAAGCGTCCGCAATCGGCTGTGGTTCGTCTCGTTCATGCCCGGACCTCCGCCGGCACGCTGTCGGGGAACCAGCGCCGCCCGAACCAGAAGGCGGCGTTGACCAGCAGGATCAGCACCGGAACCTCGACCAGCGGCCCGATCACCGCAGCGAAGGCGACCGGGGAAGCCAGTCCAAAGGCGGCGATGGCGACCGCAATCGCCAGTTCGAAATTGTTGCCCGCGGCCGTGAACGCCACCGCCGTCGTGCGCGGATAGTCGCTCTCGATCAGCTTGCCCATGAAGAAGCTGATGCTGAATTGAACCACGAAGTAGATGGTGAGCGGGATGGCGATCCGCAGTATGTCACCCGGCAGTGTCACGATCTCATTGCCCTTGAGGCTGAACATGGCGACGATGGTGAACAGCAGCGCGACGAGCGTGATCGGGCCGATCCTGGGCAGAAAGCAGGTTTCATACCATTCATTCCCCCTAGCCTTGACCAGCCATTTGCGGGAGAGAAATCCAGCCAGAAAGGGAATGCCGAGATAGATCAGCACCGCCTCGGCGATGGTCCAGAAGCTGACATTGATAACGCTGCCCTCCAGCCCGAGCAGCGGCGGCAAAAAGGCGAGGAAGAACCAGGCGTAAACGCTGAAGAACAGGATCTGGAAGATTGAATTGAACGCGACCAGCGCAGCCACATACTGGTTGTCGCCCTTGGCGAGATGGTTCCAGACGATGACCATGGCAATGCAACGGGCGAGGCCGATAAGGATCAGGCCTGTCATATATTCCGGCTTGTCGCTGAGGAAGATGACGGCGAGCGCAAACATCAGCACCGGGCCGATGATCCAGTTCTGGATCAACGAGATCGCCAGCACCCGCTTGTCTTCGAACACGCGCGGCAGTTCCTCATAGCGCACCCGCGCGAGCGGCGGATACATCATCAGGATCAGGCCGATGGCGATGGGCAGGTTGGTGGTCCCCCAGGACAGGCTGTCGATCGCCCTTGGCAATCCTTCGAAGGTCGATCCCAGACCCACGCCGAGCGCCATGGCGAGGAAAATCCACAAGGTGAGATACCGATCGAGAAACGACAGGCGTTCACGCCTGGGCTGTGCGGTCATCTTGATCCCTCGTTCAACCGGTGACACGCCTGCCGGCGGCATCGATCACCTGTTCGCCGTCTTCCTTGGCGAAGGCGCTGCGCTGGTCAGCCGGTAGGAGGTCGAGGACCTCCTCGGACGGACGGCAAAGCTTCACGCCCAGCGGCGAGACGACCAGCGGCCGATTGATGAGGATCGGATGTTCCATCATCGCATCGATCAACTGCGCATCAGTGAGATCCGGATTGTCGAGTCCCAGTTCGGCAAAGGGCGTGCCCTTCTCGCGCAGCAGGGCGCGCGGGGTGACGCTGGCGCGGACGATGAGGCTTGCCAGCAAGGCACGCGAAGGCGGAGTCTTGAGGTACTCGATGACATGCGGTTCGATGCCGGCATTGCGGATCATGGCCAGCGCATTGCGCGAGGTTCCGCATTCAGGATTGTGGTAGATGACGATGTCGACAGGCGTCTCCGGGTGGGTCATTCGCATGCTCCTGCCCTGACGCTGGCGCCCTCGCTCTGGCCGATTTCCCTGAGTTTGCGCCGCATCGCCATCTCGTCGAGGCTGGCGAGCGGGAGCGCGAGGAACAGCGAAATACGGTTCTGCAAGTAGCGCAGGGCCTGCATGAAGGCCTCGCGCTGATCATCGCCTTCGACGGCGGCCGGATCCTCGATGCCCCAGTGCGCCGTCATCGGATGGCCGATCCACACGGGACATGTTTCGCCTGCGGCGTTATCGCAGACGGTGAAGATGAAATCGAATTGCGGCGCGTCCGGCACGGCGAACTCGTCCCAGCTTTTCGAACGCATGCCCGCTGTGTCGAACCCAAGCCCGTTCAAAACCGAGAGCGCCATCGGATGGACTTCGCCCCTGGGCTGGCTGCCGGCGCTCCAGGCGCGGAAACGCCCTTCCCCCAGCTTGTTCATGATGGCTTCGCCCAAGATCGAGCGGGCGCTGTTACCGGTGCACAGGAAGAGCACGTTGTAGGTCTTGCCGGGGCCGATCGTGTCGGACATGGGAGTAACCTCAGGCCTTGCAGTCGAGCTCGCCGAACAGATCGGCGCACATTTCAGGGACGCCCTGGCAGCAGTCCTCCATCAGGAAGGCCAGCAGCCGGCGCATCCCCTCATAATCGGCGCGATAGTGGATGAGCCGGCTTTCCCGCTCGGACTCCACGAGTCCCGCCCGTTCAAGAATACCCAGATGATGCGACATGGTGGACGGAGGCACATTGGCGGCCTGCGCGATGGCGCCGGCGATCAGTCCATCGGGCCCTGCCTTCACCAACATACGAAAGACAGACAGGCGCGTGTCATGCGCCAGCGCGCCAAGCGCCTCGACGGCCGAGTCCTGCGGATTGAACTCCTTCATGGTCGATTCCATCCTTCCAAACTCATCGAATAATAGTAGGCGCCTGCGCGGTCAATCTACATTTCGAGAAGTATAGAATCATATACCACTATGGAGATGGCCGATGGTCTGAGTGACCATGATGCACTCATGCGGATGGGCCGACAGCCTCGATCCAGGCGGAACCATCTTGCGCCAGACGCTCATGACAGATAGATAGTAATAGATTACTATCTTTTGAAGGCGCAAGCTATGAACGGGCGGTCCAGACATCTTCCCGCTGACGAGCGACGGGCGGCGACCGTGGAGGCGGTGGTCGGCCTGGCCGCGGAACAGAACCCGAGCGACATCACCACGACGGCCATCGCCCAGCGGATGGGTCTGACCCAGGGCGCGCTCTTCCGCCACTTCCCGACCAAGGACGCCATCCTGCAGGCGGTGATGTCCTGGGTGACCGAGCGCTTGCTCGGCCGCGTGGACAAGGCGGTCGAGGAAGCCGCCTCTCCGGCTGCCGCGCTTGAAGCGGTTTTCATGACGCATATCGATTTCGTGTCTGATCACCCGGGTGTACCGCGAATGCTGTTCGGGGAGTTGCAGCGACCGGGCGAGACGCTTCCCAAGCGCATGGCCCAGACCCTGATCCGCCATTATGGCGAACGGCTGCATACCCTGCTCGACGCCGGAAAGGCACGGGGCGAACTGCATGCGGACCTCGATCCGGAAGCCGCGGCCACCCTGTTCATCGGCACGGTCCAGGGCCTGGTCATGCAATCCATGCTGGCGGACGATGTGACCCGCATCCGCAGCGATGCGCCCGGCGTGTTCGCCATCTATCTGCGCGGCGTCGGAGCATCATCATGAAGAACATCCGCCTGTCCGGCACGACAAAGCGGATCCTGATCATTGCGGCCGTCATCGTGATCATCGGTGCTGGATGGCTGTGGATGCAGCGGGGCAGCCGCGACGGCGACGCCCTCAATCTGTACGGCAATGTCGACATCCGGGAGGTGCAATTGGCCTTCCGCCAGTCCGGCCGCGTCGCGCAGATGCTGTTCGATGAAGGCGATCATGTCGAGCCGGGCGCACATATGGCGACTCTCGACGCGCAGCCGTTCGAGGAAGCGCTCGCGGCCGCCGACGCCGCCGTAGCGGCCGCACAGGCAGACCTCGACAAACTGCGCCGCGGGCTGCGGCCGCAGGAGATTGCGCAGGCGCAGGAGGCCCTCAATCAGGCCCTGGCCGTCGCCAGGGACACGGAGCGTAATTTTGATCGGCAGAGCCAGTTGCTCGCGTCGGGAGCCGCCAGTCAAAAGACGGTCGATGCCGCGCGCACTGCGCGCGATCAGGCCGCCGCCAGTGTCAAGGCGGCCCGGGCCGCGCATTCGCAAGCCGCCGAAGGCTTCCGCAAGGAAGACATCGCGGCGGGGCAAGCGCGCCTCGCCGCCGCACAGGCAGCACGGGCTCAAGCCGCCACCGCGCTCGCCGACACGGTTCTGCTTGCACCCGGCACCGGCACGATCATCGCACGGGTGCGCGAACCCGGCAGCATGGCTGTCAGCCAAAGCCCGGTCTATAGCCTCAGCCTTGATGCTCCGGTTTATGTGCGGGCTTATGTCGGCGAACCGGATCTGGGGCGTATCGCGCCCGGAATGCGGGTGCGCGTTCGCAGCGATTCCTCCGACAAACTCTATCAAGGCCAGATCGGGTTCATTTCGCCTCGCGCCGAGTTCACGCCCAAAACGGTAGAAACGACCGATCTGCGCACGGATCTGGTCTATCGTCTGCGGATCGTGGTCACCAATGCCGATGCCGCGCTGCGTCAGGGCATGCCGGTAACGATCGAGGTCGTAGTCGGACAAACCTCCGGCGCGCGCGCCAAAGGCCGCTGACGTGCCGCCCGCCACCGCGCCACAGGAGCAAAATGGCGATGTCGCGGTCGTCATCGACAGGTTGAGCAAGCATTTCGGCAGTGCGCCTGCGTTACAGGATCTCAGCGCGCAGATAAGCTATGGCCGACTGACCGGGCTGGTCGGGCCGGACGGCGCGGGCAAGACCACCTTGATGCGTATCCTGACAGGACTGCTGGTGCCGAACAGCGGCCACGCCAGGGTAGCGGGCTTCGATGTGGTGGACGACAATGACGCCATCCATGTCGCGACCGGCTACATGCCGCAACGCTTTGGCCTCTACGAAGACCTGTCGGTCATGGAGAATATGCGGCTCTATGCGCAGTTGCGCGGTATGGCCGCCGATGGACACGCCGACCTGTTCGCCCAACTGCTCGACTTCACACGTCTTGCCCCCTTTACCGGACGCCTGGCGGGCAAGCTCTCCGGCGGCATGAAGCAGAAGCTGGGTCTCGCCTGCGCATTGATGGCCCGGCCTGCTGTCCTGCTGCTCGATGAACCGGGTGTCGGTGTCGATCCGGTCAGCCGTCAGGATCTGTGGCGCATGGTGCAGGCGCTGACCGACGAAGGGATGGCCGTAGTCTGGTCGACCGCCTATCTCGACGAAGCCGAACGCTGCGACAGCGTGCTGCTGCTCAACGAAGGGCGGCTCGCCTATGACGGACCGCCCGGAGAGCTGACCGCGCGCCTTACAAGCCGGAGCTTTCGGCTGGAACAGGTCGGCGAGCGGCGGCGGGCCGTGCTAGCCGAAGTGCTCAGCCTGGACAGTGTCGGCGACGGGGTGATCCAGGGCGCCGGCGTCCGCGTGGTGCTGCGCGCCGATGCGGGAACCGAGCAAATTAGCGCGCTCGCCGATCGGGTCGGCGCACAACTGAAAGCGGTGCCTGCCCGCTTCGAGGATGCTTTCATTGATCTTCTGGGCGGCGGTCCGGGCGGCACATCGGCGCTTGCCGAAGGGATGCCGCCGGTCGAACTGGCTTCAGACGTTGCCGTCTCCTGCCGCGATCTGACCAAGCGTTTCGGCGATTTCACCGCCACCGACATGGTGAGCTTCGAGGTCCGCAAGGGCGAGATATTCGGTCTGCTCGGGCCGAACGGCGCCGGCAAATCGACCACCTTCAAGATGCTGTGCGGCCTGCTCAAACCCACCAGCGGCGAAGCGCAGGTGGTGGGGCTGGACCTGCGCCGGGCGACCGGTGCTGCCAAAGGCCAGCTTGGCTATATGGCGCAGAAATTCTCGCTCTATGGTTTGCTGTCCGTGCGGCAGAACCTGGAGTTCTCCGCGGGCGTCTATGGCCTGAAAGGCGCCGCGCGGCAGGCGCGGATCGACGAGATGATCGACATCTTCGGGCTGCAACCCTGGCTGTCGGCGGCGCCGGAGTCCCTGCCGCTCGGGGTCAGGCAACGTCTGGCGCTGGCCTGCGCGGTGATGCACCGCCCGCCCGTGCTGTTCCTGGATGAACCGACTTCGGGCGTCGATCCCATCACGCGCCGCGAATTCTGGACCCATATCAACGGCCTTGCCCGCAAGGGGGTGACGGTGATGGTCACCACCCATTTCATGGACGAGGCGGAATATTGCGACCGGGTGGCGATGCTCTATCGCGCCCGGCTGATCGCGCTCGACACGCCGGACGCCCTCAAACGCAGCGCGGTAAGCGATCTCCGTCCGGACCCGACCATGGAAGACGCCTTCATTCATCTGGTCGAAGCCGAGGACCGCGCTGACGAAGCCCGCAGCGGAGTTGCCGCATGAACGGCGCGGGCGGATCGCGAACGGACCTTCAAGCCATGCGCCGCTTCGATCCGAAGCGCCTTTGGGCGCTGGTGTTCAAGGAAAGCCTGCAGGCGATGCGCGACCCGTCCACGCTGCTGATCGCCTTCGCCCTTCCGGTCGTGCTGCTGCTGCTGTTTTCCTATGCGGTATCACTCGATGTGCGCGCGGTGCGCATCGGCGTCGTGCAGGAATCCGAATCTGCTTCGGCGCAATCGCTGGCCGCCGCCTTCGCCGGCACCCGTTATCTGGACGTCACCTTCGCCCATGACCGGCGCGAAGTCGCCGACCAGGTCGTCTCGGGCGATTTGCGCGGATTTGTGGTGATCCCGCAGGATTTCGAGCAGCGCCTGGCCGATCGCGGCACGCGGCCTCTGGTGCAGATCATCGCCGACGGTTCGCAGCCCAATACCGCCAACTATGTCACCAACTATGCGCAGGGCGTGGTGCAGACCTGGCGGGGCGGGCTTGATGGCGAGACGCCACGCGCAGCCGTCACGATGGAGCCGCGCTACTGGTTCAACGCCGAACTGGAAAGCCGCCGCGCGCTGGTGCCCGGCGCGATCGCCATCGTCATGACCATCATCGGCACCATGCTGACCGCGCTGGTGGTGGCGCGCGAATGGGAGCGCGGCACGATGGAAGCGGTGCTCTCCACGCCCGCATCGGTCGCGGAGATCCTGATCGGCAAGCTCCTGCCCTATTTTGCGCTCGGCATGCTGGCCACGCTCGGTGCGACCGCGCTGGCGGTCTTCGTGTTCGGCGTGCCGCTGCGCGGATCGCTGGCGGCGCTCCTGCTGCTTTCGGCCACCTTCATGGTGCCGGCGCTGGGCCAAGGGCTGCTGATTTCGTCTGTCACCCGCAACCAGTTCCTGGCCGCGCAGATCGCCTTGTTCTCCGGTTTTCTGCCGGCCTTCATGCTGTCGGGCTTTCTCTATGAGATCGACGCGATGCCCGCGCCGATCCGGGCCATCACCTGGGCGATACCGGCGCGCTATTTCGTCTCTTCGCTAAAAACCGTCTTTCTGGCCGGCGACATCTGGGCCGTCTTCGTGCCGAACCTGCTGGCGATGGGCGCCATCGGCGTCCTGTTTTTCCTCCTGGCCAAGCGCGCCACGCGCAAGAATCTGGAGTGACGAGCCATGACGCGGCACAATGGCTATCTCTCTTTCACCCGGCTGCGAGCCCAGTTCGTCAAGGAAGTGCTGAGCATCCTGCGCGATCCGCGCAGCCGCATGGTGGTGTTCATGCCGCCGCTGCTGCAACTGCTGGTGTTCGCCTTCGCCGCGACGCTCGAAGTGCGCAACGTCGATATTGCCGTGCATAATCAGGATGCGGGCCGCTGGTCGCATGAACTGATCGCGCGGCTCGATCGGGCCGACTTCATTACCCAGGTCTATCGCGTGACCGACGGTCAGGAACTGGGACGCCTGATCGACCAGGGCAAGGTGATCGCGGCGCTCGACATCCAGCCGGACTTTTCGCGCGCAATCGCTGCCGGAGACAGCGGCCGTATCCAGCTGTTGATCGACGGCCGGCGCAGCAATTCGGGACAGATCACCGCCAGTTATCTCTCCGCCATCGCCGCCGAAGTCGGCGCGGAGGCCAACCCCGGCACAGGTCCTGCGACGCCAGTGGCGGTACGCAACTGGTTCAATCCCAATCTGACGTATCGCTGGTTCATCGTCCCGGGCCTCTCCGGCATCCTGGCGTTCTTCAGCGCACTGCTCATAACCTCGCTGTCGATCGCCCGTGAACGCGAACTGGGAACCTTCGACCAGTTGCTGGTCTCACCAACCTCCACGCCGGAAATCATCCTGTCCAAATCCTTGCCGGCGCTGGTCATCGGCACCATGCTCGGACTTCTGATGATGGCCGCGGCCGCGGGACCGTTCCGGATTCCGTTCAACGGGTCGTTCGCGCTGCTGTTTGTCAGCCTGGTCCTGTTCATCCTGTCGGTGGTGGGCATCGGTCTGATGATTTCGGCGATCAGCGCGACCCAGCAACAGGCCATCCTGGGCGCCTTCGCCATCGGCGTGCCATCCGTCCTGATGTCGGGATTTGCCACGCCGGTCGAGAACATGCCCATGCTGCTGCAATGGCTGGCGCAGGCGATTCCACTCACCCATTTCCTGGTCATCGTCGAGGGCAGCTTTCTCAAAGCCATGGCGCCGGGCGACATATTTGCCAGCCTCTGGCCATTGGCGATGATCGCCCTGGTGTCGCTCACCATGGCCACCATCTTCGTTCGAGGACGCCTGCAATGAGATCGCCCCGCCACAGTCATGCGCCGTCATTGTCTGATACGGGCGGACGTTCCCCGCGATGGTCGCGCTACGCAATATTGATAGCTGGCTGCAGTTCGTTGACGGCCTGTATGGTCGGCCCCAACTACCGGGCGCCACCTGCCGTTGACACGGGTAGTGGCTGGAGCCGGCCGGTTGGGGAAGCGTCGGCGCCAACGGACCTGGACCGCTGGTGGAGGGCCCTGGGCGATCCCGAACTGGAGAGGCTGGTCGATACCGCACTGGCGCAAAATCTCGATATCCGTCAAGCCACCGCACGGATCGACGAGGCGCGCGCGCTGCGAGACCGCGCCGCTGGCCGGCAACTGCCCACGGTTTCTGCTGGCGCCAGTGTGAACCAGCGTCGGCAAAGCGAGAACGGCCCGCTGCCCGTTGGGTCCATTCCCGGCCTCGATGCGTCTCAGACGATCTACGATGCCGGCTTCGACGCGGCCTGGGAACTCGACCTGTTCGGCGCGAACCGGCGGGCGCTGGAAGGCGCGAACGCCCGCTTGCAGGCAAGTGAAGCGGAGGCGCAGGGCGTGCGTATGCGGATCGCGGCCGAAGTCGCACGCGCATGGTTCGAGGCGACCGGCGCCAGAGAAGAATTACGCGCGCAGCGGGCGACGGTGGCGACGCTGCACCAGACGCTGGAACTCATGCGCGGTCGCGCGGCGCTCGGCGATGTTGCCGGTGCCGACGTGGACGCAACCCATGAACGCTGGGCCGCCGCCAACGCCCTGCTGCCGGGCATAGAGGCGCGGCAGCGTGCGGCAGTGCTCGGCCTTGGTGTCCTGCTCGGCTCACCGCCGGAACGTGAACTCAAGCTGCTCGATGCAACTGCATCGTCTCTCATACTGCCGGCGCTGCCCGTGGGGGAACGGGCCGATATATTGCGGCGTCGCCCCGATGTTCTGGCTGCCGAACGGCGCCTCGCCGCCAGCACCGCCGATATCGGCGTGGCGACCACCGAACTGTTTCCCAAGCTCTCTATCGCAGCGGGCGGCGGATTTCAGGCGCTTAGCACGGGCGACTGGTTCGACACCTCCAGCACCCGCTACTCCATCCTGCCGCTCATTTCCTGGCGCTTGTTCGACGGCGGCCGCGTGCGCGCGGAGATACGCGCGCGGGAGGCCGTTCAGCGGCAGGCCGCGCTGGGCTATGAACAGGCCGTCCTGGCCGCATTGGGCGACGCGGAGCGCGCCTTGAGCGACTATGACGCCGGACGCGATGCGCTCGCGCGGCGTCAAACGGCGCTGGACGCTGCGCGTCGAAGTGTCGGCCACGCCGAGGCCCGTTTTGCCGCCGGCGATATCGCGGGGATTGAACTGCTTGCGGCCGAGCGCCTCCTGCACGAAGCTGAAACCGCCTGTGCCCGCGCGCATGCCACAACGGCGGTGCAACTGGTGGCGTTGTACAAGGCGATCGGTGGGGGCTGGGACTTGCCCGATGCGCCGACTTCCAAACACGTTTCAATTGGTGCCACAGTGGGAGAAGGGCAATGAATGACGCTGACGGGAACAGCAAGGAACCGGCCGCGCACGACTGGGCGGGGGAAGCGGGCACACGCTGGCTCGCCCAGCTCGACCGTTTCGAGAGCATGATCGAACCGATCGGCGCAGCGCTGCTCGCGCGAGCAGCCTATGTTGCCGGGGAGAAGGTGGTCGATATCGGCTGCGGCGGCGGCTGGACGACGAGGCGGATCGCCGAAAGGACGGGCAACACGGGATTGGCGCTCGGCCTCGACATATCGCCCGAACTGGTGGCGGCGGCAACGGATCGGGCGCAGCGCGCCGGTCTTGCCAACATCCGCTTCGAACAAGGCGACGCCGCGACGGCCATGCCCGAAGAAGCCCCCTTCGACCGGCTGCATTCCCGCTTCGGCACGATGTTCTTTCCCGAACCCTATGCCGCATTCGCCAATCTGCGCCGGATGCTGCGTGCCGGTGGACGGCTCGACATCGCGGTGTGGGCGCCGATCGCCGACAATCCGTGGCAGCGCAATGTCATGGCCGCGATCCGCCGGCATATCGACCTGCCCACGCCGCAGCCGCGCGAGCCCGGCCCCTTCGCGCTGGGCGAGCAGGATTATGTCACCGATCTTCTGCAAAGCGCCGGCTTCTGTGACATATCGTTCGACGCCTGGACGGGCGAGCAGCGCGTCGGCGGACCCGGCAGCGATCCCGAGAGCGCCACCCGCTTCGTGCTCGACGGCATGCAGGTCGGCGATCTCGTCCGGGCGAGCGGGGACGACACACGCGCAGCCGTTCACCGCAGCCTGGTCGAACTGTTCGAGCGCAATTGCGATAATGAAGGTGTTCGCATGGGCGCGAAAGCCTGGCTGGTGAGCGCCCGCGCGTGACCTGGCGTCAACCGCCATCCTCATCGTGAACCACCCACAGGCTATGCGAATCGATTTCCAGCTTGAGCAGGGCGCGGGCCGCTTCCGATCGCGCCATGATCTCGGACCGGCGCGCTTCACCCGCCTGACGGCGGGCATAGAGCAGGTCGGCAAGGTCGATCTGGCCGAGCTGGTAGCCACGTTCGGTTCGGGCCAGCGCACTAGCGGCGCTTTGCGCTGACAGATCCGTGTTTTTCCACGCCTCCAGCCGCAATGTGGCGCTGGACAGATCGGCATCCGCGATGGCCCTCACGGTCCGCTGGACGGACATATGCTCAAGCTGCGCGGCATTGCCTTCCGCGGAAGCCCGGTCCGCCGCCGCGCGTCTGTGACCGCCGCCCAGCGGCATCGACATGACCACCCCCGCGCCCTGCTCCATGCCGCTCCGCTCACTGAACAGCCGGACGCCGAAGGACGGATCGGCAATCCGGTCCGCGCGAACACGCTGCGCAACGACCGCCAGCCGCTGCGCCTCGCGCTCGGCGGCGCGGATTTCATGGCTGCGTTCGATCACCAGATCCCGCATCGCCGCAAGTCTCTGGGCCGGAACCATCGCGACGGACGTTTCCGGCGGCTCGATGGGCAGCGGTATTTCTGGAAAATTCGCGGCAAGCGCCACACGCGCCTGTTCGCGCGCCGCGAGCGAGTTCGCGGCCTGGGCCTGGGCCTGAGCCATTGCCGCCATGGCCTGATCAACATCGAGCGCCGCCGCATCGCGCAGCGCCACGCGCCGGCGCAGCGCGGACAGCTCCTTTTCCAGCCAGCGCACCGTATCGAGGTCGTTGCGATACAGCGCGCCGGCGACCAGCCAGTCGTTCCAATAGCCGGAGAGCAGCAAAGCCGTCTGATGCCGGGCATCCTCCATCCGGTTTTCCGCGACCTCTATGCCCAGGGCGCCCGCCTCGCGATCGAGCGCCGCCTTGCCCGGCAGGCGGAACGGTCGGGCGATCGTGGCGTCGAACTCGTCATAGCCGCCTTCCCTGTCCACGCTGCGGCGAACATAGCTGCCGGTAACGGCAATCTCATGGGTCCCCTTCGCCAGCATGTCGCGGTCGGCACGGGCGGCGTCCACCCGTGCCCGCGCGGCCGCCACGGCCGGATGATTGTCCAGCGCTTCGGCAACCTTTTCGCTCGGCGGCAAATCGGCGCGCTGGGCAAGCGCCCCAGCGGGTGTGAGCAATGCGACAAGCGCCCCGAGGATGATCGGCGATCTCATGCGATCCTCCCCCGGGCTGACACCGGGACTACGTGCCAGCGCACTGGCAGCGACCGCTTCGATTGGGTGACCGCGTCAACCAGTGTCCCCAGAGCGTCCTCATCGACAATCAGTTCCAGCGCGTTGCGGCGCAGAAGGCCCGACACCCGTTCCGCCGTGCTGGCGTCGCCGAAGTCCCAGCCGCGCACCGCCTGCTCGGCGATATGGATCGGCGCGTCGCAGGCGGCGCGGAGTGCGTCAGTCACGCTATCGGCGTCATGCGAGGCGCAATGGAAGGTCAGCAGGATGTCAGCCATTGTCGGTTTCTCCCGCGCTTTCGCCGAAACGCTCGAACAGGATCGGCAGCAGAATGAGCGTCAGCAGGGTGGAGGTGATGAGGCCGCCGATCACGACGATGGCGAGGGGGCGCTGGATCTCCGATCCCGGGCCGGTCGCGAACAGCAGCGGCACAAGGCCGAAGGCCGTGATGCTGGCGGTCATCAGGACGGGACGCCGGCGCCGTTCGGCGCCGAGGCGCACCGTCTCGGTCATGCTCCGCCCATCGGCGCGGAGCTGGCGGAAATAGGTGACCATGACCAGTCCGTTGAGCACCGCGATGCCGAGCAGGGCGATAAAGCCCACCGAGGCGGGAACCGACAGATATTCTCCCGAAGCCCAGAGCGAGACGATCCCGCCGACCATGGCGAAGGGGATGTTGACAAGGATGAGCACCGAGGCGCGCATCGAGCGCAGCGTCGCCAGCAGAACGAAGAAGATCAGGAGCAGCGCGATCGGGATCACGACCGCCAGCCGGGCCGAGGCGCGCTGCTGGTTTTCGAACTGCCCGCCCCAGACGATGCTGTAGCCGGCGGGCAGTTTGACCTTCGCGCCGACCTCGGCCTTCGCTTCATCGACATAGCCGACCAGATCGCGCCCGGAGACGAACGCCTGCACCAGCGCGAAGCGCGACCCGTTCTCATGGTCAAGCTTGACCGGCCCCTCTGTCCGCTCGATCCGCGCCATGTCGCTGACCCGGGCGACAATTCCGGCGGGCGTGTGCAATTGCAGATCGGTAAAGCGGGCGGGATCGGCGCGCAGCGTCTCATCGCCGCGAATGACGATCGGCACGCGCTTCTGGCCATCGGCGACGACGCCGACATGGACGCCTTCGATCTGCGCGCGCAACGCATCCTGTATCTGGTCGACCGGCATGCCGAAGCGCCCGGCGGCGGCGCGGTCGATGTCGAGCTGGAGATAGTCTACGCTGTCATTGGCGACGGTCAGCACTTCGGATGCGCCATCGACGTTTGACAGAATCTCCTGCACCTGACCCGCGAGATCGCCCAGCGTCGCCAGATCCGGCCCGAAAATCTTGACGGCAAGATCGCCGCGCGCACCGGTCAGCATTTCGGAAACCCGCATCTCGATCGGCTGGGTGAAACTCGGCTCGATGCCGGGCAGGCCTGCCATCGCCTTGCGCATATCCTCGACGATGAGATCCTTGTCGCCGCGCCATTCGGAGCGCGGCTTCAGGCGGACGAAGCTGTCGGTCTCATTGGGGCTCATCGGATCAAGTCCGATTTCGTCCGATCCGACGCGCGCGATCACGTCCTGCACTTCCGGCACGCGCATCAATGCGCGCTGCGCGGCCATGTCGCCCTGAACCGACTGGTCAAGATCGATGGAGGGCAGCTTGGTGAGCTGGACGATGATAGAGCCTTCATCCATCGTCGGCATGAAGGTCTTGCCGACCGCGCCATAGGCGATGCCGGCGATGACCAGCCCTGCCGCCGATAGTCCATAAACCAGCCGCTTGCGCGCGAAGGCGCCATCGAGGAGACCCCGGTAGCGGGGACCAAGCTGGCGCATCAGCCACGGCTCACCATGATGGCCGCTTTTCAGGCCGAAGGATGCAAGCACCGGAACGAGCGTGAGCGCGAGCAGGAGCGAGCCGGCCAGCGCAAAGACGATGGTGAGCGCAACCGGCGCGAACAATTTGCCTTCAAGGCCCTGCAGCGACAGCAGCGGCAGGAACACCAGTGCGATGATGGCGATACCGGCCGAGACCGGCACGATGACTTCACTTGCCGCCTGATAGACGAGGTTGAGGCGCGGGGTTCCCTCCTCGTGTGCCCGGCCGAGCCGTTCGACGATATTTTCCACCACCACGATCGACCCGTCGACCAGCAGGCCGATGGCGATGGCAAGACCGCCAAGGCTCATGAGATTGGCCGAAAGGCCCATGCCCTGCATGAAGAGGAAGGTGATGAGCGCCGCCAGCGGCAGAGTGGCGGCGACAATCGCCGCCGCACGCCAGTCGCCAAGGAACAGGATGAGCAGCACGACGACAAGGACGGCCGCTTCGAGCAAGGCTTTCTCGACCGTGCCGACGGCGCGCGCGATCAGGTCGGAGCGGTCGTAAAAAACATCGACATGGGTGCCTGTGGGCAATGTGCTTTCGATTTCCGCAAGGCGGGTGCGGACACCATCCACCACCTGCCGCGCATCGGCGCCGCGCAGGGCGATCACCAGCCCCTGAACCGCTTCGGCCTGACCGTTTTTGCTGACCGCGCCATAGCGCGTCAGGCTGCCGGTTCCGACCGTCGCCAGATCGCCCAGCCGAACGATGCGGTCGTTGCGGCTTTGAACCACCAGTTGCTGTAGATCCTCGACCGACCGGATTGCGCCGACCGCGCGCACGATCAGCGATTCCTCGCCGCTTTTCAGCCGTCCCGCGCCATCGTTACGGTTGCCGCTTTCAATCGCCGTCTGGATGTCCGCGATCGAGAGGCCTGCCGCCGCAAGCGCAACGGGATCGGGGCGGACTTCGAAGGTTCGCACAAAGCCGCCCAGCGCGTTCACATCGGCGACGCCCGGCACGGTGCGAAGCGCGGGGCGGATGGTCCAGTCGAGCAGTTCACGCTTTTGCTGAAGCGAGAGCGGTCCCTCGATTGTGAACATGTAAATGTCCGAAAGCGGTGTGGAAATCGGGGCAAGGCCGCCGCTGACCGACGCGGGCAGATCGGGCAACACGCTCGACAGGCGTTCGGCAACCTGCTGACGCGCCCAATAGATGTCGGTGCCGTCGACAAAATCTATGGTGATGTCGGCAATGGCATATTTGGCGGTGGATCGCAGGATGGCCTGATCGGGAATACCGAGCATTTCCATCTCGATCGGCGTGATGACGCGGCTCTCCACCTCCTCGGGGGTCATGCCCGGCGCCTTCAGGATGACTTTCACCTGCGTCTGGGCGATGTTCGGATAGGCATCGACCGGCAGCGTCACGAAGGCCCAGGCGCCAAGCCCTGCAACCGCGAGGGCGAGCGCGAGAACGAGCAGACGCCAGGACAGCGAGGCGGCGACTAGCGAACGCAACATGGCCCGGACCTATCGCGACAAGGCGAGCGCCTTGAGTGCGCTCGTGCCGGAAATGACCACCTGCTCGCCCGGCCTGACGCCTGAAAGCAGCACGGTTTGTCCCTCGACGGAACCGCCCCCAGATCCACCCAGCGTTACGTCGCGGATCGCATATCCGCCGCCAGTGGCGACGAAGACGATAGTCTTGTCCCCGATCATGGCGATCGCACCAGAAGGCACGCTGACGGCACCGGCCGGGGCTGGGCCGGACAGCGACATGCTGGTCGCGCGGCCGGCGATGATGCCCGGCCCGGCAGGAATCTCGGCCTTGAGAACGACCGAGCGGGTGGCAGGGTCTATCGTCGACCCCACGGCCGTGACCCGGCCGGCGATGTCGGGCTCGATCAATACGGTCATGCCCGGGCGGGCCGTGCCGACGAGCCGTTCGGGCAACTGGCCGACAACCTCATAGCGGTTGGCGGCGTCGATCACGTAAGGCGCGGTGGTTCCGTCCACCGGATTGCCCGTCTGGACGCTGGCGGTCGTGACGCGCCCCGCGATCGGCGCGGTCAGCGTATAAGTGCCGCTCGCGCCCACGCCATTGACCATTTTGAGGATGCGCGCCTTTTCGGCGACATCCGCGCCCGCTTCGGCCGCCAGCGCATTGGCTTCATCGGCGCGCGCGCCAGCGATGATGCCTTCGCGGGCAAGCTGCGAGAGCCGGGCCGCGTTCGACCGCGCCACGCCCGCCCGCGCATTGGCGCGGGTGAGGTCGGCCCCCATGGTCAACACATCGCGGCTGGAAATGATCGCAAGCGGCTGGCCCTGCCGGACCGTATCACCTTCGACCACCAGCGTCCGCATGACCACGCCGGGAAACGTTGCGGCCACCGCCACGCGCGCGTTGGCGGGCGGCTGGATCACCGCCGGAATGACGGCGATGGGCGCTTCAATCGCGGCGATGGCGGGCACAAGGCGGATACCGAGCTGCGCGGCCTGTTTGCGATCAACCGGCAATATGCCCGGCGCCGCTTTCCCGGCTTCAGCGGGTTGGAGGCTGGGCTCAGGGGCCGTGCCGGATCCGGCAAACCACCAGACACCAAGCACCAGCACAATGACGGCAACGCCGGCAAGGAGATAGTTCCGCTTCGACATGGGCTTCGCCTAGTGCGCGAAACTGACGAGACCCTGACGAGGCCAAAATGCGATCAGGCGCCGGGGAAGTGCAATGACAATTCCCGCGCGACAGGATCGGTGGTCAGCTCTCCACCGTGCGCCGCCATGATCCGGTCAACGATCGCCAGACCAAGCCCGGCGCCGTTGGTGCTGGCATGGTCCGCCCGGCTATGCCGCCGCACAAGTTCGCGAAGCCGATCGGTCGACAGGCCCTCTCCGCCGTCACCCACCGCGATCACCGGATCTGGGCCAACCCTTATGGTCACCGTGCTCCCGGTTGGCGTCACCCGGACAGCATTCTCGATGAGGTTCCGCAAGGCGGCGGCGATCGCTTCGCGCCGGCCCCGCGCCACGGGATGCCCGCTACCTGCATCGAGCGTGATGGCTTTCCCTTCCGCGATGATGCCTGGCGCCAGAAGGCTGACGACATCGCGGGCGATCTCGACAAGGGACACGGATTCCAGCGGGAATTGCGCGGCGGATGCGGCGTCAATTTGGGCCAGCAGCATGAGCTGGTCGATCAGGCGACGCATCGCGGCGACGTCATGCTTCAGGCGCGCGGAGTCGTCATGGTCGAGCCGGTCAAATTCGAGCGACAGCACCGCGAGCGGCGTGCGCAGTTCATGCGCGACATCGGCGGCAAAGGCTTCCTGGCGCATGGCGGCGTCGTCAAGCCGGCCGAGCAGATCATTGACGGCATCCGTGAACGGCAGGGCTTCGGCCGGCAGATGGGACGTGTCTATGCGAAAGCCGCGTTCGTGCCCACGCGCGGCCTCGATCGCGGTTGCGGCTTCCTCAAGGGAGCCAAAAGCCTGTCGGATCACGCGCCGCACGACGAAGGCGACGGGCACCATCAGCACGACCAGTGGAAGCGCGACATGCTCCAGCATCTCGCGCACGGCCTTGATCAGCGCGTCCTGCGCCGTCAGATCGTCGAATGTCAGGCTGTAGAAAAAGACGACCGCTGCAAGCAACAAGATGGTGCCGACAAGGCCGACGAGAGCAAGCCCTCGCGCAAGTTTGCGCGACACGGAGCGCCGATAGGTCACGCCGCGACATCCTTCAGCATATAGCCGACGCCGCGGATGGTGTGGAGCGCGCCAGTGGCACCAGCCTCGTCCAGCTTCCGGCGCAAGCGGGAGACCGCCGCTTCCACGGCATTGGGCGTCACCGGCTCGTTGAAATTGTAGAGCGCATCCTCGATCGTCTCGCGGCGGACGACGGTTCCCGCCCGCCGTAGCAGCAATTCCAGGAGGTCGGCCTCCCTGCGGGACAGATCGATGGCGTAGTCCCCGCAGTGCGCCGTGCGCGCCGCCGTGTCGAACCGCAGGCAGCCCGCTTCCAGCACAGGTTGCGCGCGCGGGCCGGGGCGGCGGAGCAACGCGCGAATGCGCGCGGCCAGTTCATCGATCTCGACAGGCTTGACGACATAATCGTCGGCGCCGGCGTCAAGCCCCGTGACCCGGTCCTCCAGCGCGCCGCGCGCGGTCTGGATGATCGCGGGCGGCATTTGCCGATACTGGCGACGGTTCGCCAGCCAGGCGACGCCATCGCCGTCCGGCAGGCCGAGATCGAGTATGATCGCGTCATAGACCGCGCCACCCAGTGCGCTGTCCGCATCGGACAGGGTCGTGGCGATGTCGCACGAAAAGCCCCGGCGCTGAAGGCCGTCCGCAACCAGCTTCGCCAGCCGGTCATTATCCTCTATGACAAGAACGCGCATCTATGCCGGCTTTCCTAGCACGATCCCGCCTCAATTCCCGCCCTGCAATCTGACCAGTCCCGCGCGGGGATCGAAAGAGGCCGTCTCAATCCCGGTCATTATCCTCGCCTTGAACGGCTGTTCCACCTTCGATTTCATGCCCTTGCTTTGCCTCGCCGTGCGACTGCGCACTGAACGCCGCGGAATCGTAGCGCAGGATGCCAAACACCGTCATCCCGATCACCAGGACGGCCAGCAGCACCGCGACGACGGCCGGCCGACGGGCATCGTGGGCGCCAGGGTGCAGAGCGACGCTCTTGCGGCCAGTAACCATGGCGCGCGCGAGATTTTCGCGGGTGAAGACGGACATCAGGACCACCGCTGCGACATGAACGCCGATGAGCGCCAGCAGGCCATAGGCAATCGCCTCATGAAGATCCTCGTCGGCCTGCCCCGCGTCGACCTGGATGCCGGTCCACAGCACCGCGCCGGTTGCAATGAGCATGGCCAGAACAGCGAGCGCCCCCAGCGGATTGTGCCCGATCGTGCGTTGTGGATGACCCGTCACAAGTTCCCGGACGTGGGACAGAAGGCGTGACGGTCGCACGAAATTGGCAAAACGCGCATGCTCGCCGCCGATAAACCCCCAGACAAGACGAAAGACAAGCAGGACAGCGGCGGTCCAGCCTGCCGCCATGTGCCAGTCCGCGATTCCGCTGTCTCCTTCCGAGGACAAAAAGGCAATCGTGATCGCCGCGACCAGCAGCCAGTGGAAAAGCCTGAGCGGGGCATCCCAAACCCTGAAACTATCACTGTAGCTCGTTTTTGCCATGAGCATCATTTGTCTCCTTGGCCTTTGGCCATAAGAGAGATTGCTGACGGCGCGCTGACGAACGCGGGGCAGCGATCACGTCAGACAGCCGCTCCGAACAGGCTGCCCACGCCTGCCGTCAACGCCATCGCCAGGGCGCCCCAGAACGTGACGCGGACGATCGACCGCATGACAGGGGCCCCGCCCGCCTTCGCGCCAAGCGCCCCGAGCAGCACGAGGCACAGAAGCGAAACGGCGACGACGAGCGGTATCAATTGCTGTCCCGGCGCGGCGGCAACCACCGCCAGCGGCATGATCGCCCCGGCGCTGAACGTCGCGGCGGATGTGAATGCCGCCTGCAACGGCCGCGCCGTGGATATGTCGGAAATTCCCAGCTCATCGCGGGCATGCGCCCCAAGCGCATCGTCCGCCATGAGCTGGTCGGCAACCTTGAGCGCAAGATCGGGGTCCAGGCCGCGCGCCATATAGATGTCCGCCAGTTCCTGCCGCTCGAGCCCGGGCTGCGTTGTCAGTTCCGCCGTTTCGCGGGCGAGGTCCGCCTTCTCGGTATCGGCCTGCGAGCTGACCGAGACATATTCGCCGGCGGCCATCGACATGGCGCCGGCGACAAGCGCCGCGATGCCGGCAACGAGGATGCCTGATCGGTCCGTTCCCGAAGCGGCGACGCCGACAATGAGGCTTCCTGTGGAAACGATACCGTCATTGGCGCCAAGGACCGCCGCGCGGAGCCAGCCGATACGTGATACCGCATGTCGTTCGGGGTGAGCGTGCAAGCGGGTCATGGGTCCTCCAGCCAAGGGTCGGCACAAGACCATGACCGCATTTGCTGACCAGCTCCTGACGCAATGTGATTTCCGGCGCTAATTGAAATGGAAAGGCAGGACGCAATCGAGCGTTCCCACGCCGAGACTTTCAGGCGGGCGCGGAAAGGGCGCCGCCAGGCGAACCGTGCGAAGGGCGAGCCGGTCAAGCTGCGCATTGCCGCTGGATTGCGCGAGCGAGATCTCGCGCAAGGCGCCGTCAGCACCGATGGAAAAATTAATCAGCGCCTCACCCTCAAGATGAAGGCCCGCCGGGCGTCTGGCGGCAATCCATTCCCACAACCGCCGAAGATAGGCCGCACGCGCAGTGCTGAGCGTTGATGACGCAGCCTGCGGCGAAGCAGGTTGGGGATGCGGCATGTCGACGTTCATGCGGGCAGGCAAGGGCGACGGTGCGACAGGTAGCGTCAAGGCAGCCTGATCGGAGGCAGGCCGGTCGGGCGACGCCTGCGGCCCTTGCCGCGCGCGTGTCGCTGGCGTTGTACTGGGGGGCGTCAGCTGATTTGCCGGTCTGGGGGCGGCTTTCGGCCGGCGGGCAGACGGCTGTTCGGTTTCGAGCGAAGGCAGCGTCATGATCGTGACCGTGCGGGGTTCCTCCCGCCTTTCGGGGATTAGACGCGGACTGTGGCTCCACAGGCCATAGGCCGCAAGAACACCCGCATGCAGGGCAAGCGACACGAGGAACCCGAAAGCCCTCGTATCGCTCGCCTGGGCCAGCCGGTATGCTGGACTGGCGGCCATGCCTCAGAATTTCGCAGTCAGGCCGATGTTGAAGGAGCGGCCACGACCAGGCACCGGCCGCAAGTCGCCGGTCGCCTTGTAATCGCCGAGCGACATGCCGCCCAGCGGCAGATCATAGCCCTTGTCGAACAGGTTCTGGACATCCAGGCCCAGCCGGTAATTGCCCCAGGCATAGCCGGTCCGAAGATTGACGAGCGCATAGTCGTCCGTTCGGGGTTCGTTGCGCGTGGCGTCGACCCGGTTCTTGTCCGCCACGACCGTCAGTTCGACCGCGCTCTCCCAGCCCCCGAGCCGATGCTCCAGCGCAAACGTCGCGTTGAACGGCATCTGATGGTAGAGCGACCCGCCGTCGTCCAGATTGCGCCCGCGCAACCAGCTTGCCGTTGCGGTCAGTTTCGCCGTGCCGGCCGATGACGACTGCCACAGCGCAAGCGAACCCGAGACATCGACGCCATATAGCTCGGCTTCGCGGTTGGCGAACCGAAGCTGCACGAACCCCGTCGGCGTGCCCATCATATTGGTGAAATCGGCCAGCTTCACGACATCGATATAATCATGGACGCGCGTGTAATAGGGTGCGATCCTGAGCGTCCAGCCATTGGCGCCGGCGCCTTTCAGACTGACCGCGGCACTTATCGTATCAGCCCTTTCGGGCTTCAGGGTGGGATCGCCGACATAGCCGTTGCCATCACCGAACCAGCCGATCATCCGGCTCGACATCGAACCGCGTCCCCAGCTGTAGCGCTCATAGACGCCCGGTGAACGGCTCTTGCGCGCATAGCCCAATTCGAGCGTCGCCTGATCGCTCGGCGCATAGCGGACAAGGGCCGTGGCGCTCCAGTTGCTGTCATGCCGTTTGCGATCCGCGGCGTTGAACGCGGTGGCCGCCATCGCGTCGGCCATATTCATCATCGAGGTGGAATAGGGCTGGACCTCGCCGGTGTTCATCCAGACCTGATCGTTGCGCACGCCGACCAGCGTGGTGAGCTGCGGCGTCCACTTCGCCTCCCATTCGGCAAAGGTGCCAAGCCGGTCGCGCTTCGCGCCGTTCACATTGATATAGGTGTTGGGCCCCATCATCATGTGGCCCGCGACCGCCGGCCAGTAATCATTGAGCCATTGGTGGTGGAATTCGCTCCCGAGACGCAGCGTGTCGCGATTGGACAGCATAATGTCGCCCTTGAGCGTATAGCCGGCGCTATGAACCTCGGTGTTCATGGGCATGCCGCCGGTCGCGGTGCCGCCCTTGTCCGCCAGGAAGTTCATCCGATGATCGGTGTCGCGATAGAAGGCGCGCAGGTCCAGATCGCCCCAGTCGAAGGCGCCCTTCCAGTGACCGTTCAGATACCAACTCTTGTTGGATGTCATGTCCATATACTGGTTGGGAAAGCCCTCGTACGGCGAGAAATGGTAGCCGCCCTTCAGTTCGAACAGCCCGATATCGGTCTGCGCGGCCAGGCTCAGCGCATGGTCCGTCTTCTTGTATTCAGTCGAACGGACGGTGCCGTCACGGCCGCCGCCCTTGTAATTGTCGGACTGGGTGAAGGAACCGGCATAGCTGAGGCTGAGCCGGTCGCTTGCCGCCGTGATCGAAAGTGCGCCGCCGAAGCCGTCGCCGTTACTGCGGTAGAAGGTGGACAGTTCGCCCGTCAGCAATCGTTTGCCCGCCTTGGCGAAGCGCGGTGTCAGGGTTTCCACCGAAATCGCGCCGCCGATGCTGTCACCGCCCATGCTGACCGGCGTCACGCCCGTGATGACGCTGATCGCGTCGATCGTCTGCGGATCGGTGTAGGACAAAGGCGGGTTCATCGCATTCGTGCAGGCGATGTCGATCGGCACGCCGTCGACCAATATGGTCAGCCGCTGGCTTTCGAGGCCCCGGATCACCGGCAGGCTGGAAAAGCCACCGGCGCCGAAGCTGCTGCCCCCCGGCAGGCGGCCGATCAGCGCCGCCGTATCGCTTGTTCCCGATTGCAGGGGTGCGACCTTGTCACGCAAAAGGATCTCGGACGACACGGGACCGGCAGGGCGATCCTCGGAATCGATCCCGATGGACGGAAGAACCTGTGTATCCTGCGCAAAGGCACTCGCGGCCGACAGGCCATAGAATATTGCAGCCGCGCTCGCGGCTTTGGAAATGACAGACATGGATGGATCCTGATCCGGGCGCGCGGCGGTCCGCGCGCCGTTGAAAACGAACGGCGAAAGGGATCAGGCGGCTGTTGGCGGTCCTATTGGCGGAGGCCGCAGAAATGGCGAGGCACCGGGCAGGGCGAAAGATAGGCCAAGAAAGCCCATCGCCAGGATGAAGGCAATGGCGAGCGCCAGCAGGATCGGGTCGGCGGCGGCGAGCGCCGGCGACGACAGACCCGAGAAAGCGCAAGGCATGTCGGCCTGCTTGTGATCCGCGGGATCATGATCGCCGGACCTGCCCGGAAGCTCCATCATGACCGTTTGCGGACCCTGGCCCGAGCAGAGCTGGACCAATATCGTACCCGAAGAGACGGTCGGCATGAACCCGGCCGGCACCAGCACCTTCAGCATGAGCGCGGCCCCGGCCAGCCAGATGGCCAGCCAGCGATGCCGGGCAAGGAAGGAGCGGATCATGGTCACGGGAGCGGTCTTTAGAAATCGGTCCTGCTGATGTCGAGGTGACAAGTCGGATTTTTTCGCATACATCGCCTTGACTTAGCGCATCGCGAACAGCTCCTGATGGAAACGTTTCGCTACCGGAAAGCCCAGCGCGGCAAAGTCCCGGCGCAGCGTTTCACCAAATCCAAGGGGGCCGCAAAACCAGAGGCTCGCCTCCCGCCATTCCGGCACGGCGGCGCGTATTCGCTCGCCATCGAGGCGGCCATCGCGTGCATCGACCAGAACATGCAGGCGAATATGGGCAGCCGCCGCATCCGCTTGCAGCTTGCCCAGAGCCTCCTCGTCGACTTCGGCCGTGCAGTGGAAGAGATCAATCTCCGCGCGCGCGCCTTCGGGACTCTGGGCCAGATACTTCATGCGGGCGATGAACGGCGTGATACCGATCCCGCCACCGATCCAGATCTGACGGGCGCTATCATCGTCGAATGTGAAGCATCCATAAGGCCCCTCGATCCTGATCTCCTGGCCGACATGGAGTTTTTCGGGCAGGCGCCGCGTATGATCCCCCAGTCCCTTGGTGATGAAGGTGATCCGCCGCTCATCCTCGCGCCAGGCGGACGCGATGGTATAGGGATGCGGCCCTTCGGCCGGGTCCGACACGGCAAAGGCGAACTGGCCGGGTCGGTGGCCGGGCCACCCCTCCCCCATGTCGACGATGGTCTCGAGCGCCCGCACGCCCGGATAATGGTGGATGGCGGCAATCCTGCCCGGCACCTGCCGGTCCCGGCCTGCGCGGCGCGACAGAATGAGGATCGCCGCCCCGGTGCCGCAAGCAAGCAGCGCCGCCAGCGTGAGGCCGTACGGAGACAGCCAGTAGCTGAACGTCGTCAGGATCACGGCATGAAAGACCAGCACGAGATAGGCCAGCGCCAGAAGCCGATGCGTTCGATAGAAGAAGCGGTAGGGAATGCGCTGGATGAGCGCGACGGCGATCAGCGCAACCACGGCATAAAAGGCCCACTCGCCCAGACCCTCCGCCGTGTGGCGGAGACTGGCGAACAGGGCCTCGACAGGATTGCTTGCGGGCGGTTGCGGGCCACGCGACGGTCGTTCGAGCCAGCCCCACCCCACGGCCCATTTCGGACCCTTCGCCCACAGCCAGTGCGCGATGGCCGTGACCAGTGCCGCGATGCCGAGCCATTTGTGGAGACGATACATCTTGTCCAGTCCGCCCAGCCCATGTTCGGGCCAGCGGGGGCGGATGGCGAGCATCATCGCGACGCTCATGCAGGCGATCGCCAGCGCGCCGCTATACTGCACCGCCGCGCTGCGGATCGCGAAAAAGCCGGACGACCGGAATATGGACAGGTCCGCAAGAAGCCACAACATGGTGACCAAGGCGGCCAGGCCCCAGAATGTCAGTCGCAGGTTGCGCATTTCGATCCTTGTCCGGCCCTTGCGTCAATTGTTCCCTTCGCCCTGTAGCGATCGGCCCAGCTGTGGGATTGATTTCGGACAAGAAGGCAGAACCCCTTGCTCGGCGCATGCGAACATCGCCGACAAGTCTGACGAAAGCCTGACGAGCATTACCCAAATTCGATAGTGTCAGGCCTCGCAGCGTGACATATTTCACGAAATGGGTGCACCATCGGCAGCATAGGTCCGGCTCCGGTCGTATTCGTGGTCGCCCGCTTCGTCGACAAGATAGCCGGACACTTCTTCGGCGTAGTCCGCTTCAAGCACTCCTGTAGCACTCGGAATCAGACGAACACCGAAACCGTTGGCAAAGAGAAGGCGATCTGCCTCCTTCATTGCTGCAAACTGGTCATGTGCGGTCACGCCCAGTTTGACGCGCACGGTGGCATAGACGTGAACGAAATGGGTTGGCGCAGACATGCTGATCTCCCTTTGAGGCATTGGAATGATCGCGGGTGACAGGCCCAGATGCCTTGGCGCACGGCCGACATCGTCAGCCCCGATCGAGGCCGAAGTCATCAGCGGGGTTCGATGACGTCCCGCAATATAGTGCTGAGGGCATCATTGATCGCGTAAAGCACACCGCTATGGGCAGTGTCGCCCATGCCGTCGAGATAGAGATCCGGGATTAGATTGTTGACTGCATGCGTCGCATCATCAACGAGTTGATCGAATTCGTCCTCGGTCATGGGGCTATTCCTGACCAGGAGATGCGGACAGGCTCTCAACCTGTATCCGGAAGGTGGCGCCATCATTGAGCGTCAACCCGATCTCGACACCGTCTTCATTTTCACAGCTGGAGAGGATTTCCACGTCAGCACGGGTTCCATGCACAGCCGAGACGATATGATGGTGGTGATCCCCTGACGGCCGCCCTCCCACGTCGCATGCCTGCATGTGGGTCTCGAGCAACTCGCACAGCACTGCGGCGACTGTGCATGCTTTCGTCATGGACGATCCGTCAGTCATCTGCGTGCTCCATCCTGTCGTCAAAGAAGGTGCCGTCGTTGCCGAGCGCGGTGAGTTCAGCCTGCAGGGCATGGGGTGGGACATCGTCGGCGGATGTGATGGCGAAGGCGCCAACCATGTCACCGAAGTCCATTTCCTCGCCGATACGGGCGAGGCTCATGGTCGAGAGGCGATCCTCATCGCTGTCATGCATCAACAGCGTGACGCCAATAGTCACCTTTCGGATTTTCATCTTATGGGATGGACGCCTCCCGCAAGCGGGCCGAGCATGTTGCCACAGCGACCGGGAAGAGGAGTTCATCACATGCAAATGCTAGCGATCGATTTGGGCAAGCAGTCTTTTCACATCTACGGGATCACTTGCGAAGGTGAGGTAATCTCGCGGAAGGTTAGCAGGGCAAAGCTGGTCGATGCGGTGACCAGATTGCAACCGCAGTCGGTCGCGATGGAAGCCTGCGCCAGTTCACACCACTGGGGCCGCGTCTTCGAGGCGCTGAGTTATGCCGTTCGCCTGATCCATCCGCGTTTCGTCAAGCCATTCGTGAAGGGATCGAAGAATGATGCGGTTGATGCCGAAGCCATTTTCGAAGCTGCCAACAGGCCAACCATGCGGTTCGTGCCGCTGAAGAGCGTCGAACAGCAGGATCTGCAAGCTCTGCACCGAACGCGTGACAGACTGATCGTGCAGCGCACCGCGTTGATCAATCACACTCGTGGTCTTTTGGCCGAGTATGGCGTCGTCATGCCGGCAGGTGCGTCCCGGTTCCGGCTGCAGGTCGACAAGATGATCGAAATTGCCGAACTATCGCACTTGGCGAAGGACCTGTTCCTGAAGCTCGTCGAGGAGTATCGCGACTTGGATGCCAGAGTATCCACTCTGGATGACATGCTGGTTGATATCTGCCGGAGAGACGATCGTTGCAAACGTCTGACTACGCTGCCGGGGGTAGGACCGATTGTCGCAACCTCCCTCATCGCCGCAATTGACGATGGCCGACACTTCGCATCCGGCCGAGCCCTTTCTGCCTGGATTGGACTGGTTCCGCGACAATACACGACCGGCGGAAAGCCAAGGCTCGGTGGTATCGGGAACAGAGCCAATCATTACCTGAGGCGCCAGCTGATACATGGTGCACGGTCTGCGTTGCTGCGGATCGCCAAGCATGACGACCGGCGTTCAAAATGGGCGCAGGAACTGCAATCAAGGGCAGGCCACAACAAGACACTCGTCGCCATGGCAAACAAGACTGCTCGCATGGCCTGGGCGATGTTGCGAAGCGGCGAAAGTTACAAAATGGCGTGACCGTTCGGGCAGCGGGCCGCAATCTGATCAGAGGTTACAAATGCGAGGTGAAGACTTGATGGTGTAACGGCACGGACCGCCGCTTCACAGCCTGTAAGGAACGATGGCCCTCGAGGCCGCTCATCTTAAAAGGCACTGAACCGCGCGGATTCCCATCATGGCCAGGGGCGAAAACACCTCAATCAACAGGCCGGATAGATTCACGCATCCAATGCCGGAGCAACATCGAGAAACTACCTTGCGCGGGAGGCGTCCATAGAATCGTTCCTTCCCTGGATTGACGTGTTTGCTGGCCTTGGCCATGCCAGCCGCGTTGCACCGCCGAATGCCCGCAGGCGCGCTGCCATCGTGCTGCGCAGACGGGCGCGATTTGCGATGACGGTTTCCCATGCCAATGGCTCGCCTCGCGCCGTGACGAAGCCCGCGGCAGGCTTACCGTCGGCGGTTTCGATGACGATGCGGTGGCCGCGCGGGGGAAGCTTGCCGGCATAACGGGCCGTAAATTCTCCGAGCCGGCCCGTCAGGCCATTGACGGCCTTGCCCCAACGAATGTGGCCTGCCCCGACCGTCTGGCCCGCGAGAAACCCACGGTCGAGCCAGATACGAAAGTGCGTCCGTTGCTGGAGCGCGGTGTTCCGCGTTCGTTCCATTGTCCGGCAAAGCGGAAGCGCTGCAGCATGTGCATCGAGCAAAGCCAGATAATACCCTTGGGCAGCGACAAGGATGTCATCAAAGTCGCGATCACCGAGCAGCGCCCGCAAGCAGGCCTGGAGTGCGCGATCGGACGCGAGTACCTCCAGTGCTTCGGGACCACCGAGGGGCAGCGCCGTATCGGCTCTATCGAGAGGGTGAAAACCGGCTCCGGAAATGACGACGATGGTCGCCTCCCCGCAGCCCGAGCAGGAATCGAGAGCCGGACGAAGCAGGGCCGTTTTTGCCGGCGCGGCGACCAGTCCGGCTTCGGGCGCACCGATCAGGAGGAGGCGACGATGCCAGCGTGCCGGCCGCGGCACGTCAGTCGGCTTGAGCCATTCGCTGGGACGAGGCCGCGCGGGCAAAATGGCCGAAGACGTTGGTGTGCGATCCACCATCAAGGCGCGGCGCGCGGTGTCGAAGAGGTCATCGCGGTTGCCGCCACCATCGCAAAAGCCGTGATCATAGGCTTCGGCGCCCGCATCGAGTGGGCCAGGCTTGCGGCATTCGGGATCCCAGCCCGCATGCGCGGCATACCAGCCATCGGCATAGCGGACCGATCGATCCCAGTCATGGCCATGGAGATCGCGCGCGCGCAGAATGGCACGATCGCGATCATCCCCCCGTCCCTCGGCGACTCGTCTTGCGGTGAAGGCGAAATTGCGGGCCTGTCGTTCCGCCTCGACCATGTGCGCCATCGCTTCCATCACCGGCCGCAGTGCCGTGACACGCTCGCGCATACGTGCCATGCGCTGATCGAGTGGGGAATCGTTCGCAAGGTCCGGGAAGCGGCGCCAGGCATCAGCGAGCGCCGCTGCTTGTACCGGGCTTCGACCATGGGCAATCCATGCGTCGGTGTCAGCGGGGTCAAACGGCTCTGACATCATCGGTCTCCTTCGATGCGAATCCCAGGAGACGTGGCGGCGATGGTCGGAGGGGACAGCGTACCGCTCCGACAGTTTCTCGATCACACCCACAACTGGCATACGCGCGCGCAAGCCCGCGCCCGAAATCGGAATGCACCGAGATCAACGCTTGCCGTTCGAACGAACTTTCCGTGAAAGGTATATAGAGGCGATAGGAATAGCCCGACTCCTGGACGCCGATCCTGACGCGGACGAAAAGAATGCGCATGATCGCCTTCGTTCAGGCGACGAGACGGGGAACAACGGGCTGCGATGTGGACAAGCGAAGCTCCCGCCGGATTCGTGCGGCGAAGCGGCCCGGGTCGACAAGTTCGCGGATTGACGCCCAACAATTACGGTCTCCAAGATGATCGTCGCGGCCCTGCACCTTGCGAAAGCACACTTCCCGATCGGGACCGGAGAGGCCGAGCGAGAGTTGCACCCAGACATCCTCGCCGTGCAGCGTCACTTCGCCTGACACGGCGGGACCACCCTTGTTGGACCGGATATCGAAACTGCCCTCGTCGAGCGCGAGGGCGTCGGCCAGGCGGCGCATGGCGGCGCGCCCCTCCGAATGAAACAGGCGCTTGGCGGGCTCGTCATGGGCAACGCCGCGATAGGCGAGCGTCTTCAGAACCGGCCGGTTCCGCAGCTCGGCGATCCGCGCGATGCAGTCGCGCCGCAGATCCGCGTCCGGTGCACGCGTTTCGCACACCGTCCCCAGATGGCGCGCAAGCAGAATAACCGCCGGATCACGTTCGAGATCGATGCCGGCGTTGCGGCAATCGGTGATGGCGGCGTGGATCGCATGCAGCGCCGTGCCGATCGTGATCAGCGCGCTGGGATCGAGAGCCTGACTGTAGCGGAAGGCGAGATCATAATTCATGAGAGTCTCCGGGTCTCGAGCGGTTCGGCCGCTCACACCTCCGTTCCCCCTCTCCTCACCTTCAGTCCGCTGATGCTGCGCCGTAGATGTCCGCTGCCCATTGCTCGGTCCACAGGGCCGTCATCTCGTCATGGTCGAGATCGCCGGTTTCGATGAGATCGCGTATCTCGCGGCGCGCCTGTGCGATCACCCGCTCCCAGGGGTCTGCCGGTTCGGGAGGTGGCGGCACCTCAGGTTGCACCGGCAACTGTCGCGAAGGCCGATCAAGGCGAGCATGCTGTCTGAGCAACCACTGCGTCATATGGTCCGCCACCAAGCGGTCGGTCTTGGCTTGACCACAACGTCGCGCGGCGATGCGCGCGCTGACCCCATAGGCCTGGCTGTCGATCGAGGCGATACGATGGGCGAAGGCGGTGAGATAGGGGATGGCGGCGCCCTTGACGCCGAAGAGATGCAGACGGGTCTGCCTTGGCAGCACCTGGTCGAGACGATCAACGACGGCGATCAGTCCATCCGCGCCATGGACAGGGCGCCGGCACATGCTGCCGACACCGACAAGCCCGGCGCGCTCGATCATATGCGCGAGCGCCACTGCACAGCGTTCATAATCACCGGGATGACGTCCCTGAATGACCGGCATGAAGGTCGCATCGATCCCGGCATTTTCAGCGCGCAGCCGGCATTCGATGTTGGCCCGGATGGTACGGGACATGCGGTCGAGCACCTCGTTGCGATCGCTGGCCACTTCCTGCTCGACGCAATAGTCGAGGCTTGCCCACCAGCGGAATGGATAGGCTGCGGCCAGGCCGACATAATCATCGACCGTCCAGGGATAGCGCCCATAGGTGACCATTGCGCTGAACCCCGCGCTGTCGAGGCTGAGGCTGCGAAGACCATGCGCATTCATGAGTGGCCGCGTCGTCCAGCCGGCCCATTCGCGCCAACCTCGCTTCGTCGACCAGCGCGACAGGGCATTGGCGGAAATCAGGACGGGCTGCTGAAGCTGTCGGGCGCGCCGCAGGAGCACCCCATCAGCAAGGTGCGGCAGTCCCACCATGACAGCGATCGAGCGTGACTTGACCGGATAATTGTTCATGTTATGTTCCATTCAAGGGAGATTTTTAATGACCGAGCAGGCCGCCCGCTATTTTGAACCGTTCGATCTCGATGTGACGCTGCGCGATGCCGCGCTTGACGATCAAAACCGCCCCACCCGCCGCATGCTGGCCAATGCGGCGATCGGTATGCATGTCGAGGATGCCTATTATTCGGTGCGCGAACTGCGCGAGGCGATGTCCTGGGTCCATGAGGGTGAGACGGGCGGCAAGCGCAAGCTCGCGTCCATCCTGAGCAATCCGGCAGGCGACGATTTCCAGCGCTGCATCTATTTCTGCCTCGCTGGCCGCGGCATCGTCGAGATGCTCGACGATCTGATGTGGCTCGAAGAGCTGCTCGAAGCGCGCGGCCGCGTCGCGGGCAGCATCCACCGCCGGAAAATCAGGGCACGTCCGCTGGTCTCGCCTTATGTAGCTGACGAACCGGATGGCCCTGTCGTCGCCTCAACCGAGAACTTCAGGCAAGGCCGTTCCTGGTGGGCCGATCCCGGCCTCACTGCCTGACGGGACCGCGCGGTACGCCGCTCCAGCCTTGGAGATCACCGCTCACAAGCGAGGCGGTCGCCGCGCCGCCACCGAGCCGGCTCGATCCACTGGCCAGCGAACGCGCCAGCCTTGTTTCGCTGCGCGGCGGCAAAGGCTTCGGTATATTGCTTCGCACGCGCCGGATCGGTTTTCAGGAATTGGGGTTGGGGAATGGCGAGACCCGCGCGGATCAGCGTCTCTCCGAGATCGCGGCCTTTCACGGTCACAGTCGCCACCGGCCGACCATAGCTCGAGCGGTTGGTGAGCCGGATTTGGGCGTCGGCTTCGCCCAGAATCCGCGCGGCATGATCCTGAGCCGCCTTGCCACATTCCCAGCACGACCGCGCCCGTTCACAGAGCTGACGGCGCTCGAACGCATCGACACCAAGGAGACGGAAATCGGCTGCAATCGTGTCGCCATCGAGCGCGCGAGCGGATGCGGTAAACCCCGGCTCATTGACGGGAGCACCCCGGACGTCGCATGCGGAGACAAGGAATAGGAAACACAGAAAACGATACATTCGATGTCTATGACAAAGGGCGCTGATCTTTTCCATTGCGTCGAACACGAAGTTCAGTCCCCAGGAAACCAGTCGAACGTCAAGGTGCGCGCGCCGGCCCGGCTTTCGAGTTCAAGGACGTCGGCAATGGTCCAGATCTTGCGGGATTCGCGCGCCAGGTCCGCGTAACCACCGTAGGTGCAGCCGCCATGCACGATGAACTGGGCGTGGATGTTCTGGGTCGCCGCTTCGGAGAGAAAGAAGCCCGCAACGCCCTTGATATATTGTGGCGGGAGAACGCCCAGCATAGCGTCGTAGAAACGCTGCGTGATCCGGCTGAGAGGAAATGACGCCAATGTTTCGGCGCGCGTGCGTTCGAAATAGGCGTTGGTGGACTCGACAACAGCGTCGGGATGGCGATCGCGGTGACGCGCGAGCAGCGCGGCTGCGTCCTCCCTGCTGTGTGCGTAGTCGAGGGGGAATTTCGAAGACCGCGCGGTAATGTAAAAGTTAGTGTCCATGGCGGATCCTTCCAGCTTGGAGAACACCGTCATTCATCCCCCTTCCCTCTTGCCATGGGTCGCGAGCGGCGGGATCATGGGCCTGGCTGCGTTGCAGCGGCGGTCAGCATGCGGATGGGCTTTGCTCCGGAAGACATGAATGGAGAGGGCTTCAGGCGACCATCTCGAGGACGATCAGGCCCGACGACGCAGGGTCGGTAGAGATGCGGAAAGGCTGCAGCGGATCGGTAGTGCGCAGGATGCTTACCTTACCCTGCGAATGATCGAAAATCCGGCTGGCGACGCGCAGGGCATTCTCGCGGCTGCAGAGCAACTGGCGTTTGGGAGACAGACAACGCCTGTCGATGGCCGTCGTCATGACCTGATCCCTTTCTCCTCGAGGATTGACGCTCATGCAAACAGCGTCTTGTGGATCTTGGTGACCGGTACGACCACCCAGGCGCGCGTCATGAGGCGACTGATCCGGTAGAAGCAGCCATTCTGCGGATCGCGAAGCACGAGCCTCCGGCCGCGCTTGCAGACGACGAACTCCTGCGCGACATTACCGTCGGTGAAGGTCACCGGCTCGGGAAGCCGGATGCGATCCCCGTCCGCGAGTTTGCGCGCGCGGTGCGCAAGGTTCGCCCGGCAACGTGCGCGCCAATCGAGCGCATATTCATGCTCGGTCGGGCTCAGCAGATCGAGGATCGCCGCGGGGCAGTCGGCCTCGCATGGCCCCATATTTTCGGTCAGTCGGGTAGGATTGGTGCTGCTCATGGAGTCAGCCCTGATCCCCCCGCCGAACCGCACGTGCAGCTTTCACCGCATGCGGCTCTCCACTGTGACGAACCATCACTTTGCCGTAGATCGGGCAGGCGGCCTCTGTGAGTATCCCAGTGGCATTGCTCGCACAGGACCACCGTCCTGCGGGCGCGTGCCACCTTCATTCTCACGACAAAACCGCGGTGCGAAACATCGGCCATCCCCCGGATATGGTGCACCTGACACGGAACATCGGATCGACCGCAAGCCTCGCATTGCTTGGCATTCTGACGATCAACCCAGTCCGTACGTGAGTGGGTGAACACCTGCGTCCAAGGCTGGATATCAATCCTGGACGAGGTGGCCGGATCACGTTTCAGATGAGCCAGTTTCCAGACTTTGACCGATCGGGGCTGGCCATCGACGTCGTAGCCGATGGTGAATTCCTGCCCCGTCCTCATGCGGGCCAAGACCGCTCGCACATTGGTTTTGTGCTTGCTGGCCAAGGTCTTGAACAAGCTCCACCGCTGGAGAAACTCAAGCCTGTTCAGCTTGAAGCTCACATCCTTGGCGAGAGCATAGTAGTTCGCAAAACCCCGCAATTCGGCGTTGTAAGCTAGGACGATCTCAACGTCGCTGCAGCTGAGCAGCAGGCTACGATGACGCGGCTTCAACACCGACAGATCACCATAACCTTTTGCAGAAGCGAACGCGTGGACCTTCTCCCAAGGGACATGCAGCTGCATCACTTCCGACGGCGGCCTACGAAGGAAGCTGACGGAACCTTGTCGGCTCCGGACAACCCGTTGGCGTGTCGTATATGTGCGGACCTCATATCCAAGGAAGGCGGCTCCATCGCTCGCCTTGCGGATACCGCTTTTCTCCTCGGACACCGTGAG
The DNA here is from genome assembly GCF_001563285.1 of Sphingobium sp. MI1205. Classification (NCBI taxonomy): domain Bacteria; kingdom Pseudomonadati; phylum Pseudomonadota; class Alphaproteobacteria; order Sphingomonadales; family Sphingobiaceae; genus Sphingobium; species Sphingobium sp. MI1205. The sequence continues at coordinate 153,352 of NZ_CP005191.1, forward strand.
CGCCAGCGCCTCGGTCAGGAATGCCCTGACTTCGGCGAACACGCTTCGTGCATCCTCCTTGCTACCGATAACCCCAATCATGAAGTCGTCCGCGTAGCGACAGTAACGAAGTCGGCGATAACCGGGGTCCATCGCGTCTCTCGACGGGATGGACCGCTTTTGCGGCAGTAAGGTTTGGATTTTGGCCAAGGAGGCCGCAACCTTCACCTCGTCGACATTGTCTTTGGCCCGCAGCATGGTGACGCGCTTCCGTTGTTTCTGGATGCGCCCAGCCAGTCGCCCATATTCCGGGTTCGTGGCACGGACCTTCCCCCTCTCGAAAGCCGCGATCCGTTCCGCCATGAACATATCGAGTTCATGGAGGTAGATGTTGGCCAAGATTGGAGAGACGATACCGCCCTGCGGAGTGCCGCTGTAGGTCCGGGTGTGAACCCGGTCTTCCATAACACCCGCCTTAAGCATGCTGCCGATCAAGCCGATGAATTTCTCGTCATCGATCCTTTTCCGCAACAGCCGCAGGAGGATGTCGTGGTCGATGTTCTCGAAGAACCCCGCGACATCCACATCTACGAGCCATTTCACCCCCGTCCATACGGCTTTGACGTGTTCAAGCGCCGTATGACACGACCGGCCCGGCCGGAATCCATGGGAGGCGTTCGAGAACACCGGTTCATAGATCCGTTCGAGCAGTTGCCGCGCCACTTCCTGAACGAGGCGGTCGTCGCGCGTGGGAATGCCCAGCGGACGCCGTTTGCCCTTGCCTTTCGGGATAAACACCCGACGCACTGGTTTGGGATCATAGGTCCCTGCCGTCACGCTGGCGATAATCGGGTCGAGGTCTTCCGGTCCGAAGTCCGCGAAGGTCTCGCCGTCAATACCCGGCGTCATCGCACCCTTGTTGGATCCGATCTTCTGGAGCCCCTCCTCCCAAAGGAGGCGAGACCCCATCAGACGATAGAGTCCATTCACCCTTTTGCCCGACGCAACGAGCGCCGGAATGGCCTCCAACCGGCCTTTCACAGTTTCTGGCAGCATCAGCACACCCCATGATCGGTGGTTGAAGAATCACAGCTGCCGCCCTTCCCCCGGTCTTCCCCGCTTTCGGCCCGATCGCTCGAGACCTTATACAGTTGCACCGCCGCCTCCGAAGAGGTCGATGTCCCGGGCATTACCCCGGGCATTTGAGTAATATGGCGGCTCCGTACCCATGCAGGCCGGCAGAAGCCGCCTGTTTAGGGCATCCCGTAGTTACGCTGAATGGAGATGCGGCGCGGTTAGGTGTCCCGTTCGTCCACTAAACCCCTCGACGAGAGGCGCACCGGATGGGCTGAGAAACAGGCGGCCAAGACATGAGACCGCTGTCATCATCCGGACCTGGCGTGACAGTCGCTTTCGCCAGTATCGCTATATAGATTGCTGCAGACTGGGATTTAAGCAGTGTAGCCTTCACCATACGCACCTTGCCCTGACCGTCATCGCCTCCATTTGCGACTAAGACGCATCTGGCCTTTTCCGAACATGCTATTGTTCCCCGTCCCTTTCGGGATTTCAGACCTTGTGAGGCCCGAGGTTAGTCCGGCGAGCAGAGGCATTCTCAACTTACCTCATCATCACTGATACTCCATTTCAGCGCCGCAACGGCGCACTATCCTTGTACCCGAACTGGTGGCCATCGCGCGAGCGTGGATTCCAGCGCACCAGGCACACTACCGCGAAAACGTTGCCGGCAATGCCGTCCACGATTTCCTGGGCTGCGGCGTAATAGGTCCGATTTCCCGGACAGGAGGACGCGAGCACCCTGAGGCCGCGTTTCGTGCCGTCCTCGAGCGTGTTTTCGTAGGTAAGCTGCGCGTCGAGATAGGATTTGGCGGTCTTGTGGCCGCCCATCGACGTAAAGGGCATGAAGAGCCATCCCATGATGAGTCCTTTCTTGAGGAAGGAAACCGGCCGCTGGCCGTTTCCGGTTTGAGGATCGTCGGGCCGCGAGCGCTGGTCAGCAGGCGAACGCCCGCGTATCAAAGTCGCAGTATTTTCATGTCGTGCGGATGTGACCTTCCGCACCCGTCATTGTCGGAGAAGTCATGCTCGCCGCGTCGGCCATTGAGATAATCGGCGGCACGCCTTTGATCGCACTGGATCGCATCTACACGGGTCCTGGTCGCATCATCGCCAAGGCCGAGTTCCTGCTGCCCGGGGGAAGTGTGAAGGACCGTGCCGCCAAGGCGATCCTGCTTGCCGCAAGAGAGGATGGCCGGCTGAAGCCGGGAATGCCGGTCGTGGAAATGACGAGCGGAAACATGGGCGCCGGACTGGCGGTGGCATGCGCCGCGCTCGGCCATCCCCTCGTCGTCACGATGTCGGCAGGCAACAGTCCGGCGCGAGCGAAGATGCTCGAAGGACTCGGCGCCGAAGTGGTGCTCATCGCCCAGGTGGATGGAAGCCCGGGCCAGGTGACGGGTTCCGATGTCAATGCTGCCGCACAGGCGGCTTGCGCGATCGCCCGGGCGCGTGACGGTTTCTACGTCGATCAGTTCAACGCTGCAGAGGGGATCGCAGCGCACGAGACCACGACAGGCCCGGAGATCCTGGCGCAGTTCGGTGGCCCGGTCGACGGATGGGTTGCAGCGGTCGGCACGGGCTGCACCTTCGTGGGCGTTGCAAAGGCGTTGAAGCGCGCCAATCCCGGTACGGTCTGCGCCGCTGTCGAACCGCTGAACGCGCGGCCGCTGGCCGGAGAACCGGTGCTCGACGCCCGGCATAAACTCCAGGGCATCGGTTATGGCACGGTTCCGCCGCACTGGGATCCGTCGCTGATGGATATGAGTGTCGGCATCAGCGATGATGAAGCTGAAGAGTGGCGGCGTACTCTGGCCCATCGCGAGGGCCTGTACGTCGGCTATTCTGCCGCTGCGAACGTCTGCGCCGCGGCAAAGCTGCTGGCATCGGGGCGGTTGACGGCTGATGCCGTCGTGGCAACGGTGCTTTGTGATACCGGCCTGAAATACTGAACCTCGGCGTGGGGGTGGCCCCGATGGACGTGCATCCGGTCGGCTGCCGGCTGCGCCTTGCTCGCCGCGCCGAAGCTTTTGAGATACGCGAAAGCCTGTTCAGCCTTGGCGGCAGCGTGGATGATCGCGGTCTTGTCGCCGCGGAGGATACCGAGCCAATGCGCCACATAGCTCGCATGACTGTCATGGAGGACGTTGGGCAGACCAAGGTCAGCACAGCAGAGCCCCGCCCCGATCTCGGCGCAATATCCTGACAGTCCAGCGAAAAATGGCGGTTGAAAGGTGAAAACCATCGGTGCCTCCTGCACTGCCTAAAAACCCCATGGCTCCCCCGAGGCGGGGGTGGGCGGCGAGAACGACCGGAGAGGCCCGCGCAAGCGGGGGGCCGCACCCGGAGGGGCGAAATGCAATGGAGCAGCGCGGCGAAGCCGGGCTTGCGGCGCGCCGTGGCGGGCCTAGCAGGGAGCGCCGACCAGACCCGCATCGAGGGAGGCCCAGAAATCAGCGCCGCCGCGCCAGCGGCGTCCGCTGGTGAGCGGGCGAAGCCCGCGCATCGCCGTGCGCGACGAAGCGGCCGAGCCCGCGAGGGATCGGCCGCTCGGCTTTGGTCGCTGCTGGATCATGGCTGACGGGCGTGCATCCAGTCGGCCGCTGCCTGCGCCTTGCTCGCCGCGGTGAAGATCGCGCGGGGCTCGTCCTTGAGCAGTTGCAGCCAGGAGGCGATATAGGCCGCGTGATCGGGTCGCGGTTCGTGCGCGATCCCAAGATCGGCGAGCAGGAACGATGCGGTCAGTTCGGCGGTCGCTTCCTCCATGGCGAGCGCGTGCCTGGTCCACTTGGCGCTGAAATCCCGGTCGAGCCGGTGAGCTGCGCCACTGGCATGAGCCGCCTCGTGAATATGGGTGGCGTAGAAGCCGTGGGCATCGTGGAAGGCGCTGAAATCCGGCATGTGGATGCGGTCTTCGGCGATGTGATAATAGGCGCTGGCCGAGCCGTAGACGGTATCGATGCCGAGGGCGGCGATGAAGGCTTCGGCGGCGGCGAGGCGTTCGCTCTCGGGCAGGTCCGGCCCCGGTTCGGGCGCATAGCCATCGACCTGATCGGCGTTGAACAGGCTGAACGCCTTGGCGAAAAGCCGGCGGTGGTCGTCATCGTCGCCGGCGTCGTCATCCTTCGCGCGAAACTCCTTCCAGAGGACGCCGAGGCTGGCCTGCTCGCCCTTGCGGACCTGCGCGCCGAGCGTCTGCCACTGGCGATAGGTGCCCCAGACGCCGCTCGCATAGCCGCTGCCATAGGCGGCTGCCCAGAGCGAGACCGTATTTATGCCGCGATAGGGCTTGCCGCTGGCGACGTTCGTCGGGCGGGTGACGTCGGCGCCAGAATGATGCCATGGCATGCGCCAGGTGCCGGTGCCGGCTTCGATGGCGTCGACGATCGCTTGCGTGACGCGAGCATAGACGTCGACACGTGGTGAGGCTGACATGATCTGTTCTCCGTTCTCGCGCCGGGGACCATCCCCGGCGGCGGAGGCCCGTTCGCGCCGGGCACAGGGGGGCTCGCGCACCCGTCAGGGCCGCAGCGAAGCGAAGGACGGCGAAGCCGTTGCGCGGGCGCGCCGACCGGCGCAGGACTCCGCCAACAGCCGGGGTGGTCTACGGCGTGGGAGGATCGATCCCGGCAATCACCGCGGTCAGGCGATCAAGCTCGCGCTGGAGAGCCTGACGCTGAAGATCGGAGATGCGCCGTTCGCGTAGATGCGCCCTGGCATCGGCCGCCGCGCGTTCCCAGGCCGGCCTGTGGCGGGCGGTGATGCAGGCGTTGGGACAGCGGGTCGGCTCGCACAGGGCGGTGAGCGGCTGCGCGGGATCAGGGGTCGTCACGCGCTTGAGGCAGAGCGCGGTCGCGGGATCAAAGAAGCAATCCGCGAGCGGGCCGACATGGAAGGTGCGCGCGACGCTGGCGAGCATGACGCGCAGGCGGGCGCGATCGGCGATCATGGCGGGCAAAGGCCCTTGTCTGACGGCGGCATCGTCGAGCGTCCGCGCGATGCGCGGTCCCGCTGGGCCGCCGAGCGATGCGCCGCCCTGACGGCGGTCGAAATAGTCCAGCAGATCGTCAATCTGACCGAGCCGGCGCTGCGCTTCGACCTCGGCGCGAAACCCCGATGCGCTGGTCCCGGCATAGCCCTCGAAAGCGGCGACCGAGGCGTGCTTGTACTGGATCATGCCGGCGATGGTGCCGAACGGGCGGTTGGCGATGTGCCACGCGATCGTGCGCCGGAACTGCCGTGTCGTGATGCGCCACGGCTTGCCGTCGGGACCGCGCGGGATGACCGGCATATCGGGGTTGCCGAAGGCGGTGTTGAGGTGGTCGCGGAAGGCGTTGAGCTGGCGGACCACCTCGCTCGACAGATGCGTCTTGGAGACGGCGCTCGCGCGCAGTACCGGCCAGAGCGTATCGCTGCCGCTGGCGCGCGCCGGTCCTGCCGACAGGCGTTCGAGCACCGTGATCGCATCGGCGACCGGCTCGATCGTCACCCAGCTCGCCACTTCGTCCACCGCCGCCCGGCGCTTGTAGATGGTCGATCGGATGCGATGCCGTTCGATCAGGCCGTCCTCGCTGCGCGCGATAGAGACACACCCGCGCCGCATCGCCTGCACCTCGCAGTCGCGCATGCCGGTCAGATAGGCGCACACGATATAAGCGGCGGCCTGGAGCATCCGTTCCTCGTGTGCGAGAGTCTTCGCGTCGAAGCGCTCGCGCCATGGCCGACCGCTATCGGGATCGATCGAGATCGGCGTGTCCATGCCGCCGACCTCCACCCCCAGCTCGGCCGCCACTGCATCGATCAGCCTCGCTTCGCCGCCGGTCAGCATGAGATGTGCGTGCGGTTCCGCCTGCACGTCGATCCCGACATGGAGATGTAAGAGATGGGCGTTGATCGGTGGGGTCACGCTGCCGGTGTTGGGGTCGACGCGCAGCTTGCCGTTATGAGCGGTGGCCCAGATCGGTGCGCCGCGCCCCTCGCGGCGTCGGCGATCGAAATAGGCCTTCAGGCGGGTGCGGCGACGTTGCCGGCGATCAGGGTCCGAGAGGCCGGCGTCGGCGGTGACAAGGCGATCCCGGCGCGCTTCGAGCCGATCAAGCTCGCGGCGGGCGGCGAGAATATCGTCAGCGAAGACGGTGACGTAGCGCAACGACCAGGCGAGCAGCGCGGCGATGACCTCTTCCGGGAACCGTGGGGTGCGGTTCTCCCGGACATGGCGGTAGCCCGCAACGCGGGCGGGCGCCTGTCCGGCCCAGGGCTCGAATACAAGGCCTCCGTCAGCGAGGTGGTCACGATAGTAATAGAGATCGGAGACCACTTCGAGGAGGTGACCGACGATGACGGGTCGTCGGGCAGGATCGTCACGGAGATGACGGGCATAGGCATCGACCAATGGCTGATCGATACGGGAAACGTCGAGCCGTCCGAGCCGCTCACGGGCGAAGGCGAAGAACCGGCGGGCACGGTTGAATGCCTGGCGGATGCAGGCGGGCGGTAACTTCGTCCGATAGCCGGGGAGATCGGCGTTGAGGCGGGCGTAGAGATAGGCGCGCATCGCCGCCTGGACATCGGCATGTTCGAGCACGTCGAAATGCACGGTGACGTGGCAGCGCCGGGCGTTCTCGCGGAATACGGCGGGACCGAGATCCCAGCTCGCGTCGCCGACGCGCGACAGATCTTCGCGGGCGTGACCGGCCTTGAGCGGCGCGCTCGCCAGCACGGCGCGATCGTCGAAGGCGGGCGCCTGGACATGGGCTGGCATGGTCATGTGCGTGCCTCCGGCGGCAGATAAAGCCGTTCGCCTTCCATCTGCCGGCGCGCATCGGCGATGACGGCATCGGAGAATGCCGGCAGGACCTGGGCGGTGATGCGGGCATGGACGCGGCCGAACTTGGCCGCCCAATCGTTCGCGGGCAGGCTCAGCCTCTGCTCTTCGACGAATGCGAGGAAAGCGAGGATCGCGGGGAGCTTGCGCGCGGTGATGACGGCGTTGGGACAATCGAGGCAACCCCAGAAGGGCTGCGCGCAGGGTGATCCGGCATCGGCGAAGGGACTGCTATGGAAGCCCGCGCAGGCGGCGAGCCAGACATCCTGTTCGCCGTCGAGCAACGGACCGACGGTATCGGGCGGCATCAGCGGCGCGGCCTGATCGGGCGATTGGCGCAACGCCTTCTCGGCGGTGGGCGGCAGCACGGTCGGCGTCGCGGTGGCGACCGCTTCGCGAAAGGCGTCAGCGAGGGTCTTCTCGTGCAGGGACCGAAGCGACGGCAGATCGGCATAGTGGCGCCCCGCAACCTCGCGCGAATGACCGACTGCGAAGCGGGCCATGTGCCCCTCAGTCTTCGTGTACCACAGCGCCTTGTGGGTCTTGCGGAGCCGGGAGAGCAGCAGGTGGAGCGGCTTGCCGTCGTCATCGACAATAGCATGCTGTGCTATCCAGGCAGCGATCCGCTCCTTCGGATGAGCGATACCCGCCCGCAGGCCGCCAACGTTGTGATAAACCCAAAGACGATCATCGGTCAGATGCTCGCGGGCTGGCGCGGTGACGTCGATCAGGCGACGGATGAGGCCGCCAGGCGTGCCACCACCGCCGTCGCGGACGCGCATGCTCTTGTGCTCGGCGCCGCGGGCGCGGCGCTTGAGATAGCGCAGTTCCACCGTGCCGGCATGGGGGTTGGTGAGACAATCCACGGTCAGCGCCTTCAGGCACTCGGGCTCGAGCCCGGTATCGAGCGTGAGCAGCACGAGCAGCGCCGGCAGATCGCGCGCAAGCAGGTGATGGCGGCCATGCAGATCGTCGATGAGCGTGCTGATCGGCAATCCGCGTCGCATGCGCATGAAATAGAGGCTCTTCAGCGCGGGCTGGTCTGCGACGATAAAGCCCTGCCGCGCGATGATCGCTTCGACCTCGGCGCGCACGCTGGCGATGACCGGGTCGCCCTCATCGGTGCGGTCGTCGGCACCGAGACGGCGGAACATCGCTTCGACGTCGGTCCTCGCGGCGTCGCGCAACGCGCGGGCAACGAAGGGGCTATAAGCATCGCGCGGGGTCGAGCGGCCCGCCGACGTGGCCAGTGTGTAGCGCAGCCGCTCATGCAGGTCAGGCGCGATCCGATCGGGCCGGTCTGCCTCGATCGCGCGCAATGTGTTGACGATCTTGCCGACCGTTATGTGCCGGTGGATCGCGCCCATCCCGCGGCGGTCGAGCGCGGAGGCGAACCCATCGATATGGGCTGCGCGCAGGTCGCCGACGCCAGCCACGTTCAGCGCTTCGTCGCCAAGCCAGGCGAAGAACAGGCGGTAGGCATTTACATACTGCTTGATGACGCTCGCCGCACCGATCGGTCCTCCGAGCGCGGCCGACCGTCGCAATGCGCCAGCAAAGGCGATGGCGAGCGGACGAGGATCGAGTGCGGCCATATCGATCAGGACCGTCCCGCCATGCCGCGCCTCGATGGTGAACTTGAGGCCGAGCACGGGATCAGGCTGCACGGGCTCCGGCGTGATCGGCACGAAGGCGACGGGCCGGCCCTTGCGGGGACGACCGCTCATGCGCCCTGCGGTCCCGGCAGCAGCGCAAGCAGCTCCTCGACCGCCGCATCCACCGTATCGGCGCGGGTCGCAATATGGTCGAGGTAGATATAGGTGGTGGTGAGGCTCGCGTGGCCGAGCAGGCGTTGCACCTGTTGCAGCGGGTCCCCGAGGATCAGCCGGTAGCTCTCCATCGGCCCCGCCGGCAATGCCGCTTCGCGCAGTCGCTGCTGGATCAGCAAGGCAAGCATATGGACTGCGAACGTGTGGCGAAGCTGGTGCGGGTTGATCGACAGCGGGAAGCCGTTCTCCGCGCACCGGTTGCCAGCACGGGTGAAGATCACCTCCCACGAGTTGGGCCGAACAGGCTGCCCGACCTCGGTCAGCCACAGCGCCGCCGGCTCGCGGGGCGGTCCATCCTCGTCGCAGAGGATCAGGCGGCATCGTTCCTCCGGGGTGCAGATATCGCGCATGCGGTCGAGACCGGCGCGGGTGACAGGGATCGGTCGTTCGAGCTTGGTCGCGCCGTCTCGCGCGGCGAACTTGGCGACGCCCGCGGCGCGCTCGACGGCGACGTAGGCGGCAATCTGACGAAGCAGCCGACGCGGGAGCAGGACGCTGCGTCCCCGGTCGCCCTTGGTCAGCGGTGGCGGGAGAGGCAGCCAAAGTTGTTGTGCATCGCTGTCCTCGCGGTCGATCGCCGCGAGCTCGGCGGCGAGTAGACCCGACGCCTCTTCGAGGCGCAGGCCGGTGGTGACGAGAAGATCGGCGAACAGCGCGTTGCGCAGCCCGTTCCGGTCGCGCGCGCCGGGGCGCTCGGTGCCGTCAGGGGTAAGGCCGCGCAGGCCGACCTCGCGGAAAATGCGGTAGTCGTCCATCGTGACGAACCGCACATCCGATCGCCTGGCAACACGTTCATAAGCGTCATTGCGCGCCGCGATCATGCCGCGACGGCCACCATGCGCCGGTCGCCACACGGCGCGGCGGCTGAACGGCGCGTCAGTGATCAGCCCGTGCTGCTCACCCCATCGGTAAAGGCGATCGAGACTGGCGACGGCACGGTTCCAGCTTGCGGCCGTTATCCGGTGATCGGCCTCGTCGCGGCGTCGCTCACGATGATAGGCGTCGACATCGTCGCGGGTCGCAGCCCACACGGTCTTGCCGCAGGCATCGAGAAAGCGAAGCCAGACTACGACATCATAGGCATAGGCGCGCAGCGAATGGCGCGAGCGGACGCCCGACAACGGCAGGTCGAGAAAGAAGCGATCCAGATCGGGATCATAGAGCGCGTCGCCGCGCAGGATCAGCGGCACATGCGCATCGAGGCCCCTGGCCTCGCGGCGCTCGCAAACAGTAATGATCGACACCGGCGCGAAGCCCTCCCCCGGACCCCCACCCGGAAGCTGACCTTCACACCGTTGCGCACTATGGCCTGGCAGCAATCAGGCTGGCCTCCGCCAGCTCTTGGGTCAGCGCTACGGCCAGCCTGATTACTGCCTACCGTGGGCGTCCATCGCCGACCTTACTGCAAAGTTGCGAGCGGCGCAGACTGTCCAGATAAGGCGACCAGTTCTTCGAACGCATAGGCCTTGTCGCCGAAGCGCTTGCCGAAGGTCCGTGCGAGTCGGCTGGAATGGCCCGACCAGTGGGTCTTATGCCGATATCGGCATAAAGGGCATAATGCCGTAACCCTGATTATGCCGCATGGCGTTGGCTAGGACTTGTTTTTCGGCCATCCGCCATGCGGCACCTCGGCATAATCAGAGCCCTTCGAGGAACGCGAGGAGCTGATCGTCGGGTTTGAACCGACCTGTCGGCACGTCCGGAGCAGCGACGCGCGCCAGTGCCTTTTCCTTTAAGCGCATGTCGGCGTGGATGTAGACCTGCGTGGTCTCGACCGATTCATGACCCAGCCACAGTGCGATCACGGCCTGATCGACACCATGGTGGAGCAAGTCCATCGCGGTGCTGTGGCGCAAGGTATGCGGCGTGACCCGCTTTGCGCCGATGCTCGGACAGGTGCGCGCTGCCGCCAGGCAATGCTTGCGTACCAAATGTTCGAGCGCATCGCGGCTTAGCCGTTCGCCACGGATCGACGGGAACAGTGGTCGATCGCTGTTGCCATGCTCCCCAATCCATACCTTCAGGATCTTGGCGGTTTCCCGCCTGATCGGTGTGGACCGTTCTTTTCGTCCCTTTCCTACGCATCGGACGTGGGCGCCGGTGCCGAGCACAACATCCCGGTATCGCAAGCTGATCAGCTCTGATGCCCTGAGGCCCGTTTGCAGCGCGAGCAGCAACAAGGCGTGATCGCGCTTTCCGGCCCATGTCGAGCGATCCGGCACGGCCAGCAGTGCCGCGATTTCGTCTGCGGTCAGGAACGTGACCGCGCGCTTAACATAGCGTTTGTTAGGCATGGCAAGGATGCGCTGGCAGTTCAGCATCCATGTTGGATCGGCCATCGCCACATAGCGGAAGAACGAACGGATCGCCGCGAGCCTGGTGTTACGGCTACGTGCACAGTTGCCCCGTGCTGTTTCGGTGTGGACCAGAAAGTCGGCAACCAGATCGACGTCGATATCTTCGACCGTGATAGCGACTGGTCGTTTGCCAAGGCGCGAACCGGCATAGCGCAGCAACAGGCGGAACGTGTCGCGATAGCTCGCGATGGTATGATGGCTTGCTTCCATCTGGACGCACAGTCTGTCGGTGAAGAAGCGTTGGATCAGCGCTGGCAAAGTCATGGAGGTCATCGCTGCGCCTCCCAACCAATGCGCGTGGCGCGTGCCATCGCCAGCTCGAGCAGTTCGGGCACCGCCTCAATGTACCAGAACGTATGGTCGGGGCTGGCATGGCCAAGCCAGGTCGTCAGCCTGATCATCTCCCGCGCCGGATCCTTGCCCATACGATACCAGTCGATCATGGTGCGAACTGCGAAGGTGTGGCGAAGGTCGTGTATGCGTGGTCCTTTGCCGTGCCGCTTGAACCGTGAGTATTCCCGCAACCCGATCGCTCGACTTACTCGTGCGAAGCTGGCTCGTGCCGACCATTCGCTGAGCCGGTCCCCATTACATCTGACAAAGAGGGGGGTGGATGCTCGACCAAGCAGCCGATTACGTTCTGTGGTGTAGGTGATCAACCGGTCTACGACAGTCGGGTCGAGTGGCAGCAGGCGCTCCTTTCCCAGCTTTCCGTGCCTGACACTCAGCACACCGGTTGCAACATCGAGGTCGCTCGTGTCGAGCGCCAGCGCTTCGCTGATCCTGAGCCCCGTTACCGCGATGAGGCCGAAGAATGTCGAACACGTCAGCCCCCGCATTCCGTAGGTGGAAGGCAGTTCGCTGGCGGCTGCGATAATGTCACCGATTTCGACTTTGCTGTAGATGTATGGCCGTTTGCGGATTGTGCGATCCGGCAACAACCCGCGCGGCGGCGCTTCATGCGCCAAGTCGACACTGCTCAACCAAAGAGCGAACAACCGTACCATACCGAGCCGAGCGGACCGGGTGGACGACCCGGCAGCAGGCTGACTTGCGTCCCAGCGCAGGAACAGGTCAGCGTCGATATGCTGCGCACCCGCATCGTCGGCAAAGCGGATAAAGCGGCGTAGCACCCGTTCGGAAGTCCTGAGATCATAGCCGAGGCTACGGCGAACGGCGAGATAGCGGTCAAGCTGGCTGGCGAGGCTCATTGTGCACCTCCCGCGACGGGCCAGGGCTGGGCAATGGATCGCAAGCCTTCGATCTCAAGCCGGGCGTAGATCATGGTGGAACCGCGCGACCGGTGGCGCAGCATGTCGCCGACCTCGTCGAGTGAAGCGCCACGATTTATGAGTTGCGTGGCAAGGCTGTGGCGTAGAACATGCGATCCCACATAGGGCGTAGCGGGCTTCTGACCGGTCGCATCGAGCGCATCCTTGATGATAGCGTTGACGATCTGGCTATCCTTGAATGGTCGATGCGGAGCGCGCTGGGTGACGAACAGGGTCCGGCAGTCAGTCGGTCCGCGCTCCTCCCTCAGATACCGGCTTAGGGCTTCACCGACCTCGGCGGTGATGGGCACACGGTCATGCACTTTGCCTTTGCCGCGCACAGTCAGTTCGCCTGAACGCCAGTCGATATCGTCGAGTTCGATCCTGGTGATTTCCGGCGCGCGAAGCCCAAGCCGTGCCATGATCAGGAGCATCGCATAATCGCGAACGCCGTGCCGGGGATTTCGGCGAACCCAGTCAAGCACGGCTTCGACGCCTTCGGGCGACAGATGTCGGGGAAGGCGCTTGTCGCGAGCCATCGCTGCTTTGGGCACGCTTAGGGCAAGGTTGGTCGCGGTGACGCCTCGTGCGAACAGGTACTGGAAGAACGTGCGCAGATGCGTCACTGCACTCTTGTCTCGGTATGGCCGCCCCCGCGACAGCAAGTGTTGAACGAACCCGACGGCGTCAACGGGTCGTAAACTGGTCAGGTCGAACATGTCCGCACCAAAGCGGTGGTCCATGAAGCGGTTGGCAAAGCGGAGCGTATGGTGGATGCTGCGCGGACTGAGGCCGCGCTGTTTGGTGAGATAGGTTTCGAAGTCGGCCAGCAGTTCGGCGCGGGCGACCTCAGCGGGAGTCGGTGCAACCGGCTTGGCAACGCATATCTCGATCAGGTGCGCAGCGAATTTGCGCCCCAGGCTGTAAAGGCGGATCGTTCCTGTTCTCTGCGGCTCTGCTGCCCGACCCAGCTTTTCCGCAAGATCGGGCGTCAATGCCGATGGTGCAATGCCAGCCTCATCCATTGCCAGTCCAAATCTGCGGATCAGATTTCGGTATTCTTTGATCGTGGCGTGTTTGTAGTTCGCCTCGGCAAAGCAGCGCATGAAGCTGTCGATGTACGGCTCAATGCAGGTTTTGGTGATTATCGTCATGGTTTTCGTGCTCCATAGGGTTGGAGCGCGATCCGGGCCTTGTCGTCGCCCTGACTGCAAGATTATCAGTTGTGTTGGTTTCAGATATGCGGAGTGGGCATGAAGCAGAAGACCAAGGTTTTGGGTGATGCAGCCGTAAAGGCGTTGATCGAGAAGTACGACTGCCCGGTGCCATTCCACGAAGTGCGCACCCGGCTTCTGGGCAATATCGCAACCCCGGAGCTATCGGCCTCGCCCTTGCAGATGATTCAGGATTTATGGGGCGGTGAGTTGCCCGTGTTCGACAGCGTGGACGAAGCCAACGAATTGATTGGTGCTCTGATCGACGGCCTTTGGAATGGGCTGACCCGGCACCAGAAGCGTAGTCAGCCATTCAGGCTGACACGTGTGTCGATGGACCCAACTGCTGCAAATCTCGGACACTACGGGCTGATCCGTCTTGAGGAACTGGATGGCTTCATCGAAGGTCTGTTCAACGGTCATGATATCATCGATCTACCCGAACGTGCTCATGGCGCGATCGGCCAACTTGCCGAGCTCCGTGCGATGATGGGCGGTATCTGCGAACTCGTGGAACGTGACCCCAATGCGGATGATCGCACCCAGCTTGACACGACATTCAAGCACCTGCGCGAACTGACCAAAATCATGGAGACCGAAATCCACGAGACTGTGCTGGCTTGCACTCGTGCACGGCGACAGATGCTTGAAGGCATTCTCACCGAGAAGCCGACGGTGCATTGATCCAATGTCCGAGGAACGTCTCCGCGAGAAGCTGCGCAAGATCGAAGCTCTCTATGCCGGCGCCACGACCGCCGGCGAGCAAGCCGCCGCAGGTGCCGCTGCGGAACGCATTCGCCGCCAGTTCGCAACGGCCAGCAAACAAGAACGTGCCGAGGAGTTCAAGTTTTCAATTTCTGACCCCTGGTCACGACAGCTCTTCATCGCTCTGTGCCGCCGCTATGGCATCAAGCCATTTCGCTATGCGCGCATGCATCGTCAGACGGTGATTGTTCGCGCGCCAGCGAGTTTCGTTCGGATGACGCTATGGCCAGAGTTCGAGGAACTGAGCCAAGCCCTGACCTCGCATCTGGATGAAATCACGCAGAAGATCATCAGAGAAGAAGTGCACGAAGCCACGCAGGATGCGGAAGAAGTGAGCGAACCGCGTCAGTTGCGCTGAACGTTCCCACATTCCAGCGGATTACCTCCCAGGCACCAGGAATATGCCGAAGCGGCACGTCACCAAATCGCGGAAACACGAGATCCTACGATGCCATGCGGCATAATCCGGGTTACGGCATTATGAACCGTCTCGTGGCAACGCGTGGACGCATAGTGATCCATGCTGCGGAAGGCCGTTCGGTTCGGCAGCTGGATATGATCGAAGGTCGGTGTGAAGTAGGCTTGGTTTCCGCCATGGCGAACGTCGGCAGGGATTCCCGTGAAGAAGGCGTCGATCGCCGCCTGCCGCTCGGACGGGATCAGAGGCTGCTCCGGTTCGTCAGAGGGGTAGAAATAGGCTGGAAGACCGTCGATCTGATCGGCGTTGAACACGATGTAATGGCGCAGGAACCGGATGCTCCGCTCCACTTGCTTGCCGGTTTCGGGGTGCTCCTCACGCTTCTTGAACGAGGAATAATAAACCGAAAGCGCGCCGGTTTGACCCTTGCGGACGTGCCCGCCTAGCGTTTCCGCCTGGCGCCAGGTCATCCAGTAACGCGAACGATAACCCTGGGCATCGCCGAGCGCCCAGAGATAAAGCGTATTGATGCCCTGATACGGCGTGCCGCAATGACGCAGCGGGCGTCCGCCCGCCCCGTTCAGCCGCCAGGGCCTCGACCAGGGCGGAACACCCTCCTCGAGCTTGCGGATGATGAGGTCGGTGATTTCGGCGGCGACATCGCGGCTCGTGCGTTTCGCAAGGGACATGGCGCTTCTCCGTGCGGAAGGGGAAAAGGCCGCCGGCACGGGACCACGCGCCGGCGGCAAGGCATCCAGGAGAAAGCGGCGTCAGGCCGCGAGAGCGTCCTGATCGGGCGATTCCGCTTCGATTTCGCAGGCACCGGACACTGTCTCGTCGACGCCAGCCACGCCAACCTCTTCGGCATCCTCGGGCTCGACGATCGCCTGCTCTTCAGGATCGCCTTCGGCGGGTTCGAGATCGTCCGCCTCGGTCTTGTCGAGGAAGCGCATGGCGTCGGGCACCCAGGCAAGCGCCGCGTCCCGGACCTCGGGCTCGACGATCGCTTCGCCCGCGAAG
This sequence comes from Sphingobium sp. MI1205, assembly GCF_001563285.1. Classification (NCBI taxonomy): domain Bacteria; kingdom Pseudomonadati; phylum Pseudomonadota; class Alphaproteobacteria; order Sphingomonadales; family Sphingobiaceae; genus Sphingobium; species Sphingobium sp. MI1205. The sequence continues at coordinate 169,106 of NZ_CP005191.1, forward strand.
AGCTTCGCGCACGATTCCGAGATCTCCGACTTCTTCATCGTCGCGTGGCGCGCGGTCAGCGCCGCGCCGCCGACATCGGCGAGCAGCGTCAGGATCGAGCCCTTGCTGATGCGGTCGAAGAAGTTCTCGGATGTCGGCCGCCACCAGCTTGCGACATCGACATCCATGATCGTCGCCAACCGGTTGTGGAGCGGACACTGCTCGGCGCGGTAGCTCGCCTTCGCTTCGAGCGACATCGCCACGATGTAGGCGAGCCAGGCCGCCTTGCTGTCGTCGTCGAGCGCCCGGAACGCCTCGAACCGGTCGACCTCGGACTTGTGCTCCAGCCAACTCGCATCGAGCCCGTCATGGGCTTCGGCGAGATAGCCCCGCGCGCGGGTCGTCGGCTGGTCGCCACTCACCGGATCCTGCGGCGAGCGAGCGCGAATGGTCGAGCCATAGGCGCTGAACGTGCTGGCGCGATCGTCAATCATGACGAAGAGCGCATAGTCGAGCGCCAGGGCCGGATGGCTGAGCAGGGTCGCTGCGAGCACGTCGCGCCGCTGCATCGCCAGCTCATCGTAGAGCCGGGCGCTGAGCGGCTTGCCGCCCGGGGCGATCGCTTCGGGCGGCGGAGCAGGCGGCGTGTAGCTGCCGCCCGGGCCGGTCGAACCGCCACCGCCGGCACCATCGCCGTGGTCGTCCTCGCCGTTTTCATCAGCGCCGCCGATGCTGACCGGTTCCTCGCTATAATATTCGGTGTCGAGGACCATCTCGCCTCTGGGCGTCAGCTTGAGAAACGCGCCGACGAGCGGCTTGATCTCGTCAGGCAGCACCGGCGGGATGTTGTGGAGCGCGTGTTCTTCCTCGGACAGGGCATCATATTCCTGGTCGAGCGCCTTGTAGGCATCCTCATCGATGGTCTCGTCATCCATCTCCTCGGCGATGGCTTCCTGCCGCTGTGCAATCGCATCGAGGCGGGCCAGCTGCGCCTCGGTGAAATCAGGCTGCGGCAGGATCACCCGGTAGAGGCCGGTCGCCGCGCTATGCGTGTAGTTCGACGCAATCGGCCGGATCCAGGCGAGACCGAGTTCCTCGCCGATCCGCTTGGCTTCCGCTTCCATGATGTCCGCGGCGAGCCGCTGCGCGATCTCGGGGTTCACCCACTTGTCGCCGCTGTCGCTGAAAAGGTCGCGGTCGATCTTGCCGCCAGCCTCGGCATAGCGGTCCTCGCCGACCAGGATCGCGACCGGATCGGTCGACTTCATCGTTTCGTTGGCGATGACGCGGCGGATAGTGTCGGCATTGGCATAGCTGGTGCCGTAGCTGTTCCAGACGAGAAGCTGCTTCTCCTGGTTTTCGGTCGAGGCATAGGCCTTGGCGACGTCCAGCGTGATGGTGCCTTCGCTCAGCGCCTCGAAGATGGGCTCGGCCAGGGTCGCGAGCCGCAGGCGGCCCTCGACGAACCGACGGGTGAGGCCGAAGCGCTTGGCGACACCGTCGATATCATTATTGAGACCGATGAAATACTGGAACGCGCGGCATTCCTCGGCAGGCGTCATCTTGAGCTGATGGAAGTTGGCCGCGGTCGAGGTCTCGGACAGGGTCGCCTCGTCGCCGACGAGAACCTTGACGGGAACATCGTAGGTTTCAGGGTCGATGGTGCCGCGCTCGGCGAGCATGAGCAGACCGCGCAGGCGGCGACCGCCATCGAAGACCTCGAAAGTGCCGCGCGGCTTTTTCACAGGCGTGACGAGCAGGTTCTGGAGTACGCCGCGAGCTTCGAGATCGGCGGCCATCTGCGGTATTTCCAGCAGGTCGTCGGGCCGCCTGCGGACATTGATGGGAGAAAGCGTAAGCTTCGAGAGCTTAACGGTCGTGGTCATCGGAGGAACTCCTTCTGGCATCCGGATCAGCCCGGACACCAGCATCACTCCCCCTTCCCTCTCGAACCCCGGGGCGCCCCGTGGGCGTGGCTTTTTTCCGCCGGACAACCTACATTGTCTTCTCTTCCGGCCTCGAAAGAATATGATCTGCGGTGACCTCCACGACGCTCCGTTTGAACATGCCGCAATGGCAGGGTGGCGATGAACCCGCCTATAGCTTTGGTTCCGAATTGTTGCGCTGGCTTGCCCCGCCGCATGACGGCCCCGAGGAAACCGTGGCGGTTCCGGAACCGGACGGAAGCTCCCCGCCGGTTAGCCGTGGCATCAAGTGGTGCGCCGCCCTCTTGTCTCAAGCAAGAGCGGCGCGCGAAGCCATCGAGCGGCATGCGCCCGATCGGATCGTGACGCTTGGCGGCGACTGCCTGGTCGATCTTGCGCCGATGGCGTATCTAAGCCGCAGATATGGTGAAAAGCTGGGCGTTCTCTGGCTCGATGCCCATCCCGACGTGATGAGCGCTGCCGAGTTTTCGCACGCCCATGCCCATGTGCTTGCCCTGCTGCTTGGCCGGGGCGACGAGGCTTTCACGGCAGAAGTGCCCCGCAAGCTGGACGCCCGGCGTGTGATGATCGCCGGCATGCAGGGATGGAACGCGGATGAAGACCTGATCCTGAAGGAACTGGGCATCCGGCATATCCCGCCAGCCGTCCTTGCTGACAGCAGCCGGCCGATCCTCGACTGGATCGAGACCGAGGGAATCACGCATCTTGCGGTACATTTCGACCTCGATGTCCTCGATCCGGCTCATTTTTCTCCGCTGCTGTTCAACAGGCCGGGCATGCCGGAGGGGGCCTTCGATGGAATAGAGCAAGGCCGTATGCAGCTGGACCAGGTGGTGCGCCTGTTGAAAGAGATCGGCGCGGCAGTGGATATGGTTGGCCTTGCCATCGCCGAACATCTGCCATGGGACATGCTGCGCCTGAGAAACAGCCTTGCCGAGTTACCCATCATGAAATCATGAAACTCACTGTGGGCTGAAACCGCCCCGAGTTTCGGAATACCAATGGCGCACCACTCGCGAAGCTATCCTCGCCGCTTTGGACACGCCCTCCCCCCGATCTCGAGGTAAACGTCGTCACCGCTACGCGATGCTTCACAATCTGAATGTGACGGACTTCTCCTGTGAGAGCGGCGCTGACCGCCGATGAGACGTCATTAGAGGGTGTCAATGACCAACGAAACCCGCAGTGCCGACTGTTTCGGTGACATCTCGTGCTTGATGCAGAATGCACACCAGCTGCGCTTCGTCATTCAGGATCGGAACGGACACCGTCTGCCAATAGCGCTCGAGAAACCGGCCATCGGAACCCCGCAGGTCATAGCGCTGTGCTTTCATGGCATGCTGGCGCCGTCCCTGTGCCGCGATGCGGATGGAATCAAACAAGCCTGCGACGCCGGTTGCATCCTCAAGATCCGGATTATCCGGAAAGACGTCAAAGAGCCTTTCTCCGGCCACTCTGCTGCGCTCGGTATAGGTGATGGCAGTATGCGCATCGTTGACGTCGAGGATTCGCATACCAGCCCTCGGATCGATGATCATCGTAGGCTGGGTAGAGGTCTCCGTCAGGCGTTGAAAAAGGCTCCGATCACATGATGATAGCGCGCCAAATTCAATAGGATATCTCTGCACGCCAAGTGCGGCGGCGTTGAGCAATGCAAGCTCGCGTTGAATTGAACGGATCTGCTGCAGCAGATAGCTGCGCTCGGTGTCGGCAACGTCTGCGCCCAGGCAGGCCCTGAATTTCTTCAAGTTTTCGTGCAGGATGAAGCGTTGCACATTACCCCCTAAGGTTTCAATTGTGCCTCGGATCTATGAACTTCTCCGGTCCCGAGAAGTTTCCCCGACTCGCTGGCATCTGCAACGCAATAAATACACTGAATGACCTCTGAGCACAGGAACGTCTCCGAGCCATAGTGGGTAAAGGATGACCACATGATTCGCCCAGCGAATGTCTGTCTGGGCCTTGTGAATGGCGGCGGCGGGCGCATTGTCCCGCCACTCCCCGGCCGATCGCAAGATAGGGAAATCAAGTTCTGCAATCTCGATCCGGCGCACTTCATGGCCTGCCGCCTCGCCGCCCGCCGCATAGGCATCCGCAAGCGCATGAACGTACCGGGTCCCGTTTGGGTCGGGATGCCCATCGATAATCGTGATGCGGGTCATGACATCTCCTGAATCCGCCATCCACGCATCGTCGTGCAATTGGGATTATCCCGGAGTGTCGGTGGCGACAGGCACCGGCCAGCCGAGATGAAATCACTTGAGCTATGAGGGGGAGCGTTTCTTCCTCGCAAGAGTCGGGAAACTGGCGGAGGAACCCTGATTACAATACATGCGACTGTGCGGAACGCATGGCCAATAGCTCTGCGGCCATGTTGGGGGTGTTCTCCCATGGGGCACTACACAAACGGAGGATCGCGGTGACCCAGAGAATATCGCCGCTTTCGAGGGGGGAAGAGTTTTGAGCGATTTTCGTTTCCTGCATGCCGCCGACATTCATCTCGACAGCCCGCTCCATGGCCTGTCGAGATATGAAGGTCTGCCCGAGGACGACATAAGAGGAGCCACCCGCGCGGCTTTCGACAATCTGGTACAACGCGCCATCGACGAAGATGTCGATTTCGTCGTGATCGCTGGCGACCTCTTCGACGGTGAGTGGAAGGACATGAGCACCGGCCTCTATTTCGCCCGCGCCATGGGCCGCCTGGATCGGGCCGAAATCCCGGTGTTCCTTCTCGCCGGCAACCATGATGCCGCCTCCGTCATCACCCGCAGCATTCCCTGGCCGCCCAATGTCCGCCTGTTCAGCGCGCGCCGACCGGAAACCCATCTGCTTGCCGAGCTCCAGGTCGCGGTCCACGGACAGAGCTTCTCGACACCGGCTGTCACCGACAATCTCGTTCCGTCCTATCCCGCCGCTGCGGAGCATCACTTCAATATCGGGATGCTGCACACCGCGCTGGCAGGCCGGAAGGGCCACGCCGATTACGCGCCCTGCAGCCTGGATGATCTCAAAGCCAAGCAATACGACTACTGGGCGCTCGGCCATGTCCATCAACACGAGATCGTGTGCGAGGCGCCTCATGTCGTCTTCCCGGGCAACATCCAGGGTCGCACGATCCGCGAGACGGGCCCCAAGGGCGCGGTGATCGTCACCGTGGAGGATGGTCAGGTTTCCTCCATCGATCGATTGGATCTGGATGTGATCCGCTGGCTCGCGGTCGATATCGACTGTACCGACGTGCCGGCCGATAGCATTGCGGAACGCATGCGCTCGGCGCTTCTTGAAGCGTGGCAGCACGGCGGCGATGGATTGCCGCTCGTTACGCGGCTTGTGCTGACGGGCGAGACCGACAGCGCCGGCGCGCTCATCGACAGCGCCGCGGACCTGCGCGACGTCGCGCGCGCCGTGGCCGCTTCGATCTCGCCCAATCTCTTCATCGAGAAAGTGAAGCTGCTCGTGACGAAGCCCGCCGCCGCCGGTGAGGTGATTGTCGGCGACGATCTCGCTGCCTTGATCGATCGGGCCGCCACCGATCCTCAACTGCACGAACTGCTGGCCGCGGACCTTGCGCCCTTCCTGCTCGCGGCGCAGAGCCTGCTCCCCGATGCCGACGAAGCGGACCTTCGCCGCTATGCCGGCGACGGCAAGTGGGACGCGGTCATCGGAACCGCCGCCCAGGCGCTCCGCTCGCGTTTGACGAAGGGGGACTGAGCGATGCGGTTCGCCACCCTGTCACTCGAGCGTTATGGTCGTTTCGAGGATTGCGAGCTTTCCTTTCGCCAAGGCGAGCCCGATCTTCACGTGGTGTACGGCGCCAACGAAGCGGGAAAATCGACCTCGCTTGCGGCGGTCTCCGATCTGTTGTTCGGTTTCCCGGCACGGTCTCCCTACAACTTCGTCTACGACTACGCCCTGCTGCGCGTTGGGGCCGTGCTCGAGGACGAGGGGCACAGCTTCGCTTGTCGCCGCAAGAAGGGGACGGCCGGGACACTGATCGATGCCGAGGATCGTCTCCTCGACGAAGCTATGCTGCTCGCCATGCTGCGGGGGCAGACGCGCGAGACATTCGCACTCTCCTTCAGCCTCGACCAGGATGGCCTGCGAGCGGGCGGGCGGGCCATGGTCGAGGCCCGCAACGACCTGGGCCGAGCCCTCTTTGCCGCAGGCTCCGGGCTCACGGGTGTTGCGGACGAATTGGCTCGCCTCGAGAGCGAAGCCGATGCGATCTGGGGACAACGCGCCGCGGCGAGGCGGAGCTTCACGCAGGCCCAACGCGATTTCGAAGCGCAGACCCGAGCAGTCCGGGACCAGGCCCTCAAGCCGAAGGCTTGGCTCGATGCCAAAGGCGCGGTCGCGGACGCCCAGCAGATGCTCGAAGAGGTTCAGCGGCGGCGCGACGAAGTTCTTGCCGAGGTCAGCCGCCTCGAGCGCATCCGCCGGATTGCGCCTGCCGTCCGTCTTCGCAGCGACCATCTCGCGGCGCTTGCCGCCCACATGGATACGATTGATATCGGGCCGCAGCGCGAGCACGCCGCCGAAGCGGCAATGGCCGAGATGGAGGCCGCTTCGCGTGCAAGGGCCGCCGCGCAGAATCTGGTGAACGAAGCCCGGGCACAGATCGAGGCGCTTTCTCCTGATCCGTCGGTCCTCGCCCACGACGCCGAAATCGACGCGCTGATCGCTTCGTCGGGCGCGGTGACAAAGGGTCAACAGGACTTAGCGCGTCTGAGCGAGGAGCGATCCGCATCGGGAGGTCTTGTCGCCCGGCTCCGCGCCGAAGCCGGCGCGCTCGCCTCCGATCCCCCCACCCGGATCGTAAGTTCCAGACTGCGCGAAATCGCGCTCGGTCATGCCGAGGATCTCGCGGCGCTCCGGCAGATCGACGAGAGTGAGCAGGACCTGGCTGAAAGGCGTGTCGCGATCGAGCGGAAGATTGCGGATCGCCCCCAAACAGGAAATCTGACCGCGATCGTAACGGCGATCGACCTTGCCAGGACCCTCGGGGCCGATGCGGACGCGCGCTGCGAACTGGCGCAGCGCAAAGCCGACCGGGCCGCGGCCAGCCTGGACGTGGCGCTCGCTCGGCTCACGCCCTGGAGCGGGGACGCATCGGCCCTGGCCGCGCTTCCCAGACTGGCACGGCACGAAATCGAAGACGTGCGATCCGTCCTTGCCGAGGCCGAGACCGATCTGCAGCGGGCAACAGACGCCGCTTCGCGCGCCCGCGAAGAGGCCGAGGCGCTCTCGCTCGAAATGGAGCAGCTCTCGTCGGGCGCTGCGGTGGCTGACGAGGAGATCACCGCGGTTCGAAGCGAGCGCGACGCGTTCTGGCGACCGCTGCGCGCGCACATGCGGCAAGGCATGGCCCTCCCCTCCCCTGATGAAGCTGTCGATGCTTATGAGACGGCAGTCGCTCGAGCAGATGAACGCGGAGATGCCCGCTACGCCGCCGCCGACGAGTCGAGCCGTCTGACGGTCATGGGTCAACGCCGGACCAGGCTCCTTCTGGCCGCTGACCAGGCGGACACGCGCGCGCAGGCGGCAAGCGATCGTCGCGAAAGCGCGCTGACGGGCTGGGCACGAAAGTTGGCGGAGGCGGGCTTTCCGGCGTTGGAGCCCAATCGGTTCCTCGGTTGGGTGTCCGAGCGGGAAACGGCTGAAGCAGCACATCAGGAGGCAATCGATGCCCACGACGATGCCAGGGCGATCGTTGCGCGGCGCAATGAATTGCGTGCCAGCCTGGTCGCCGCCCTCGCAGACGAGTCGGTGCCCAAGGGAGAAGACCTCCTGCCGCTGCTCGCCTTCGCCACACGGATTCGGCAAGCCGGCGAGGCGGCCGCCGAGCAGCACAGACTCGACGAGGCCGCACTCGTACAAATCGGGCAGGATGCGGAAGGTCTGCAGCGCCGCCGCACGCGTGTCGATGAGAGTATGGCGACGCGGATGGAGGCCTGGCGCGCGCTGCTGGTCGAAGCGGACATCGATCTCGACATAGCCAGCGCTCCGGCAACTCTCGACGTCCTGGACGAGCTCAGAGCCGCGATTGCCGCGCAGCGAGACCTGCAGACACGCATCGACGGCATAGCGAGAGACGCGCGTGAACATGACGAAAGCGTTGCGGCCCTAACCGAAAGGCTGGGGATTGCCGCCTCGGGCGGCGGAGTGACGCTACTCGAAGGGATGCGGGCCCGGCTCTCGGCGGCGCGCTCGACCGCAAGCGTCCTGGAGGCACTCGAGGAAAGCATTGCCGGCCGAAGCGCTGAGATGGCGGCCGAAGACGCACGGCATGCTGCGGCCTGGGCTTCGCTGACCGCGCTTCTGGAGGAGACGGGCGCTACCGACCTGCAGGGCCTGGGTGCGGCCATCGAGCGTTCGCGAGCAGCGCGCGCCCTGCGCCACGCGGTCAGCGAAGCGGAAGCCGCGATCGTCGCGGCGGGCGACGGCAAGGGACTGGATGAGCTTGTCGCGTCCCTGGAAGACGTCGATGCTGACGGTCTGGCTGTCCGAATCCAGTCGCTCTCGGGGCAGCTGACCCAGCTCAACGATGAGGTTGCCACTGCCGCAAGCGCCCACGGCGATGCCAGGAGAGTCTTTGCCGGTCTGGAGGCGCAAAGCGGCTCGTCCGCCGACGCGGCCTCGGATGCCGAGCAGGCCCGGGCCGAGCTCGCTGTTCTTGCCGAAGATTTTATCCTGAAGCGAACCGAGGCCGTCACGCTACGCTGGGCGATTGAACAATATCGCGAGCGCCATCAGGATCCCATGCTGCTGCGCGCAAGCGAGATCTTCCGCCGGCTGACGATCGGGCGGTATGCGGCGCTGCGGATCGACAGCGACGGACCCAATTCACGGCTCCTGGGGTTGCGCGACGATGGCAGGACCGTGGTGGACGTCGGGGCGATGAGCGAGGGAACCACGGACCAGCTCTTTCTCGCGCTTCGCCTCGCAGCTGTCGAGCAATCCATCGCGGCCGGTGTTCGCCTGCCCTTCCTCGCGGACGACTTGTTCGTCAATTTCGACGATGAGCGTTCCGAGGCCGGTTTCAGGGTGCTGGCGGAACTCGCGCGATCGACGCAGGTGCTGTTCTTCACCCATCACCCCCATCTGGCGGCGATCGCCCGATCTGTCGTCGGCGAAGACCTTCACTCGGAATGCTCCCTGGCCTGAGACAGCCGAGCGACCTTCAGATCAAGCCGCCCTGGACTGGCTGTTCGAATCCGGAACGCGCTGCTCCGACACTCTTTCGGCGCTTTGTGTACGCAACCTGCAGCGGCACCTGTCCTCGTCCCATTCGATGCGCGCCAGCGAATATCGGTGCCGCTGGCAATTGCCCGACGGCTTCGATCTAAGGCCGCATGACGTGGCGGAGGCTGCGGAAATGCGGCAGCGGGTCAAGGACGCCTTGAAGGACGGCAAATAGCGGAGCGCGGCCTCCAGCGCCTTCGCCCGGTTCTCGACTCCACGGCTCCCCAACTTGCGTTTTCTCGTCAGTATGATTATATTTTAATCGGACTGATAACAGGTGATAAACATGGCGACCGAGACGAAGGTATTGACCGCGCATGTCCCTCTGGGGCTCGCGGAAAAGGTTGAAGCAATGGCCTCGCGACTCGAACGCTCGCGCGGCTGGGTGGTGAAGCAAGCGCTCGCCGCCTGGGTCGATCAGGAGGAGGAGCGTCACCGGATGACGCTCGAAGCCCTGGAGGATGTCGATGCCGGACGGGTGATCGACCACCAGGCGATCACGGCATGGGCCGACAGCCTTGGGACGGACAAGCCGCTACCCTCGCCGGTCAAATGAAGATCCAGTGGACCAGCAAGGCGTCGTCGGACCTTGTGCGACTGCACGAGCATCTGGGTCCGGTCGCCCCCGAAGCGGCGGCGCGCGTGGTCCAGCAACTCGCCCACGCACCGGATCGGCTGATCGATTATCCGAGGATCGGCGAGAAGCTGGAAGCCTATGAGCCGCGCGAGGTCCGCCGGATCATCGTCGGCAACTACGAGATGCGCTACGAGATCGCGGCCGGAACGATCTTCATACTGCGCCTCTGGCATTGCCGCGAAAACCGCAACTTCGAATCGGAGCAGTAGCGAGGATGCGATCGACCACCGCCGCAGTCGCTTCTATCCTCAGACCAGACCGAAATCCTGAAATTCAACCTGCCGCAGTCGGCCGGACAGCCATTTCAGAGTAGCTCTCACGGGTTCCGCCAGTCCCGGTTGACCGACGATGGCACCAGGAATGTGGTCGGCTTCGATCCGCTGAAAAACTTGCACTTCGGCTTCACGGTCGGTGGGAAAATGGGGTGCGAGGTCTCGCCTCTCCTCTTCGCCGCCAGCGAACCTCGGCTCGCTCACGCACAAAATCGAAACAGAGACGGCGTCTTTGTTTCCGTCCAATCGGCCGTAATCACTGGCGTATGCCAAATGATCGGCTGCTGCCAGATCGCGGCGCGGCCATAAGCCATGCTTCACGACCCCAGTGAGATTCGCAGCTTGGGTGAAATGCAGCAGGAACCGCACGTCGCGGTCCAGGGCGATCGAGCGGATATGCGTCCTGCGGGCCTCGTTCATCGCAATGATCCCATAGACGCCTCCAATACCTCCGCCCAGTCTTTGACGCCGCGCGGCGCCATCCACGTTATCTCAAGACCGGGCCGAGCATATCGCAACGCCGCGCGTGCCGCCGCCAGTTCACCTTCGGCGTCATTGTCGACGGCGAGGATCAAGGATGTCAGACCTTGCGGCAGCAGGATCTGATCGAGACGCCGTGCACCCAAGCTCGCCCAGCAGGGAGCTCCTTGAATGAGGGTGAAGGCCCGCGCGGTTTCGAAGCCCTCGGCAAGCGCCAGGCAAGAAGCCGCCCGCCCTCCCCCTTGCCATGCCCCCTGCCCTGGCCGCCCCAGCATGAGCTTCATGCGGTACTTGCCGGTTTCCCGGTCGAGGAAGATGCGCTGGATGGCAGTCAGTCGCCGCCCTTCGCGCACGGCCACGAGCAAGGCGGGATGGAACGTGGTCCAGGGCTTGGGACGATAAGGACAGCGTGGATGAAATCGGAGATCATCGGTAGGCGGCTCGAGATGCCGCAGCGTCAGGTAACGCTCAGCGAGAGTGCCCGGGATCGGAAGCCCCTTCTCCCAGAGCCGTGCGGCATTGCCCGAAGCGCGCGCGGGCATGTCCCGGTAGGAGTAGTGTTGCCGGATCGGTATCCGGCGCAATTCGCGCAGGACATCTTCGCGATCACAACCGGCAAAGCAAGTGACAAGAATACCGCGATCGCCCTGACGGATCGAGAGGCTTGGTGTGCTATCAGCATGCGCCGGGCACAGGCACATGGCGGTGCGGCCATGCCAGGTGCCACCGAGAGCACCTACGAGATCGATGAGTTCCTGGGATGGTCGTCGGGCTGTAAGCGGCATGGCATTCCTCCTGCTTGCATGCCCCTGCCCCTCTCCCTCTTTCTCCCGGCCATCAGATCGCGGTCTATCTGTGCTCCGGGCTGCGTGCGCGGATCGAGGAAGCGCGAATAGCCACCGGGGTGCACGGCCGGTTTGCGGATGGGATTTCCTGCGAGCGGAATGAATGCCTCGATGGCGGTGGGCCTTGTCGCCGCCTATTCGAGCGCCAGGAGAACATCGTCAGCGGCAGTTCTGGCCCTGTCCGATTCGTGGACCACCGCCAACTCGGATGCCGCCGGGAAGGAATTTGAGTTCCATTCTCGAAGCGGCGACAAGACCGATCTATGCTTGCCGCCAATTCTGGCGATCACTTGATTCGCATGGAAACCGGAGCTTGTCCGTTCGCCCGGAATGATCCCGGACTCTCCATCTGAGAGCAGCGTTGTCCTTGCATGATGGCGCCAGCTGCTACCAATTTGACTAACCACCATCCTTTTGGCATAGCTGTCCGGGATAAGGGGTCTTTTTTCGACCTTTTTCACGAACCAAGGCCAATTTGGGTTGAGAAGGGGGACAACGCCCATGCTGTCGGGTCAGATTCTCGATGCGATGATCACCTCGTGCGAGAATGCAAAAACCGTTCTGCGGCAAGCGGCGATAGATCCATCCGACAGGAAAACCCTCAATATTTCAATGGGGGCCTCGGTCGCCGCGGAGTTTCTGGGGAGGACGCCCGAAGCCCTGTCCAAGGCGGAAGCGCGTGGACGCCTTCCTGCGCCGAAGACGTCCGCCAACGGGCGCAGATATTACACGGTCGAGGATTTGATCGCGATTCGCGAAGCGCTCGGTATCAAGATGGGCAAATTGCCGTCCGAGCGAGCGGTCGTCGTGGCCGTGCAGAATTTCAAGGGCGGTGTCAGCAAATCGACCACGGGCAAGCACCTTGCCGATTATCTTGCCCTGCGGGGTTACCGGGTTCTTGTCGTGGACTGCGATCCCCAGGCTTCGATGAGCGTGATGTTCGACGTCAATCTCGAGGCCTTGGTCGACGAGACCCATACGCTGTCGAATTTCCTGTCGCCGCGCATCGACGAAGCGGATTCGCTGCGCAAGACGATCCAGAAGACAGCCTGGCCCAATATCGACATCTGCCCGGCGAACCTCGGCCTGCAGGACACCGAATGGGAACTGACCGCGACGATCGAGGAAGGACCGACAGCGATCGCGGGCGCGTTCCGCATGCTGCGGATCGGACTGGAGGAAGTTCGTCACGACTATGACGTCGTCATTCTCGACCCTCCCCCGGCCATGGGGTTTCTCGGCGTGAACACGCTGACTGCGGCCGATGGCCTGTTGATCCCCGTCCCTGCCCGGCAGCTCGACTATCTGTCGACCATTCATTTCATGCAGACCTGCCGCGAGGCGATGGATCTCGTCTCCAAGTTCGACACGTCGATCGACTATGGCTTCATTCGGGTCGTCTGCACGATGTTCCAGCCCAGTCGCACGAACGAGGCGCAGATGCTCCAGGTCATGGAGAAGACCTACGCCGGACAAATGCTCTCGACACCGATTCTGCTCTCGGAAGAGATCAAGAATGCGGGACTTTCGATGTCTTCGATTTACGAGATCAACAAACCCTACGGCTCGCATCAGACCTATGTTCGCTGCCGCGACAATCTCAACATGGTCTTCCGCGAGGTAGAGAAAGACATCTGCAAGCAGTGGCCATCGCGGATGGCGCAGCTTGGCACCGATCGGTTGACGGAGGCCGCATGAGCAGCGCGGGGGGCAGACGGCGGAGTCTCTTGGCGAACGCCATCGAAAGCATCGGCACGACACCGCCCCCGACACGCGCGGCCGATGGTCCCGTCGCCGGGGATCACGCGGATCGAGAAAAGCCCGCCGAAGAACCGGCGACACCGTCCTTCCTCGAACGGCGCGGGGTTGCGTTCGATGAGATCGCGCGCACCGTCAAGCGCCTCACCATTCGCCTGAAGCCGTCGGAATGCTCGATCTGGCCAGGCAATGCGCGCGACTATGCGGCGCTTAGCTATGACCGCTGCGCCTCCCTGATTGAATCGATCAGGGAGGAAGGAACCAATCGCGAACCGGTGGTCGTCAGGCGAACCCCCAATGCCGAACAGCCCTATGAGCTGATCGTCGGCACACGTCGTCATTTTTCGATCTCCTGGCTCCATGCGAACAACCATAGCGAGATCGAACTCGTAGCCCGGATCGAAACGCTCGATGACGAAGGCGCCTTCCGTCTCGCGGACCTGGAAAACCGGGAGCGCGAGGACGTCACCGATCTCGAGCGGGCCCGAAATTATCGGCACGCGGTGGAAGCCTATTATAAGGGCGTCAGGGCGCAGATGGCCGAGCGCCTGGCGATCCCCAAGCAGAATCTTCACAATCTGCTGCAACTCGCCGAACTCCCCGACGAGGTGGTGAGCGCATTTGCGGAACCAGGCGACCTGAAGGTCCGTCACGGCATGCGCCTGTCGCCGCTCATCAAGGATGAGCGCTATCGCGACGCCATTCTCGGTGAGGCGGCCATAATCGCCGCCGAGCAGAAAGAGCTGCTGGCCGCCGGCGCGGAAAAGATCGAGGGCAGCAAAGTCTGCGAACGCCTGGCCGCGGCCGTGACACCTTCCAGGCCTGCGCCTTCGCCAAAGGCGAAGCCGGCTCTGACGGCAGCTTCGGGCAAGGAGATCGGACAAGTTCTCGCCGATACCAAGGCGAAGGGCATCACGATCAACATCAATCCAAAAGGCCGCGCATCGGTCGATGAGATTCTGGACGCACTGCGTCCGGTCATCGAGAGCGCGAGATTTGCGCGATAATGAGAATCCACAATAAATCTTTTATTTTCAAATCGTTATGATGGAGTAAAACGCGTTTTACGCGTGTTGCAGGACATGAGATGCCACAGGACTACCGCGAAGACGGTCAAGTAGACCTCTTTCTGCCGCAACTGACGGCACTGCCGCTTCGCGACCAGCGCGAAACGATGGAACGCCCATTCTTTTCCCTGTCCAAGCGCAAGCGCCTGAAGCCGATCGACTATGTCAGTCCGGACCGAAAAGTTACCGTCCATGTTTCGGCCAACTCGGAATATGGCCTCGCCACGATCTACGATCTCGACATCCTGATCTACTGCGCCTCGGTGCTCATCGAACATAAGCGCCGCGGTGCGAACGACATTCCGCAAACCTTGAACGTCGTGCCCTACGACATGCTCAGGACACTCAAACGCGAGGTCGGCGGCCGAGCCTATGACTTGCTGGGCAATGCGCTTGACCGTCTGCAGTCAACCACGGTGAAGACCAATATCCGCTCGGGCGACGCTGTCGAAACCACTTTCTCCTGGATCGACAGCTACAGTCAGCTCAAGGACCGCACGGGCAACGTGCGAGGTATGCGCATCACCCTCGCCAAGTGGTTTTACGACGGCGTGCTGATGGAAGGCGGCGTCCTCGCGATCGATCCCGCCTATTTCTCGCTCACCGGGGGGAGAGAACGCTGGCTGTACCGGGTTGCGCGCAAGCACGCCGGCGGCGCCGGAACGGACGGCTTCGCGATCTCCATGCCGACGCTGTTCGAAAAATCGGGCGCGGAAGGTGACTATCGTCGCTTCAAATTCGAGATGACCAAGATCGTCCGGGAAAACGCGCTGCCGGGTTACGCGCTCGAACTGGAATTGCGCGCAGAGGCCGAACCGTTCCTGCGCATGGTCAGGCGCAACCTCACGAGCGAACCCGGAGCCCCCTCCCCTGCCCTGGTCCAGACTGCACCCACGCCTGGCCGGGCTACTCCTTCCGCACAAGACAAGGCGATCGACGAACCGCCGATCGCCTTCCCGGAATATGGACATATCGCCCATAGCGCCTTTGGCGCCATCGCACGGGCCAACCTGCCCGAACCGCAGCGTGACCACGGCATGGTCGCCGACGACTTTCGGTCATTCCTGAGGCAGCGCGAAATCGCATACGACGCCAGGAACATCACGCAGATCTTCGCAACATTCTGTTCGAAGCAACGCGCGGCGCTGTAGCGCGCTACAGCGCCGCTTCGAACAGCGCGGCCTTTCAGGAACAACCTTCCGCTACCCGAGTTGCGCATAGTTCTTGCGTTCCTGAAGTACCGACGGACAAGGGCCGGCAGTTGCGCGGCCCCTCCCCACCGAGCACCCCGTCCTACCGGGACGCTATCCCATAGAATATGAGATCTCAGCCATGACGCGGGGCTCAGCGGCCGGGCGTTGCCGCCATTATTTTCGCCTATTACGCTGTGCGGGCCGAAGTCACAGCCACCTTGGCCAAGCCGTTACGTCCTTCCGGGCCAGGCTCGGGCATCGATCATCCCACCAGTTGACCGGCGCCGGGTACATCAGGAACGCGGACACCCTTTCGATCATCGCACGTCGTTTCCAAGCAACCAGGATATAAGCCGGATAAAGCAGATGGCGGGTCAATCTCGTGCCGGCGCTTCCTGGAACGAGAGGGAAGGGAAGGGGGGAACGCTGCGATCGTTTATCGAGATCGGCTCCGCGGCAATCGATCAGGCGTTCCTGAAATACCGTGCGGAGGAAAACTCCGCCGCCTCGGTCCGCCATGGCAGACGAGATCAAACGGCCGAGCCCAATAGGCGGCCGTTCCCAAAGTACCGCGCCATCGACGTGTATTCACGCCTCGCCAGGCCCGGAGATGATGGCCCGGCGACCGCCGTTTCAAGCGCCCGGCAGCCAGTCATTGAAGTTCAAACCAGAGCGAAACTCCGCTCCAGAGGCTGGCCGCCTGTCTCGATCGGCCCTTCGTTCCTAATATACCGTGGGAGAGTCGGGAGGCCTTGCCGATTTCCCGGCCAGCAAGTGCCCGAGTGTCATGATCGCGGCTACAAGAGTGGCTATCAACTGTGTCCGCCTGTGTCGTCAGGAAGCTCAAAACTCCGGGAAATCAGGGATGTAGCATCGAGTAAAACGCGTTTTACCGCCCTTTCCGCCCCGATCTCCAATGACCCGCCCACACGGTATTTCAGGAACGGCGCACGGTACATTGGGAACCGAATCACGGTCCAATGGGAACACCGCACAGGGTATTTCAGGAACGGTCAGACGGTATTACGGGAACGCGCTGAATTCCCCGACTCGTGATGAATCCATGAGTCGCGTCCGGCGCATCCACAGCCTAACTTTCTATCTTTATTTCTAAAGGAATTAACGGCGCCTGCGGCGCTTCTCCCTTTCTTTGAAAAGATTGAAGGGGGAGGGGACGCCATCGGCAAGCACCGAACACAATGACAAGGCCCAGTGCCCGATCTCGCACGAGCATAGAGCATCCAGAGGATGGCGTTCAACATCCGCTGCCGAACCGTGCATCGCCCGCCTCCCGATCAATCAGCGCGACAACACTCGACGATGCGCACTCGAAGCTGGTCCCATCATCTTGGCTACCCTGCCTTGATTCCCGCGGACGATGGCGGACGAGATCCCGGTTCACCTCATCCTGTCGCCTGACCTACCTCATCACCGGGTCTGCCTCGACGCCTTCGAAAGAATCGAATGTCGGCGAGCCCAGATCGAAGTCCAAACTCTCGAGGGCCTGTTGGAAGCCTGGATCTACCTCGATGCTGAACGTCTGCCATCGAACGGGCATCCAGCTGGCGTAGCGCTCACGCGACATCACCTCGTTCGATCAGCTTGTGAAATGTTAGGGTACATACCGCCGAAGCCAGGGTGCTTCATATCCAGCGCACC
The DNA here is from genome assembly GCF_001563285.1 of Sphingobium sp. MI1205. Taxonomy (NCBI): domain Bacteria; kingdom Pseudomonadati; phylum Pseudomonadota; class Alphaproteobacteria; order Sphingomonadales; family Sphingobiaceae; genus Sphingobium; species Sphingobium sp. MI1205. The sequence goes on from NZ_CP005191.1 coordinate 186,187, forward strand.
CCTCAAAATCGGAACAAACCGAGAAATAGTCCTAAAACGCCGCCAGAGCCTTACCAGGCGCTTTTGGGCCTTCTGGCATCCACGGCCTCATGAATAGCGTCAAATCGCTCTGTGCGGGCGTCTGGCTGGGCCGTATTTTGGGCCAGTTGTCACAAGTTTGTGATCAAAATCAGAGCGCACATGATTGTGAACCCCACTTGCTCCCACCGCAAATTCGCATTTGATTCGCAACACCTGTCATGGCGACGAAAGCTTTGGCCCGCGCGCGCTTGTAAGCAGCTTGTCGATGGCGGCCATTTCCTGATCAAATGCATCGAAAGCCACGGTGAGGTCGCGGCTCGCGGGCAGGGGAGGGGGCTCCTTCGCCGGACGGCCGCGCTTCGGTGCTGCATAACCGAATTCGACCGCAAGGTCCGGTGGCAGAAACAGCCGCCAGCTGCGCCGCTGGGTAATCTCGACCAGAAGATCCGCGGCGACGGCCCGCTCCAGCAGCTTGCTCGCTCCGGCGACGCTGAGGGCCAGCGCATCGGCAACTCCCTGGGGCGATAGCAGCGGGCGATGATGCGTGAGCGCGAGCAGCCGGGGGAGGGCGCCCGGACGGAACGCTTCGACGATCGCGCGTTGGGCGTTGCGATGAAATTTCTCCAGATCGTGAAGCCGTTCCAGACCCTCGCGCGCCGATCGTTCGAGCGCCCGCAACACCGCCAGCCAATCATCGGCGTCGGGTTTGCGCTTCAGCCGGAACGCCTTGGCGCCGCCGGCGAGGCAGGGGAGGGTGCTCGCGGAGAGGCCGCTATCGCGTAGCGCGAACGGCAGGCCGAGCCAGGGCAGGATGCCGCCATCCGCCAGCGCGTGTTGGCGGACCTGATCGAGCGCGCGGACGAGGGCAGGGTGCTGCGTGGCAACCGCCGGCGCGCTGATGGCGGTGGGCAGCGTATCGCGCCAGGCGAGCGGGTCGGGATCGGCGAGCGCCGCGGCCCACGCATCGAAGCGGTCGAACAGGTCGAGGGTGGTCGAGCGCAGCGGCCGGCCGGGGATCTGGAGCCCGCAACCCCAGGAAAATACGTCGATTTCGTCGACCTCGGCCGATTGCAGTTGCAGCGCCCGCGCATAGCCTGACCAGGTAGCCCGCCGGTTCCATGCCGAGGCGGCGGAACTGACGGAAATTCGGGCATCCAGGCGAGAAATGGACGCGGTGCAAGACGCTATGGCTGCCGCCATTTGTGGGGTATAATCGGGGCCATAAGAGGCGGGCGAGGGCATGTCAGCCATGCCCAATAGTGAACTGAAAGCAAAGTTCAGTAAAGTATGCCCGGATGCCTAGTGTTGATAATGGATCGTTATCAACATTAGATGAACCGTGCTTGCGCTGTAGCAGCACGGCCACTATAATCAGGGGCCGATCAAATCTGAACCGTAGGAGTGCCGTCGTGGCTACTGCCGCCCATCATCCGCCGCGCCGCAAACAGCGCGCCATCACCATCCGCTCCGATCATGCGCTCAAGCGCCTCGAACTGCTCGCCCGCGACGGCCGCAGCCAGGTTGAAATTATCGAAGAGGCGCTGGACCGGATGCCGCTGCCAAAGGAAAAGGACCGAGACGCGTTCCTTGCGGAGATTAGGGCGATCCAAGCGCGCGTCCCCAAGCGAACATATCCGACCATGGCGGAGATTGACGCCGAGCTTTGGGACGAGGACGGGTTGCCCCGATGATCATTGATACTTCGGCGCTGATCGCGGTGCTGACGGGCGAGGAGGGCAGTGAGGCGCTGGTCGAGGCGATCGTCGCCGAACGAGGCGGAATTCCGGCACCCGCCATGGTTGAGTTTGTGCGTGTCGCGAGCAACCAGCGATTTGGTCTGCGGGCCGAAGCTGAGGATATGCTTGCCAAGTTCGAACGCCGCGGCTGCGCGACACTGGCGTTCACGCATGACCACGCGAGGATCGCAAACGAAGCCGAACCGCTTTACGGTTCTGGGAACGGCAATGGCGGACCGCTCAACCTGCTCGACCTTATGGTCTATGCTGTGGCCAGAGAACGCGGCGAGCCGCTGCTGTGCACGGGCAAGGATTTCGCGGTGACGGATATCGCGCTTCACAAGGCCAGTCGGCCTTGGTGAAAGTGGACCAAGAAGCCTGAATGCGCTCGCGGCCAACGGCTAGAGCACGGAGAAGTCAATGGACGAACATGCCGCAGAAGGTAAGCTCACCGCGCTGGTAACGGATTATGCGCGAAGCCGGGCAGTTGCCGTATCGCGCGGAGAAGAAACGCCGGGGTTGGCGGCATTGCTCGTCGGCCGCTACGGCCGCGGCATCTACGACGCGGCGGACGTGCTGCTCGGGAGGCCAGCCGCGCAGCGCATCGTCGAGATCCTCGATCGCGAGGTGATGGCGATCGACCCCGAATGGCGGCGCCACGATCAGGATCGTTGGAGGGCGCGTCCTGCCGATCTGACAGGGGGCGCGTGACGAGACGCTCCCGATGACGCTTTCGGCAGCCATGGACGTGCGCGATGGCGCTGTGCTCGACTTGGTGGTGCGCGACGTGCGCGACCTGGTCGGTGCATCTGCGCCGATCGATGCGGAACTTGTGTCTGCTGCCGTCCGGGGCTGGTCGCATAATACACGCCGCGCGTTCCGATCGGACCTGACCATCTGGGGACAATGGTGCCGCCGCAATCGCCTCGACCCGCCGTCGGCCAAGCCACACGACGTCTCCCGCTGGGTTCGATCGCTTGCTGGGCTCGAGCTGTCCGACGAAACGATTCGGGCGATGGCGACGATTGAACGCTACATCGTAAACGTCGGTTGGGCATACCGAATGGCGGGCATTGCCGATCCCACCGCCGCACCGCTGGTCAAGCTCGAGATGAAAGCGGCGCGCAAATCGCTCGGCGTCCGCCAGCGCCAGGCGCGCGCGCTGCGCTTCAAGGGTGACATCGCGGATCTCGACAGCCCGCCGTCGGGCGTTTGCCTTGTCCATCTCCTGAAGGCATGCCGTCGGGACGAGCTGGGCTTGCGGGACGCCGCCCTGCTGCGCGTGGCCTATGACGCCGGGGCGCGCCGGTCCGAGTTGGTGGCGATCGAGGTCGGACATATCGAAGGGCCGGACAGCGATGGCGCGGGCACGCTGTTCATTCCGTCGAGCAAGACCGACCGGGAAGGGGAGGGGGCCTATGCCTATCTTTCGCCTGCGACGATGGATGCGATCGCGAGATGGCGCGAGAAGGCAGGCATCCGCAAAGGACCGCTGTTCCGCCGGGTCGAAACGCATTTTGATGGGTCGGTCGCGGCGATCGGCACCGAACGGCTGCACCCCAACAGCATCACGCTCATCTACAGGCGGGTCATTCGGGCCGCCTGGGCAAAGAAGCTGCTCGGGCCGATCTCGGAAGCGGAGCTGGAACGCTGGGTATCGGCGGTATCGTCGCATTCGATCCGGGTCGGGGTCGCGCAGGACAATTTCGCGGCGGGGGAGGCTCTGCCTGCAATCATGCAGGCGTACCGCTGGCGCGATCCCAAGACCGTGATGCGGTATGGCGCCAGGCTCGCGACCAGGAGCGGGGCAAGTGCACGGCTCGCCGCGCGCTTTTCAAAGGAGCACGCCTGACCAAGCGCCGCATTGCGCCGTAGGCGTATCGCGGTTGCCGCATCCGCTGCGAAATGCAGCTTGGGGTCACTACACGAAAGTGACGTATCTGCACGCTAAGGGAGAACGGAGGGCGAACATCACGCGGCGAGCAGGGAACTGACGGCGCGCAGGGGGCGCAGGGCATCCGGATCAGGCCGATCTTCGACATTCCAGCTATAGTCGCCGGTCAGCGAGATATGCTCCCAGCCCAATGGCGCGATGTGGCGTGCAATCTCGTCGGGCGTTGCGATGTCAGCCAACGCCATTTCGAGATAGCGGGTGTTCCACAGGATGATGGCGGCGACGAGCAGGTTGAGGCCGGATGCGCGATAGGTCTGGTTCTCGAACCGCCGATCGCGCAGTTCGCCGAGCTGGTTGAAGAAGAGCGCGCGAGCGAGCGCGTTGCGGGCTTCACCCTTGTTGAGGCCCGCCTGGGTGCGCCGGCGCAGATCGATGTCGCGCAGCCAGTCGAGCATGAAGATCGAGCGTTCGAGGCGGCCAAGCTCGCGCAGCGCGAGGGCCAGTCCATTCTGTCGCGGATAGGCGGACAGGCGGCGCAGCATCGCCGAAGCGGTGACGGTGCCGGTACGGATCGATGTGGCGAACCGCAGCAGTTCGTCCCAATGCGCGGCGACATGACCCAATGCGATCGGCTCGGCCGTCATGCCGCCGAGCAAGGGGCCAGATTCCTGGCCAGGCAGGAGGTGCAAGCGACGCTCCTTGATGTCGCGCAGGCGCGGGGCGAAGCGGTAGCCGAAGAAGGGCATGAGGCCGAACACATGGTCCGATGCTCCACCCGTATCGGTGTAGTGCTCCTCGATCGTCAGGCCCGTCTGGTGATACAGCAAGCCATCCAGCACATAGGGCGCTTCGCCGGCAGTCGCCGCAATCACCCGGCTCGCAAAGGGATCATATCGATCCGAGACATGGGTGTAGAAGGCGACGCCCGGTTCGTTGCCGCTGCGCGCGTTGATGTCGCCGATCGCGGCCCCACGACCCCCGGCATGAAATTGTTGTCCGTCGCTCGACGAGGTGGTGCCGTCTCCCCACAGCGCGGCGAGCGGCATGGTGCGATGGGCGTCGATCAGTCTTCCCAGCGCTTCACCATAGGCGGCCTCGCTGATGTGCCAGTCGTGAAGATGGGCGAGCTGGCGCAAACTTGCGCCCCGACAGGTTTCCGCCATGCGCGTGAGGCCGAGATTGATGCCATCGGCAAGGATGACGGTGAGCAAAGCATTGCGATCGTCGACCTGCCGGCCCGAACGCCGATGGATGAAACATTCGCTGAACCCGGTCCAGGCATCGACCTCAAGCAGGAGATCGGTGATCTTCACGCGCGGCAGCCGATCATAGGCGGCGCGACGGGCCATCTCGGTGGCGGGCGGCGTTGCCGCCTTCAGCGGCGAGATGATGAGGCCGTTTTCGTCAAGTCTGACCTGGGGCAGTTCGCCCTGTCGCGCGAGGACCGTTACCTGTTCGATCGCCGTATCGAGCCTGGTGCGCCTTTCCTCGATATGGCGCTCAAAGTCCGTTTCGATGGCGAGCGGCAGCGGCCCCTTCTCGCGAAGCGCCGCGTAGGTGGCCGGTGGTATGAGGTAGCTGTCGAAATCACGAAACTGGCGGCTTCCCGCGACCCATATGTCTCCCGCTCGCAGCCGCTCGCGTAGCTGGGACAAGGCGCATAGTTCATATGCGGCACGGTCGATGATGCCATCCCGCAGGACGAACGGCCGCCATGCTGATGGTACAAAGCGCAGCGGCACGCGATCAGGCAAGCGCCGTTTGCCGGTCCGGTATAGCTCCGCGATAATGGCCAGCGCCGACAGGAGTCCCTGCACCGCGCCGGCGCCGCGAAATTCAAAGGTGTTGAGAAGGGGGCCGGCAAAGAGCTTTACCGTGCGATGCCGATCAATCAATTCAGCGGTGCGATCGACGGTTTCCGGTCGCCCGAGCACTTCGGCTTGCTCGACCGCCATGGCGAAGCGCTGCCAGTCCAGCGCCTCGATCTGCGCCAGCGAGTCCACGCCGTTGGTATGCGCGTCGATGAGGATACGGCAAGACCCTGTGAGCGTCCGGAGATGGCCCTGCAGCTCGCGCACCGTCTTGAGGGCTTTGTCGCGGGTCCGGTTTTCGGCGCGGCGCACCATGCTGCCCAACAGCTTGTCGAACATCGTCAGGGCCGCGTCGGTCAGGCTTTCCTCAAGGCGGATGCCGGTTGCCGCCAGCGTCGCATGTCGGCGCAGGGCATTGAGTTCGCCAAAATGCTGGGGCGTGATGCGGCTGCCCTCGTCCGCCAGCCTGTCAAAAGTCGAAGCCGGGATCATGTCGGCCCGACCGCGATCGAGGCCCAGTGCGCGGACATAGGCGAGCCGTTCGATCAGGCGCAGGATGTTGCGCGCTGCCGGCGACTGTGGCGCATTGCGTAGCCAGGATAGCCATGTGGTGGCCTGCCCCGACCGTCGCGCCAGCAAATCGTCCAGGCCCTGTAGTGTGTCGGGCAGCAGGCCATTTGTGAGCACTTCATAGGTAAGCTGTTCAGCTTGCTGGCGAGCCCGTCGCAGTACCGCTTCGAGAATCGACGAAGAAGGCAGGAGGATCTGCCGACGGCGGAGTTCATCGACGATGACCCCTGCCATCTGGCCGGGATGGATGATGGTCTGCGCGATCGGGATCGAGAAGGCGACAACTTCACGGAAGGCGTCGCGGTCGAAGATCCTGAACCCGTGCGATCGTCGGATTTCAACGAGATACTCGCGACGGGTCTGGTCCCGATGAGCATAGGCCGCAAAGGCTTCGGGCGCGACACCAAGTTGGCGGGCCACATAAGCGAGCACGGGTGCGGGCGGGACTTCGCCCGCTTCCAGCGCACGGCCAGGCCATCTCATGGTGAGCAGGAGCATCGCGAAACCGAGCCGGGTGGCATCGCCGCGACGGCGGCCGACAAATTCCAGATCGTCGCTGGTCAGCGTATAGTGACGTGCAATCTCGCGCTCATCGAGCGGCGCGTCATAATGCCCCGCCCAGATTTCCGGGCTCACCAGTCGCCGCCTCGCCAACATCATCTCCTTCTCTGTGCCTGTCCGTCAGACGGTCCTCTGGCGGCCAACAGGAATATGTCCGTTAACTCTGGACCTGTAACGGCGATTCGGACAAGATCGCATAATGACGGGAAAACGGACAGGATCGGGCATCATGTGGCGCTGATCGGCTATGCGCGCGTCTCGACCGCAGACCAGAAGCTGTCGCTCCAGCTTGACGCGCTGAACACTGCCGGGTGCGACCGTATATTCGACGATCACGCATCCGGGGCAAAAGCCGATCGGCCTGGCCTAACCGAAGCGCTCGCCTATTTGCGCCCCGGCGACACGCTGGTGGTCTGGAAACTCGACCGCCTCGGCCGCTCGATGAGCCACCTGATCGAGAAGGTCGGCGAGCTTGCGGCGCGCGGCATCGGGTTCCGCTCACTCACCGAGAATATCGACACCACCACTTCGGGCGGCATGCTGGTGTTCAACATCTTCGGCTCGCTGGCCCAATTCGAGCGCGATCTGATCCGGGAACGCACCCATGCTGGCCTGCGAGCCGCGCGCGAGCGCGGTAGTCAGGGCGGCCGCCGCCCTGTCGTCACTCCCGACAAGCTGCGCAAGGCGCGGACGTACATCGCAGCGGGCCTAACTGTTCGTGAGGCGGCGGCTCGGCTCAAGATCGGGAAAACCGCCCTGTACAAGGCTCTGGAAAGCGCATGAAACCGCTGCCGATCCAGAACTCGTGGGTGCTGGTTACAGGGGCCTCAACCGGTTTGGGCAGGGCGTCAGCCCTCCGTTTGGCGGCATCGTACCAGGCCAAGCCCCTGATTGTTGGGCGAAGGCTCGACAACTTGCGGGAGCTACAATCTGAAATTGACGAGCGGTTTAATGTCCCGTGCGAGATCATAGTGGCCGATCAACGTGAAATTGAGGGCAGGGAGAAGATCGCGGCCAAGGTTATAGAATTGAAAGTCAATGCGGCTTTCTTGGCTGCCGGGCTGACGAGCGCCGGTCCGTTTGATGCTAGCCGTGCCGACGCCTATGCCGAGGTGATTGGAACAAACGTAGCCGGCTTCACGGATTTGCTGGCCCGCCTGATTGCGATCTTCCGGCAGCAGCCGTTTGAATCCTCAATAATCGCAGTGTCGAGCCTGGCGGGCGAAACATCCGTACCCTTCCAAGCGGTCTACGGCGCGTCGAAAGCCTATGTGAGTACCCTCATGCGGGCACTTTCCGTCGAGCTTGCCGGGACGGGTGTGAGCGTTGGGTCTTTTGCACCCGGTGGCATTGACACCGATATGGCTGCCCTCAGCGATTTGAAGTGGGGGAAGTTTGGCTTGATGGACGTTGATCGCTGCGCGACCCTTGCCGTCGATGCTCTGGTTCATCGGCGATCCTTCGCCATACCGGGGATGGGCAACCGGCTCACATACTTGGCCAGCAGGGCTCTACCTCGATCGTTGATGAGCCGGCTTGCGGCCCTCCCATATCGGCGCCCGCAATGATCGACACATGCTCAAAGGATAGGTTGAACACGCCGTTGAGTACCTACAGGTAGCTTCCGCTGGCATTGTACCGGATTTGTTCGCCCTTAGCGTGCAGATACGTTACTTTCGTGTAGTCACCCCATATAGCGCGCTTCGCGGATGCAATGACGAGCCATGCTCGATCCCCTCAAAAGGCGAACGCGGTCTGGCCGCTCGCCTCGGTGAAGCTGGCGCTATCGCCTGCGGCGTAACGATCGCGGCCCAGCGGCGTCCATTGCAGATGGCCGGAACGATCGTGCGCAAACCATCCATCCTCAATGCCGTGGATGAAGGCCCACGCCTGATCCTCTGCATTCATGCGGCCCGTATTGATGGGCCAATGCTCGCTGCCGCTATCCTGCTTGCACATGCTCGGCGCGGAAAACGTGCGGATGATAGAGCTGCGGTCTGCCGGTTCGGTCCCGCCCATTTCGCTCATGATCTGGCGCGCCTCGGCGGTGTTGATGTGGCCGCGACCGTTGCTGTCCCCATGGTTGGAATAGCGACAGCCGAAGACAACGGCCTGAAAGATGCAGCTCGGTTCGGTGAACTCCTGTGTGTCGAGCAATTCGCGCCATTTCCCGGCGCTGATTAGATCAACGGCATGATGCCAAAGCCCATTGGTGCGGTTGCTATAGCCGTAGCGGTTCGTCACGCCTTCGCGGGCGATCTCGACGCCTAGCACTCTTTCAACGTGCTGCACGAAAGGATGGGCGGCAAGCAAGGGATGGCGAAGGCCAATCTTGCGCGGTTCGTCCTGCTCGGCCCGGATTACCTCAATCGGGAATTGAAACAGGCGCGAGGGCAGATTCCAAGGGGCAGGAAGCGGAAAGTTGCGGGGCACATCAAGCGCCCCGTTTATGTCCAGCAGGAAGCCACTTGCGGCAAAACCTGCGGCAACGATCTGTTCGCCCAGCTCGTCGGCCTGCTCGGTGCGGATCGCGGCGGCGGCGCTCATGCGCTCAACTCCGCATAGGTGGCGCTGCACTCGTAACGGATAGCATCGCCATCCCACATAGGACCGGAAACGCCTGCGAACTTCGGCGCGCCCTGCAATTCAAAACGCTGGCGCGGGTTGCTGTTATAGTCGGTGCATTGGAAGCCCTCGACGGCGGCTCGGTTCACGATGATTTCAACTGTCCCGCCCTCGATCTCGATCCGGTCAAGTCCCTGCTCGGTCTGGCGGTAGATGCGGATTTTCATGTGTTTTCCCTTCTTAAATGGAGCCGAAGGCGATGAACGGTCATCGACTTCTGCCCGCTGGCGAAGCCGGGGGGGATGAACCGGCATTGAGGGCTGATCGCGGGGGAGGGGGATCACCCGCCCTGCACAAGCGAAGCGCGGAAGGGCGGGGAAACCGCCGCGATCACCAAGGGAGGCCGCTTGCGGCCGAGACGGCCAGGCCCTTGACGGGAAGGGGGGAGGCCGCCCCCCTTCGCCTGGACTAGATCCGCTTGCGATCTAAGGCCTGTGGACATTCAGGATTCCCACGCTGCCTGATTTCTGATTCAGGATTCCCAAGGGGAGTTCTGAATGGACGAGCAGCGATTTGTGGTGACGGATGGGATATGGGCGCGCGTTGAACCCCACCTTCCCGGCAAGAAGAGCGATAGCGGTGTGACGGGTAAGGACAATCGCATGTTTTTAGAGGCGGTTCTCTGGCGTGTGCGCACCGGTCTTCCATGGCGGGATCTGCCGCCGGAATTCGGCAATTGGAACAGCGTGTTCCGGCGCTTCCGACGATGGGCGAAGGGTGGTGTTTTCGAACGTCTTTTCAGAGAGATCCGCGGCGAGCCGGATTTTGAATACGCGCTGATCGACGGTACTATCGTTCAGGCTCACCAGAAGGCGAGCGGCGCAAGGGGGGGACTCACGCTCAGGCCATCGGGCGCTCGCGCGGCGGACTGACCACCAAGATCGTGGCGCTGGTCGATGCGCTTGGAAACCTGTTCAACCTTGTTCTCCTGCCGGGTCAGGCTCATGACCTGAAAGGCGTCGCACCGCTGATCGAGGACGTAGCATTCGATGCGCTTCTGGCCGACAAGGCCTTCGATGCTGACTGGCTGCTTGCCGAGTTGGATGTGCGCGGCGCGAGCGCAGTCATTCCGCCCAAAGCGAACCGCAAGATCAAGCGCAATTACGACCGGCATGCCTATAAGTGGCGACACCTGGTCGAGAACTTCTTCGCGAAGATCAAGGAGTTCCGAGCCATCGCTACGCGCTACGAGAAAACTGCCTGCAGTTACACCGCCAACTGGCACCTCGTCGCGACAATCCTCGCCGCGAAGTGAATGTCCACAGGCCTTAGTCGAAAACGGCGCGGCGGCTTTGTCGCCTCGATCTGCCAGCAAGGCAGGCGGTGGCAGCTGCCACCGCCTGCGCCAATCATCCCGGCTTTCGGATCGCCAGCAAAACGGTGTTCACGTTGGTTCCGGCGTGGGCGAAAGAGCCGAGAGGAAGGTCGATCCATTTCCGACCATGGAAATAGATAGCGCTGCACCCCTCGATCATGCGGTGCAGGGCCTTATGGCGCTGATCCTCGCCATATTCGGCGCGGGCGCTCATGATCGCCACCAGCACGCCACCGGGTTTCAGGAAGGCGAGCGCGTGGCGCACATGGTCACAGTCTCGGCCGCGATCGAACGGCGGATTCATTATCACCGCGTCAAACGGTGTGAAGTGCTGCGGGTCCAGGGCGAGAAAGTCCCCCTCGATCGCATCCGCAAAACCATGCACGACGCGCAATTCGTGAGCGAAGCCGGGTTGCAGCTCGACGCACGTAACATCGGCGCCGGCATCGCGCGCGGCAGTCGCGAGCGCGGCCTTGCCTGCGCTTGGTTCTAGAACGCGCTGGCCTTGGCCGATCCTCGCATGTTCGATCACTTGCGCCGCGATCTCTGGCGAGGTCATGAACGCGCCGAAATTCTTGGCAGGCGTGACGTGATAGGCGGGGGCGGTTTCGGCCTCGGTCGTATCGTAGCTGTCGCCAATGGCTTCGCCGTAATACTCCGCGAGCAAGAGATTGACGCTCTGCAACATATCGTCGCGCTCGAACCAAATGTGCAGATTGCCATTCTTGAAGATTCGGACGCGGAAATAATCGCCCTGCAGAACGGTCGGCAGTGACGCGCGGTCACGCGCGGCCTGGCCGACAAGACTAGCGATGCTTGCCGCCTCGGCGACGGGGGGCTTGCCGTCCAGTTCGAGAAAAACGCGCTCCACGTCGCGCAGCGTGTCGCGGCGCTCGTAGCGCTCCCATGATCCCCATGTGTTTATCGCGCCTTCGATGATGAGCCGCGCGCCGATCTTGAAACCGTTGTGCGAACGAAAGCGGCGGTCCAGCTTGGCGAAGACATTGGCGATCCCGCGCAAATAGAGGTCGCGGCGATTTGTCCAGATATGGCCGAAAGTGGCGGTGCAATTGTCGGGCGTGAACGGAACGGGGGCATCGCGTAGCCCGTCATGAAATTCCTTTCGGGCCTGCTGGTCTAGCAGCTGGTCAAAGCCCAGCTGCTCCATGAGAGCGGTCCAGCATCGCCGGTCCATCGTTTCGGTTAGGACGCGCGCGAAATTGTCGCGTGCCTCGATAGTCTCGCGCGATCCCGTCTCCTTGTCGCGCCGCTCGATAGGCTGCGACTGGATGAAAGCGCGCGTCAATGTGTCCTCGGTCCAGTCCCGTCCACATGAGAGCGAAAGCGCGCCGCCAACGGTAAGCCGCGCCGCCTCATCGCGGGTCGAATGGTAGGTGTCATACAGGTTCAGCCAAAGGGTTATGGCCTTGTCCCGGCCCTCGCAAATGTCGGCGATCTGCGCGGGCGTCATAAGCTCTTGCCCCATGCTCACGCCTCCCCGGCAATGAGAGCGCCAAAGCCGAAGCCCTCGGCGGCGTCCTCGATGGTGGTCACGAGGCCGTCAAAATCTTCCTCCGGCCCTAGCAGCTCGGCAATCTCGATGACGGCGGGAAGGTCAGCGCCATGGTTCTCGGCAAGGTCTTTGATGTAGCCGAAGCGATCAAAGTTGCCCTCTTCCTCATAGCGCGCGAGCGAAATGGTGCGGGCGGCGTTGATCCGAAGGATCGTTGCCAGCGGAATGTCGGTCATGTGCTGTTCCCTGCCTAGAATGGAGCCGAAGGCGATGACGGGTCATCGACTTCTGCCCAGCGGCGAGCGGGGTCGGGGAATGGCGCAAATGAGGGCCGAGCATGGGGAGGGGGATCACCCGGCCTGCACGGAGCGTAGCGAAGGAAGGGCGGGGAAACCCCCATGGTCGCCAAGCGAGGCCGTTTGCGGCCGAGACGGTCCAGCCCTTGCGCCAGGGGGCCGGAACAGGCCCCTAGATCGAATGAATGACGCGGCGGCTCGTCCGCCTCAATACTGCATGTCGCTTGTGACATGCCAACAAACAGCACCGGAAGAATCCGAGTAATCGGATCCTCCGTCATTTAGTTGCCGGCGCGGTATCGCGTCACGTCCGCATGAGGCTTGCGCCGGCACTGGCTGCACCGGAGCCGCGCGATCAGCTCGTATATACGCGTATCGAAGGAAATGCGCCGGGAGCGGGCAAACTCGCCCAGGGGCACGGCGACATGCCGCCCGCAAGCGCAATGGATGCGCAGATAGCAGCTTTGCCGATACCAGATCGGATCAACGGGCTTGGGGCGGTTGTAGTTCGCGGCCATGCCGCGCTTATGCGCCAAAGAGAACAAGAGCGGAACATTCTCGCGATAGACCGCTTATTGGAACGGCAAGGATTTTGCGCTATATAGGGGATGGCTTCATTGACGGTCAGTCAATGCACCTACCTGAGCCCGCCATGCTGCGAACGTGGCGGGCTCAAACTTTCCGCCCCGCCAAGCGTTAGATAGATGGGCGGAGACCCTGCGAAGGCCCCCGCCCGCTGGGTCAGTCTTTACGCTGCCCCAGCTTTACAATCGCGATCACGAGCGCAACGGCTGCGATCGTCAATTGCATGGCTTCATATGTAGTCAATCAAATGCACCTCCTTTGAGCGGTAGGATTTGCGCCGGAGACTGCGAACCTCCGATGCCACCGCCCAAAGCTATGATACACAAAATCGCCGCGCGTGTGTGGCGACGGGCTTCACAATTTCGTGATGCCGGTGGCAGCTGCCACCGCCAACCCACGCCATCATTCCATGATTGCACCCTCGAAGCGCGCGATCAGCTGCTCGGCAAGGGAGTTGATTTCGGCGGGATCGGAGGTTTCGGTGCAATCGCTCCCCACAACAGCGTCAAACGAACCGCCGTTGAGTTGGACGACGCGGACAAGCCAAACATCGCGGCGAATTTCGCATTGATCGGGTAGCGGCCTTCCCATGATCTCGTGGAATGTCAGGTCAACCCATTGGCGAATGTCCGGATCGGATGCCGCGTCAGCAAAGTCGGCGCGGCCCGCCATGACGCTGTATCGTTCGCCCAGCATGAATTGACGATCGCGCGCGCGTCGATCCTGTTCGATCCGCTTCACGCGATCTTTCTCCGCGCGCTTCGCGGCCTGTTTCATCCGAACATCGTCGGCGCTGCTCGCCAGCGCCGCAATCATGTTGGGGACGCGCGCGGGCATGTAATGCCCCGCGCGCTCGGCCGCCTCGATCACGAATTGCAACTCGCTGATCTCAGTTGGGGACAGGGTAGCGCGAACCGCGCTCGCCGTGTTGCTGACTTTCATGGCTGCGGCTCCGGGTCCGCCTTGGCCTTGTAGGGCGCAAGGCCGATCCATGATCCGGTGCCGCCGCGGAACTGGCGCACAACGTCGCCGCCATCCCAATGGCCGGTGAAGATGCCCCGGCGGTTGATACCGCCAACGGGCCGCGTCCGCGCGGCTAGGAGGCGCGCGCGGCGGGTGTCTCTATCAAGGTGGCGCATGGGCTCCATGGTCGATCCTTCCTATTCGCTGGCGGTGTCGAGGGTGTTGCCGATCTCGTCGGCGTCGAAGTCCTCAAGGGCTGAAATCGCGTTCTCGAGTTCGGATATTGCGGCGTCCATCTTCTCCGCGCCTTCGCCGTCAGCAAGGCTCGGGGGAAGATTGTCGCGGGCGGACTGCTCGTCGTCCTTGACGGTTTCGAGCATTTCGCGCGCCTCATCAAAGAGGGCTTTGCCCTGATCGATCAGGGCGCGCGCTGCGGCGATCTGCTTGCGGCGCTCGCGGTTCATGCTGCCCCCCTCACGTCGCCGCGAACGATCTGGAAACCTGCGCGGTCCAGCTCGTCACAAAGAGCGCGCTTCCTTTCCTCGCGGGAGCCGCTGCTTGCGATGTAGCTGCACCGGCCCTGATGGAAGGCGAAGCCTGCGCGTTTCAGGCATCCGCGAAACCGCTGGTGGGTGCGTTCGCTCCAATCGAAGGTGCCCGCATAGTTGCGGAAGGCGGCGACGGCATAGACGGAACCGTAATTCTCATCACGCCAGTTCAATTCGATCTCCGGACGGGCTTTGCTCATGACTGCCTCCTTCAATATTCGTTGGCGAGAAGGATCGTGAGCACGCGCGTCGTGGCGTCGGGATTCCAAGGTTCGGCGCTGCCAAACTCTAGCTCGCGGTCGTAATAGTCGATCTTCCACATGACGGAGAGGGCGGGCCGCGTGTCGTCGTCGGTCCAGCGGGTATGCCATTGGCCGGTCACGTCGCGATAAAGGAAACCGGCGTCATGCTCGCCCCTCGGGTCATTGTCCGGGGTGAAATCCTCGAAGCTCTCGATCAGCTTGAAAATGTCGGTCTGCGCGCTGGCATCGAGCGCCCCGATTCCCTGCGTAACCACGGTGCGGCAAGTGACGCCCATGGTCCGCCGCGCAAGGTCGTTAAGCGCCGCGATGGTCGCGATCTGCTCGGGGGTAATCTCCATTCTTCCTCACTCCTTCAGGCGAAGCCGCTGCCTGCGGCCTGCGGCTCTGACCCGCTGGCGAAGCGCGGGATGGGGAGGGGGGAGCAAAATCGATGGGAGTGGTGCGGGCGGCGCGGCTAGGGAGGCCCGGCGCGCGTGAGCGTGCCGATCTGGCCGAACTTGGCGCGCAACCCGGTCCTGTCGATTATGCTTCGGGAACGAAAGGGCGGGTGCCCTTGGTGTTCCCCGGTGGCAGCTGCCACCACTGACGGGGCGCGGCCCTGGGCCGCTCGATCCTATGTGGCAGCTGACAAACTATCAGCGCGCGGCCCTCGGCCGCTCGATTGACTAGCGCTCGCGATCCTTCGGCTTGTCGGCCTTCTGCGTAGGGATTTTACCTTCGCGCAACGCGGAGACGACATTGGATTTCGCGCTCTCGGTGATCGCCGCCAGCTGCTCCTTGGACGCGCCCTTTCCAACGGCGTCGGCAACCCGCTTGTCGATGGCGATCTGAAAGGGGGCAAGCCGCGCGTCGTCGCGGTTCTGCTCGGGCGAATTTTTCTGGAACTGCTCGGCAAGGCGCAAGTCCACTTGGCTGACGCCGGGAGGCATGACCTGCATCCGGAGCGCGCGATCGGCGGCTTGAACGTCGCGCGGGCTCATCTTGTCCAGGAAGGATGCAGCGCCGGCACTGATCGCGCGAACCCGTTGAAGGGGGTCCATCCCCTCGGCCCAATTGACCTCGATCTGGTGATAGCGGCGCTGCTCGATAATTTGCACATGGTGGAGCGGTCCTTTCGGATCGCGAAAGAATGCCAGCTCTTGCGCGGAACGCTCGGCGAGCTGGCGCATGTCGCCGGAAGTCGCTGCGAGGCGGTTCAGCTGCTCATACTGCCGCGCGGCCACGGCCTGCGCGGTCGGCAAGTAGCGATTGATCTGCTCCTTGGCCTGCTCGATGCTCATGGCGCGGCGCTCGCCCGCTGGCATAAGAGAATCCATGGCGGGCGGCATGGCGATGCCCGCGGGGCCTCGCGCCGGTTCCCGGCGCGATTGCTCCTGCGGCATCGCGTCCCGAATGACCTTGGCGAGCGAGGCATGATTGCCGGTATGGAAGCTGTCTCGGCTCGCCTCCATCCAATCCATCGGCCCCATTGCCTGAATCGAAACGAACTTCTCTGCCGCGAGGGAGTGAAGCTGCAAATGCAGGCGCATTGTGCGGCCGTTCCCTTCGCGGAACGGGTGAATGGCGTTCAGCTCGGAGATATGGCGCGCCATCGTGTCGGCGAAGCGATCACGGTCCATGGATTTGAGAGTTTGAAGATCCGGCAGCTGGCGGAACTCATGGTCCATGCTGCGCGCGATGAAGTGCGCCCGCGCAAAGGTGCTGCCCGGCTTGCTAATGTCCACGGTGCGGAATCGGCCCGCCCACTCATAGACGTCTTGGAACATATGCTTGTGGATGGCGCCATACTCGCGCGCCGTCATCGCCGGCGCGGCGCGCTGTAACGTCAGCTCACCATGCCGGACGACCGAGAAGAAGGCTTCTCGTTCCGAAAGAGTCTTATCGTCGCGTAAACCCAGCTTGTTCCTAAGAACGGTGCTGTCTCGCCAGGTATATGGATCACCCACCTGTCATGCAGCAATCTTCTGCCGCGACAGAACATCGCGGTTGTATTCCTGCGCTAGATTGATCGCCACATCGACGGGGATTTCAGTTTCTACCAATAACAAACAAAAGGCATGGTCATCGGCAAGCAATTCCAGCCCTTCAATTTTGGCATTTGCGAGTGCTTCGCAATAGACGTCCATGACGACAGGAACGTCTTCCTTGCGCCGAGGCTTGAAGCCCATCGCCTTTATGCGATTCTGATAGGTGTTGATGATATTTTCCATTTTGCACCTGATAACGACCTAGGCTGCAATATAGTTACCATATCGGGATATGTATATAAACCACTTGGGCAGACCGCAAAAATCCTAGTTCAAAATTGGGACGCCGCGATAACGCGGCGTCCGCCCGTTTTTTTGGCGCGGGGGACCGTTTCAGCCCCCTTGATCCAGCATCATCGCCAAGAGGTAATCGGCGGCATTCTGCGCTTCGCGCGCGGCCTCGAAAATGGCTCGCTTATCGTTGCGGAGCGCGGTCAACCAGTGTTCAAGGTAAGCTGCATGGTCTTCCCGTTCCTCGACCTTGAAACCGACGATGGCGCCGATGAAACAGGCTCCCAGCTCCGCCACTAACTCGTCCCTCGCATAGTCCGCGCGGCTTGTTGAAATCAGCGTCTTGCGGTTCAGACGGCTTTCATGGCCTGCAAGATGCACTGCCTCATGAGCGAGCGTGGCATAATAATCATCGGCGGAATGAAACACCTTGAAGGGCGGCATCTGAATGTAGTCGTCGCGGGTGTGATAGAAGGCTTGCGATCCGCCAACGCGATGATCTGCCCCCCGCTGAGTGGCCCAGAGACTATGATAGTCTGGACCACGAAAGGGACGACGAATGCCGAGCAAGAAGCACAAGCCGGAAGAGATTATCGGCAAGCTGCGTGAAGTTGAGATTGTGCTGGCGCAGGGCGCCTCGACCGCTGAAGCGTGCCGGCGGATCGCGGTCAGCGAACAGACCTATTATCGCTGGCGCAAGGAATATGGCGGCCTGAAGACCGACCAGGCGCGGCGCATGAAGGATCTGGAGAAGGAGAATCTGCGGCTCAGGCGGGCGATCTCTGATCTGACGCTCGACAAGCTGATTTTGCAGGAGGCGGCGCGGGGAAACTTCTGAGCCCCGCGCGGCGACGGCGCTGCATCGAACATGTGCGACGAGAGCTTCCGGTGTCCGAGCGACGGATCTGCCGGGTGTTGGGTCAGCATCGATCGACGCAGCGCAAAGTGCCGCGCGGGGCGGATGACGAACCGGCGCTGACGGAGGATATCATCGCGTTGGCGAAGCAATATGGTCGCTACGGCTATCGTCGGGTGACGGCATTGCTCTGTCATGCGGGATGGACGGTGAACCACAAACGCGTTGAGCGGATATGGCGGCGCGAGGGGCTCAAGGTCCCGCAACGCCAGCCAAAGCGCGGGCGTCTATGGCTCAACGACGGATCGTGCATCCGCCTGCGGCCTGAGTATCCAGGGCATGTATGGGCTTACGACTTCGTCGAGGGGCGCACGCATGATGGCCGCAAGTTCCGCATCCTGACCATCATCGATGAGGCTAGCAGGGAATGCCTGGCGCTCATCGTGGCACGTCAGCTGCGGCATGAGGACGTCCTTGCCGCGCTGGCGGAGCTGTTCGTCACTCGCGGCCCGCCTGCACATATACGGTCGGACAATGGCGCCGAGTTTATCGCCAATGCCGTCCAGCAATGGCTCGGCCAGATCGGCGTGAAGACGCTATACATCGCGCCGGGATCACCATGGGAGAATGGGTATAATGAGAGCTTCAACGGGTCGCTGCGCGACGAACTGCTCAATGGCGAGATCTTCTACAGCCTCGCCGAGGCCAAGGTGCTGATCGAAGCCTGGCGGCGGCATTACAACACCATCCGCCCGCACAGCAGTCTGGGCTACCGACCACCGGCCCCGGAAACGGCATCACCGCCATATCCGGCCTCCGGTTCCGCTTCGCTCCACCTCCGCCCAGATATGGCGGCGGCGAGTTTAATCCACTAACAAACCAGCCGGTCCACTCGGTGGGGGCAGGTCAACGCGTCCAGCGCAGTTGACTCGGCCTGTCGCGACTATCTCACGCATCAGCGAAACTCTCGATTTTAGGCGGATTTACGCGCCTTGGCGCGCGGTGCCGACGCCAGTCCATGCCCGAGGTGAGTGCTGCCATCTGCGCCGCCGTGATCGAAAAACTGCCATCGACCGCCGGCGGCCAGGCGAACCCTTCGGCGGCCTCGGCGCGCTTGGTCATCAGCCAGATGCCGGTGCCGTCGAACCACAGAATCTTCAGCCTGTCCTTCCGCTTGGAACGAAAAATATAGGCGACCCCGCGCCACGGGTCCTGGTCCAGCTCATGTTGTATCTTGGCCACCAGCGTGTCGATGCCGCAGCGAAAGTCGATCGGCTTGGTGTAGATCAGTACCTTGGCGTCGCTGCCCGGCCCGATCATAGCGCCCTCTGCAGCGCTGCGATCACCGCGGCAACCAGCGTCGCGCTCGCGCCATGGGCGATCATCACCGGCACGCCGTGGACCTCCATCGCGACCTGGACCAGAGTATCGGGCATCAGCCGGACGCCGGCTGCCTCCGGCTCGAGCAGCATCGCCGGCACCGACGCCGGCTCGATCACCGCCGGCAGGAACATCGGCCCGTCTTCGCGCGCCTTGGCTTCCGCTGTCTCGCGCAGCTCGCGGCGCCAGCCATATATCTGGGCCGGAAGGACGTCGAAGCACGACGCCACCTCCGCCATGCTGCACGTCGGATCGAGCGACAGCTCGACCACTGCGCGCTTCTCTTCCAGCGTCCAGCGCCGCCGGCGCCCGTTCTCCAGCCCGCCACTGCCGTCGATCTCCTGCTCCACAGACACCCCGCCGAATCAAATGATGCGATATGCGCGGCACACTCAGAGCTCATGGCCACTTCCGCCACGTGGGTCTGGGATGACGGATACGATCTACAAGATCGAGGCAACGCTCAGGGGCAAGTCGCCCGAACGGCGGTTCGAAGGCCGGCAGCTGATGCTGAAGCCGCTGTTCGACGACCTGCGCGACTATCTCTCGAAGAACCTCGGCCGGTTCAGCACCAAGGGCAAGATGGCCGAGGCGATCAACTACACGCTCAACCACTGGCAGCAGCTCACCTATTGCCTGCTCGACGGCCGCGTCGAGCTCGATACCAACACGGTCGAAAGAAGCATCCGCCCGATTGCCCTGTCGCGCCGCAACTCGTTGTTCGCCGGCAGCGATGCCGGAGCCGACAATTGGTCGGTGATCGCGAGTCTTCTCGAAACGTGCAAGCTCTCGGACGTCGATCCACTCGCCTGGCTCACCACCACCCTGCAAAAGCTTGCCGCCGGTCATAGCAACAAGGACCTCGATTCCCTCATGCCCTGGCACTTCCCCAAGATCGCCGGGCGCAACGCCCCCTCCTAAGACGCTTGACCGACACGGTTCCGCCACGTGGGTCTGGGATGACGGATACGCCTCAACGACATTCTCGACCAGTTAAAGCGCCACCGTTTCGGCCAGAGCGCCGAGCGGCTCGATCCCGACCAGTACCAGCTCGTGCTCGAAGAGCTCGAAGCTGCCTTGTCGCGCGCCGAGGCCGGGCTCGAGGCGCTGATCGACCAGGCTGACGCGACCAGCGAGACAAAGCGCCGCCGCCGCAACAACCGTGGAGCGCTGCCCGCCCATCTCGAGCGTATCGAGCAGGTCGTCGACATCGAAGACAAGCAGTGTGCCTGCTGCGGCGGCGATCTTCATGTCATCGGCGAGGACGTCACCGAGCGCCTCGACGTCGTGCCCACCATCTTCCGCGTGTTGGTCACCCGCCGTCCGCGCTATGGCTGCCGCGGCTGCGACGAGGGCGGCGTCACCCAGGCGCCGGCGCCAAGCTTCATCGTCGATCAGGGCCTGCCCACCGACGCGCTCGTCGCCCAGGTCATCGTCGCGCGCTACGCCGATCACCTTCCGCTTTACCGGCAAGCCCAGATCTACGCCCGCCAGGGGATCGATCTCGACCGGGCAACGCTCGCCGACTGGGTCGGGCGCGTCGGATGGTGGCTGACTCCACTGCGCGCGCATCTGCTCGCCGAACTCAGGAGTTCGGTGAAGCTGTTCGCCGACGAGACGCGCATGCCCGTGCTGGCTCCCGGGACCGGCAAGACCAAGACCGGCCAGCTGTGGGCCTATGCCCGCGATGATCGGCCTTGGGGCGGCACTGCGCCACCCGCCGTCGTCTACATGTACGCCACCGGCCGCGGCGGCGAGCATCCGATCGACCATCTCGGCGACTTCGCCGGGGTGCTGCAGGTGGACGGCTATGCCGGCTACAACGAGATCAAGCGTCGCAACGGTGCCACCCTCGCATTCTGCCTGCTTCACGCGCGGCGCAAATTCTACGATTTTCGCGAGAAGGAGCCCGTTGCGGCCGAAGTACTGCGCCGCTTCTCGGCGATCTACAAGATCGAGGCAACGCTCAGGGGCAAGTCGCCCGAACGGCGGTTCGAAGGCCGGCAGCTGATGCTGAAGCCGCTGTTCGACGACCTGCGCGACTATCTCTCGAAGAACCTCGGCCGGTTCAGCACCAAGGGCAAGATGGCCGAGGCGATCAACTACACGCTCAACCACTGGCAGCAGCTCACCTATTGCCTGCTCGACGGCCGCGTCGAGCTCGATACCAACACGGTCGAAAGAAGCATCCGCCCGATTGCCCTGTCGCGCCGCAACTCGTTGTTCGCCGGCAGCGATGCCGGAGCCGACAATTGGTCGGTGATCGCGAGTCTTCTCGAAACGTGCAAGCTCTCGGACGTCGATCCACTCGCCTGGCTCACCACCACCCTGCAAAAGCTTGCCGCCGGTCATAGCAACAAGGACCTCGATTCCCTCATGCCCTGGCACTTCCCCAAGATCGCCGGGCGCAACGCCCCCTCCTAAGACGCTTGACCGACACGGTTCCGCCACGTGGGTCTGGGATGACGGATACCCCACATCCGTCGCGAAGCGCCGTCCAAATCTTCCCGCAGCCGACTTTTTCAACACAATAAGGCCGGCAGCTGATTCTGAAGCCGCTGTTCGACGACCTGCGCGACGATCTCTCGAAGAACCTCGCCCGGTTCAGCGCCAAGGGCAAGATGGCCGAGGCGATCAACTACACGCTCAACCACTGGCCCCGGCTCACCTATTGCCTGCTCGACGGCCGCGTCGAGTTGGATACCAACACGGTCGAAAGAAGCATCCGCCCGATTGCCTTGTCGCGCCGCAATTCGTTATTCGCTGGCAGCGATGCCGGAGCCGACAATTGGTCGGTGATCGCGAGTCTTCTCGAAACGTGCAAGCTCTCGGACGTCGATCCACTCGCCTGGCTCACCACCACCCTGCAAAAGCTTGCCGCCGGTCATAGCAACAAGGACCTCGATTCCCTCATGCCTTGGAACTTCCCCAAAATTCGCAGGGCGCACCGCCCCCTCTTTAGACGCTTGACCGACACGGTTCCGCCACGTGGGTCTGGGATGACGGATACTGTTCAACCTGAAATCCACTTTTTCCGCCGTGCGAATCGTGTCGCCCCAAGAAGCTTAGATCGCACCGAACCGGATCGGATTGTTTCCGCCACCACGCGCGTCCGGTTTGGCGCCGACGGCTCGGCGCTCGCTTCGCACGTTAACCGTTGGAGTGAGCGGTTATCAATCACGCAGTAATCCATAACCGCTCTATTTTTTCCGCAGTGATTTTCGAACTGCCCTGTCATCACGGTTGCGCTGCGTCTTCCTAGAAGCTCAGTGGCTCTGTTGCAAAGATTGGCGGCAGTCAGAGGTAGGCTGTCGCTCTGCGCCGATCAGGCGGCTGCTGCGAAATGGTGGTTGAGCATGCCCATGGCCTCCGTCAGCGCCGAGGGCCCAATGCCAAAAGCTCTCTCCACAAGGCGCACCTCGCCCCTGATGCCGGGCTGCAGGCACCAGGGGCGAGCCTGTCCTTTGCGCAGGGCTCGCATGACTTCGAATCCCTTGATCGTGGCATAGGCCGTGGGGATCGATTTGAAACCGCGCACCGGCTTGATCAGTATCTTGAGCTTTCCGTGATCGGCCTCGATCACGTTATTGAGATACTTCACCTGCCGGTGGGCCGTCTCCCGGTCCAGCTTTCCTTCGCGCTTCAATTCGGTGATCGCTGCACCATAGCTCGGCGCTTTGTCGGTATTGAGCGTGGCAGGCTTTTCCCAGTGCTTCAGGCCTCGCAGGGCCTTGCCCAGGAACCGCTTCGCTGCCTTGGCGCTGCGGGTCGGCGACAGGTAGAAATCGATCGTGTCGCCCCGCTTGTCGACTGCCCGGTACAGGTAGGTCCACTTGCCCCGCACCTTGACGTAGGTTTCATCCAGGCGCCAGCTCGGATCAAAGCCACGCCGCCAGAACCAGCGCAGCCGCTTCTCCATCTCCGGGGCGTAGCACTGGACCCAGCGATAGATCGTCGTATGGTCGACCGAAATGCCGCGTTCCGCCAGCATTTCCTCAAGGTCGCGATAGCTGATCGGATAGCGACAATACCAGCGCACCGCCCACAGGATCACATCACCCTGGAAATGGCGCCACTTGAAATCCGTCATCGTTCCGTCCGTCCAATCTCCGCCAAGCATGCTCAAGCTTCACGATTTTTGCAACAGAGCCAGCGGGACCTCAATATGCTTCTCACCAAACTCGGTACTCCGGCATTTCTGTTCCCGGATCCGACAGACCTGTCGCAATTCTACCCGACAGGGGAGCAGAAGCTCTCGTTCAGCAATGTTTCGCCGCGCGTCGGCATCGAACTCCATCCGACCGAGCGGATAATGCTGTACGGATCATTCTCGAAGGGGTTCAAGTCGGGCGGCTGGACGACCCGCGTCTCCGCTCCGGTCCCGCCGGATCCGACCAAGCCTGCGGACAAGCAGGCGCCGAGCTTCAATCCGGAGAAAGCCGACACGTTCGAGATCGGCTTCAAGTCGCAGCTTTTCGATCGAATGCTGCAAGTCAATGCTGCGGCATTCTACACGGACTACAAGGGCATCCAGATCCAGATCCAGCGCGGCATCGGTGCCTCCTTCGAGAACGCCGGCAACGCCAGAATCAAGGGTTTCGAGGTCGAGACGATCTTCGCGCCGAGCCGCGTCTTCCGCGTGAGCGCGTCGGCGGGATACATTGACGCTTACTATCGGAGGATCAACGATCCGTCGGGCACGATCACGCTGGCGAGCCGGCTGCCGCGTGTCCCGAAGTGGACCGCGACGCTATCTCCCGAGTTCAACGTTTTCCTGGCCAATGAAGGTCGGGTCACACTGCGGGCGGATTATTCCTACAAGTCCACCATGGCGGCGGATGCGGAAAACACGCCCGAGTTGTTCAGTGGGAATGTCAGCCTCGTCAATGCCTCGCTCACGTACAGCGCGCCCGGCGACGACTGGTCTCTCGCAATTGGCGGGAACAATGTTTTCAACAAACGCTACATCGCAAATGGCGTCAATCAGCTCAATGGAACTGGCCTGCTGAGCGCGGTGCCGAACAGGCCGTCTGAATATTATGCGACTTTGAGGTTTAAATTCTGATCGACCCGGACTGATCCCACTCCGGATGCTCCTATCTGTCCGGCCCGGGTTTAACCTAGGCCGGGCTTTCTTTGCTAGGTCGATGGCAGCTTTCTCACATCCGCGCGGACAGCACCTTGTGCAGGAGCTGTCGCAACCAGCGGTGAGGCGGGTCGTCTTGGTTCCTCGCATGCCAATATTGCCTGACCTCAAATGCTTCCATAAGAATTGGCGGCCGCACGGCCCGGAGTCCGTAGACCTCGGCGAGCCGACCAATCACGCGAGCCGGAGCGGTAAGAATAAGGTCCGACTCGAAGCAAGCTGCCAACGCCACGAGAAAGCTGCTCGCGACGATCCTGATCCGATCGGGATG
This sequence comes from Sphingobium sp. MI1205, assembly GCF_001563285.1. Lineage (NCBI taxonomy): Bacteria > Pseudomonadati > Pseudomonadota > Alphaproteobacteria > Sphingomonadales > Sphingobiaceae > Sphingobium > Sphingobium sp. MI1205. Next base: position 210,799 of record NZ_CP005191.1, read on the forward strand.
GATCTTGTCGAGGAGAGCGCGTTCGACGGCACGATGGGCATGGGCCATACCCTTGGTGCTGACCACGATATGATCTGCGGCCATGAAGTCATCGGTCTCACCGGACTTGATGAACGGATGACCTTCCTTTCCGAAGCACAGATATTCCTCCTGGTAGAGCCGTTGCGTCTTGATGCCGGCAACAAGGCTCGGATAGGCGCCGACGGCGATATCGACATGCCCGGTCTCGAGCGCGCTCACCATTTCATCGCCGCTCAGCGTGAGTGCGCGGTAGCTGGTGTGTGGTGCCTCGAACCGCGCCGCCGAATGCAACGCCGTCAAAACGACAAGATGGGCGATGTCCGATCCGGCAATGATGAATTCGCGCTTGAGACGGTCAGGTGAGAATGTCTGCCCGCCTTCAGCCAGGTCGCGACGCAGTTCCAGCAGTTGCTGAACAACCCCGGCGATCGCCTCGGCACGTGGTGTCGGCTCCATGCCGTCGCGCGCCCGGACGAGAAGCGGGTCGCCCAATGCTTTGCGCAGGCGCGCCAGCCCATGGCTGGCGGTGGGCTGCGGTAGGTCGAGTTCTCGTGCAGCGGCGCTGACGCTGTGCCGCTTTAACAGCGCATCCAAAAGCACCAAGTGCCGAAAATCCAGGTCATCTATATTCACAATCTGAATTGTATCTATGAAGGTCCGCCAATTGTCAAATACTCCCTGATCCCTCAAACAGGCTGCAGCAGCGATCGTTGTGCAGGTTTGAAGAGACGATCCGCAATCGCAGAAAATAGTGGAGAGCGATCATGATGCAACTGCCCGAACGCGTCGAAGGACTTCATCACATCACCGTCGCGACCGGATCCGCGCAAGGCGACGTGGATCTTCTCGTCAAGACGCTGGGACAGCGGCTCGTCAAGAAGACGATGTTCTACGACGGCGCACGGCCGGTCTATCATCTGTATTTCGGCAATGAGCTTGGCGAACCGGGCACGCTGTACACCACTTTCCCCGTTCGCCAGGCTGGCTACACCGGAAAGCGTGGTGCAGGGCAGATATCGGCGGTTTCCTATAACGCACCCGTCGGTACGCTTTCCTGGTGGCAGGAGCATCTCATAAAGCGCGCTGTGACCGTCTCGGAAGTGCGTGAGCGGTTCGGGCAGAAATATCTGTCGTTCGAGCACCCCGACTGCGGTGTCGGCTTCGAAATCATCGAGCAGGACACGGACGGCCAGTTCGAGCCCTGGGACTCTCCCTATGTGCCCAAGGAGGTCGCGCTGCGGGGCTTTCACAGCTGGACGGCCACCCTAAATCGCAATGAGGAGATGGACTCCTTCATGCGCAATGCCTGGAACCTGAAGCCCCAGGGACGCGACGGCAATTACCAGCGCTACGCTTTCGGCAATGGCGGTGCGGCCAAGGTGCTAGACGTCTATATCGATGAGGACGAAAGGCCCGGCACCTGGGCGCTTGGCGAAGGCCAAGTTCATCAGCCGCGTTTGAAGTCGCCGACCTCGACGTGCAGGCCGCGCTCAAATTTGACGTGGAAGGCCTCGGCTACACCGATTTCTCAGATCGCAAGCACCGCGGCTACTTCGAATCGATCTACGTTCGTACGCCGGGCGGCGTGTTGTTCGAAGCCTCGGTCACGCTTGGTTTCACCCATGACGAGAGCCCCGAGAAGCTCGGCAGCGAGGTCAAGGTCGCGCCGCAGCTCGAAGGTGTAAAGGACGAGCTCCTCCGGACGATGAACGATCCGATCGTCATTTGATCGCAAGGATGACTCCGCAGGCTGGGTGAAGAGAATGTGGCGACATCGGGCAGTCAATAGCCGAAATGGTGCGCGGATCGGTGTTCATACCACTGGCTTGCCGAGCGGTGAGCCGATCCTGCTCCTTTCTTCCCTGCTGGCCGACTGGCGGTCCTGGAATGACGTGGCCGGTCGTTTACCTTCAGGGGTATATGCGATCACGATGGACCTGCGGGGTCATGGAACGAGTTCGCCGAGTGCCGGCGACTACAGTCTAGCCGAACTGGCGGCCGACGTGCTTAATGTAATGGATAACCTCGCGTTTGCAAGAGTTCATCTTGTTGGCACGTCGGTCGGGTCGATGGTCGCGCAATATCTTGGCGCCACGGCGGGACACCGGCTTATCTCGCTGACACTCGTGGCAGCAGGTTCTCTCGTTCCAGAGCCAGCTTGGCCGATCTGGGACAAGCGGGTGGCCGCAGTGCGCAGCGGCGGGCTCATTACGCAGGTGCCGATCGTGTATCCGGCATGGTTTTCCGGAGCGGTCGACCAAGGTCTGCTGGATCTTGCTGAGTCGATGATCTTGGCCACGACAGTTGCCGGATTCACCGGCGCTGTCGCAGCGATCAAGGGCCATGACGCGAGAAGCCTTCTTCCGCAGGTCGAAACGCCAACGCTCGTCATAGCCGGTGCGAACGATGCCGCCGTGCCACCGGAGGCGGTCCGCGCGACCGCCGCTCTCATTCCAGGTGCCGCATTCGAAGTTGTGACGGGTGCCGCGCACCAGGTCGCGATGCAGCATCCTGTCGCCTTTGCGGACCGGCTATGCCGCCATATTGCTGGAGCGCCGCGATGACGTTTTCCCCTGAAGGACCCTATGGGACAATCGTGACCGGCCCGCCTGTCGAACAGGCAAATGCTGCGATCATTCTTCTGCACGGCCGTGGCCAGCGTGCGCAAGCGATGCTGGAACTTGCGAGACAGCTCGATCTGCCCTCTGTCGCCTGGCTTGCCCTGCAAGCGCCCGCCGGGGCGTGGTACTCGCCCAAATATGACGGGTTCGATCCAGACGGCGACAGGTCTGTGGCTGACGCCTGCACCGCCTTGGCTGAGATCTCCTCGCGGCTGGAAGCAGCCTGGGTCGCGCTAGACCGTCAGGGCATAGTCGGCTTCAGCCAGGGTGCCTGCCTCGCCAGTCACTTCATGTGGTGCGGCGCTGCGAAAATGGGGTTCCTGGGCTCGCTGACCGGAAGCCTCCCGGGTTTTGAGCTCCCAACCGCGCCAGTTGAGCCTCGGTTTACCGGTCTCAAGGCGATATTCACAGGTGGTCTGAACGACGATTGGGTCAAGGCAGAGCATGTGCGGGAGACAGCTGAGCGCTTTAGACTCTCTGGTGCTGATGTCGGCGAGTATATTCAACCGATCAAGGACCATGGAATTGGGGCGGACGAGATCGCGTTGTTGCGAGACACCCTGATCGCACGCTTCGAGCTGAACCCGCCGGTCCCTACGCGCGGGCCGCGACATCAGCCGCTCGTGCCGCAAAGCACGCCAAGTCTGACGGATTGAACGTCCCATGCTGTTCTCCGTCATAACCACCATCTCGCCTGAAAAGCTGGCAGAGCGCACAGCAGCCATACCGGCACACCGCGCCTATCTTGCGTCGCACACCGCAAGCATTTTGGCAGTGGGGACCACCTTCGCCGAAGGCGGCGATTTGGTCGGATCGACATATCTCGTTGATGTCGACGATTGGAACGCAGCCCGGGCCTTCATCGCCGAAGACCCCATGACCGTGTCCGGGGCACGTCAAAGCATCGACATTCTTGAATGGCGGATGGGCGGGTTCGATCGGCGATACCCCTGGCAAGGGGCGAACGTCGAGAGACAAGACGCAGCGCATCAAAGTCTGAATAAGGAAGGGGTGAGCGCTGCGCCCCAACCTTCGCTCCGCACACGCCATCTCAGAGTGTTGCTGCTGATCACCACGCTCGCGCCGCTAGTGGCCCTCGTCAACATTCTCTTGGGCGACACCATTGCCCATCTTCCCGTTTTGCTGCGCTCCTTCTTGGTCGTGGGGCTTGTCGTGCCCGCCGCGACCTATGTTGCACTGCCGCTGCTTACCGGCCTTGCGCGCTGCGTGGGGCAGGAGCGCCGGGAAAGTTCACCAGCCATCCGGCCGCCGGCGGAACACACTCATTCTACATGACGATTTAGCCCGCAAAAATCCCCGAACGTCTCAGTTCCAGGCAAAAGGATCATAAAAATATGAGCGCTGATACAGAAACCCTGGCGAGGAAAGTCCGTGAAGAGGTTATCAAGCCTGAGCAATCGACTCTGATTAGCCCGGATCGACAGTCACCGAGCCTCCTTCGCCGCGAAGCGACGGTCGAACCGCGGTTCGAACTGTTCCACTTCGTGTTCTCAGTCTGCTCGCAAAAGGTGCGCGGCACCCTAATGGAGAAGGGCGTGACCTTCGGCTCCAACGAGTTGACGATCCTTCCCCCGCAGAATGAGAATTATTGTCCGCAATATGTCCGGCTGCGGTTGCGATCGGAAGCCGCAGCCAAGCACCGTCCTGTCAGCTCGTTCACTGGGCAGTCGTCTGTTGATTCCGAAGGGTTCGACCCGCTCGTCGTACCGACCCTCGTCGACCATGAGACCGGCCGGATCCTCGCCGATTCCAAGGCAATCTGCCTCTACCTCTGCGACGCCTTGTCCGGCGGTACCGATCTTCTGCCCGCCGACATACGGGAGGCTGTGCTCAAGCAGGTCCAGCTCGCTGACACGACGCCCCATGTAGCCCTGCTCTACGGCGCCGATCCGGACGGTGATCGTCGGCCCGAAAGCATGCAGGCGGTCATGCCCGGCATCCACGCACACAAGATCGACGCCGTGCGCCGCAATATCCCGCTCGCGGACGGCGACCCGCTTCTCCTCGAAGCCTACCAACACAAGATTGTGAAGGAGGAAGCCGCCGCCTCGTTCGTCATCAACGAGCCGCAAATGCGGACCGCCATCTCGAAGGCGGAGCAGCTGGTTACCGATCTCGATCGCGACCTCGGGGCGTCCACCGGACCTTGGCTGTTCGGCGACCGCTTCACGCTCGCCGACCTGTTCTGGGCCGTCAGTCTCTACCGCTTCCTCTGGCTCGGCTATTCGGGTTTCTGGAAAGACGGTGCAGGCAAGCCCCGTGTCGAGGCCTATGCCAATCGGCTCTTCGCGCGGCCCTCCGTCAAGGATGCGATCATCCAGTGGCCCGGCCATCCGCCGAGCGAGAATGTCATCCATCTCCTGAGCAACGCCTAAAGGCAACCACCGCGCCGTCCGCAAGCGACGCGGTCCATGCCCTGAACGCGTCGTCCGGCAGGGCCGAGACCATTCAACAGCGCTCGAATCCAGGACGAGCATGGATTTCTTATATGGATCAAACACTTCTCGAAGTACGCGTAACAAAAAAGACCCTTGAGGCGGATGATATCGCGAGCTTCGAGCTGAAGAACTGCGACGGCTCATCGCTGCCCCATTTCAGCGCCGGCTCGCACGTCGACGTGAACATGGCCAACGGACTCGTGCGGCAATATTCGCTGTGCAACGTGCCCGGTGAGACGGACCGCTATCTCATCGCGGTACTCCGCGATCCAAACACCCGTGGTGGGTCGGCTTTCATGCATGATCGAGTACAGCAGGGCGACACCCTCACCATCAGCCAGCCGCGCAACTTGTTCGCGCTTGCGCGCGACGCGCGCCGAAGCATCTTGTTCGCCGGCGGCATAGGCGTCACGCCGATCCTCGCAATGGCCGAAAGACTGGCGCAAATCGATGCGCCGTTTGAACTCCATTATTGTGGGCGCTCAAGATCGCGGACGGCTTTCCTCGACCGGATTTCGTCCTCGCATTTCTCCAAACAGGCGCATTTTCATTTCGACGATGGGCCAGAGGAGCAACGCCTCGATGTGAACGCCATCTTGGCATCGCCCAGTGCCGATACCCATCTTTATGCGTGCGGTCCGTCGGGTTTCCTCGATTTCGTTTTGGGCGCTGCCAGTCAGCTCGGCTGGAGCGGTAGCTGCGTTCACCGGGAGTATTTTGCGGCCGCGGCGACCACGAGCGCCGAGGACCAAAGCTTTGAAGTCGAGCTCGCCAGCTCCGGCCAGACTTTTCACATACCGCCAGACAAGACGGTGCTTGAGATCCTTGCCGCGAACGGCATCGATATACCGGTGTCGTGCGAGCAAGGCATATGCGGGACGTGCGTCACACGCGTGCTGCGCGGCGAGCCGGACCACCGAGACCTCTTCATGACGGACCAGGAGCATGCCGCGAACGACCAGTTTACGCCATGCTGCTCGCGCGCGCGATCACTTCGGCTCGTTCTTGATCTTTAGCGGAGTGAAGGAACCTCGCGGGATGATGTTGCAGCGCTTGTTGCGATGGTCCGCAATGAGGTAGAAGAGAGAAAACGAAAAGGCAGGGCCATGGAGAGAGCAATCGAACCAGTCAAAAGGGGACATCCTCCGTTGCCGCTGCATGCGGCGAAGGTCTGAGCATGCTCGCGCCGCCCCCCGCGCCGTTGAGCCCTTTCACGCTCTGCGAGACCCACGGCATCTTTGAACTGCCGGGCTGCAGGGTGCGCCGCTCGAGCGCCGAACTGGAATGGTCAAGCCTCTTTCTCTCCGAGCAGGATGAAGCGCCGTTCAGTGCGGAGGTGAATGCGACCAATGATCATCTGATCGTCATGCATCTCAGCGATCCGGTGCGGGTCCAGCTCGAAGCCGACAACATGACGGCTTGCGCGGTCATTCCCCGCCGTAGCCTGTTCGTCTGGCCAGCCGGGCACGGGTTTCAGATCAGCGTCGATGCGCCGGTGGAAACTCTTCATCTCTATGTGCGGCGTTCGCTCGTCGAAGAGGTAGGGCTGCTGTTGCAAAGATTGGCGGCAGTCAGAGGTAGGCTGTCGCTCTGCGCCGATCAGGCGGCTGCTGCGAAATGGTGGTTGAGCATGCCCATGGCCTCCGTCAGCGCCGAGGGCCCAATGCCAAAAGCTCTCTCCACAAGGCGCACCTCGCCCCTGATGCCGGGCTGCAGGCACCAGGGGCGAGCCTGTCCTTTGCGCAGGGCTCGCATGACTTCGAATCCCTTGATCGTGGCATAGGCCGTGGGGATCGATTTGAAACCGCGCACCGGCTTGATCAGTATCTTGAGCTTTCCGTGATCGGCCTCGATCACGTTATTGAGATACTTCACCTGCCGGTGGGCCGTCTCCCGGTCCAGCTTTCCTTCGCGCTTCAATTCGGTGATCGCTGCACCATAGCTCGGCGCTTTGTCGGTATTGAGCGTGGCAGGCTTTTCCCAGTGCTTCAGGCCTCGCAGGGCCTTGCCCAGGAACCGCTTCGCTGCCTTGGCGCTGCGGGTCGGCGACAGGTAGAAATCGATCGTGTCGCCCCGCTTGTCGACTGCCCGGTACAGGTAGGTCCACTTGCCCCGCACCTTGACGTAGGTTTCATCCAGGCGCCAGCTCGGATCAAAGCCACGCCGCCAGAACCAGCGCAGCCGCTTCTCCATCTCCGGGGCGTAGCACTGGACCCAGCGATAGATCGTCGTATGGTCGACCGAAATGCCGCGTTCCGCCAGCATTTCCTCAAGGTCGCGATAGCTGATCGGATAGCGACAATACCAGCGCACCGCCCACAGGATCACATCACCCTGGAAATGGCGCCACTTGAAATCCGTCATCGTTCCGTCCGTCCAATCTCCGCCAAGCATGCTCAAGCTTCACGATTTTTGCAACAGAGCCGCCGTGATGACACGCTGGTCATATGGAAGCTCGACCGCCTCGGTCGCGACCTGCGCCACCTCGTTAACACAGTCGGCGACCTGACCAAGCGTGGCATCGGCCTCAAGGTGCTGGCCGGCGAAGGCGCGTCGATCGACACCACCACCGCCAACGGTCGGTTGATCTTTGCGATTTTTGCCGGCCTCGCCGAGTTTGAGCGCGAGTTGATCGTCGAGCGCACCCGCGCCGGTCTGGAATCGGCACGTGCGCGCGGCCGACATGGCGGTCGCCCGTTCAAGATGACGCCCGCCAAACTGCGGCTTGCCCAGGCGGCTATGGGCAAACCCGAAACCAAGGTCGCCGAGCTGTGCGCCGAGCTGGGCATCACGCGTCAGACGCTCTACCGGCATGTTACGCCGAACGGAGAGATCAGGACGGACGGACAGAAGCTTCTCGCTCGAAAAGCGCGCCCATCGATCAAGGCATGACGAATTTGAACAATCTCACGTTCGTATTCATCGGAGGGGAGCATCAGGTCCTGCATCTCGCGCCGGTCGCCGCAGAACTTAGCCTGAGCCATCCGGATATCACGGTCCGCTGCATCTGCGCCGACGACCGCACCGCCGCCGCCTTGCGCGCAGTGGCTGCGGCGATGAGAGCCAGCACGATGACCGTGACGCAGATCGCCTGGCCTTGGGCGGGCAGGATTGCAGCGCGCATAACGGGCAGCCGCTCGGCGGCGAAGGGGCCCCTGCTGGCGCGGATCCGATGGCAGGCCCGCAAGACCCAGGCCATCATCGTTCCCGAGCGCACCTCTGCGGCGTTGCGATGGCTCGGATGGAAGCGTCCGCTGGTACATTTCCGCCACGGCGCTGGCGACCGTGCACCATCCTCCGAAGCCAAGCAGAGAGCCTTCGATGCCATCTTCGTTCCCGGACAGAAAGACATCGAGCGTGCCGTCGCGCAAGGCCTCAGCCGTAAGCGGCTTTCGGCCGTGGGCTATATAAAGATCGACTATTTGCAGGCCTTGCCCACCGGACCGCGATTGTTCGACAACGATCGCCCGACCGTCTTCTACAACCCTCATTTTGATCCTGCGCTGTCCTCGATCGGGATCGCTCGCGATGTCATCGCCCGTTTCCGCCAACAGGAGCGGTACAACTTGGTCTTCGCCCCTCATGTCCGCGCGTTCGAAAACCTCGATCCGATCGCGCGAGCGCGGTGGCTGGAACTTGCCGTGCCAGAGCACATCGCGGTCGATCTGGATTCTCCCAAGCTGTTCGACATGAGCTATGCGCGGGCCGCCGACATCTATCTGGGCGACATGTCGAGCCAGCTTTACGAATTCCTCGCTAAGCCGCGGCCCGTCGCTTTCGTGAATGCGCATGGCGCTAACTGGCAGGACGATCCAAGGTACGCTGGTTGGCATCTGGGAGAGGTCGCATCAGGTGCTGACGATGTGCTTGCTGCAGTAGATCGAGCCTTCGAACGGCATCCCGACATGATCCAAAGACAGGCGAAAGCGACAGCGTTCGCGTTCGGCCGCTACGATGGCGCAATCAAACGGGCCTCATACCAACTGCTCCACACCCTGCAATCGCTCTGATCCCTTAGCGTACGTTTTCGAACATTCTCTCACCGGACCCCCGGTACACCGTGACCCTGCCAAATTTCTCGCGCGCCTGCGCCTCGCCAAACCCCACAGTTCCGATATTCGGATGCGTAAACACAGCGGTGGGAATATAGTCGTAGCTCATGAAGCGTTGTGCCGGTCCGAAGAGCCGGTCCACCAGCACCATCGCTTCGCCCAGCGCCACGGGTGTAAGTTGCACCCGCGCGGTTACGTCGCCCAGGGCGTACACCGAGTGAAGGCTGCTGCGGTAGCCCTCATCGACTAGGATCGCGCCGTCCCTACCCCGGGCGACCCCAAGTGCCTCCAGGCCCAAGCCGGTGACGTTAGGCACGCGGCCTGTAGCGAACAGCACGGTGTCGGCCCGCAGCCTACCTCCATCGGCAAGCGTGAGCTCCAGCCCGTCGGTCGTGCTGGAAATCGAGCTAAGCTGGGTGTCCCGCCGGACATTTATGCCGGCCTTGCTCATTTCTTGCGCGATGAACTCCCTGATCTCATCGTCGAAGCCGCGCAGCAACTGCGGTCCGCGGCACAGCTGCGTCACCCGCGCACCCAAGCCGTTGAAAATCGAAGCGAACTCGCAGGCGATATAGCCGCCACCCACCACCACCAAGCGTTTTGGGAACCGCGCGAGATCAAACATAGCGTCGGAGCTGACGGCGTATTCGCTGCCGGGAATATCGGGCACGCTGGGTGTGCCGCCCGTGGCGAGAAGAATGTGATGTGCAGTGAAGGTGCGGCGACCGCCCTGCGTCTGCACCTGGACCGCGTGCTCGTCCAGCAGCGATGCCCAGCCCTGCACGATCGTCACGCCCGCGCCTTCCAACAGGCCCTGGTAGACGCCGTTGAGACGCAGGACTTCAGCTGCGCGCCGAGCCTTCAGGCGCTCCCAGTCCAGCACCGGCGCGCCGGTAACCCAGCCAAAGCCACGCGCCTCCTCGAACGCATCGGCGTAGTGCGCAGCGTAGCTATAAAGCTTCTTCGGGATGCAGCCGACATTAACGCATGTGCCGCCTAGCGCAGCGGCTTCAGCCACGCACACGCGCACGCCGCGCTGCGCCGCCATGCGCGCGGCCCGGACACCGCCAGAGCCCGCTCCGATGACGAACAGGTCAAAGTCATAGACATCCTTCGTCACGGCTTGATGCGCTCCAGTGCCAACACGCCCTGGACCGCAGGACGCAACAGAACCTGCTGGGCGACCGCAGCGTATTTGGGGACGGCAGGCAACCGTTCTTTCAGCGGCACACGCAGGCTCCACAGGTAGAACACAGTGAGGTAACCGTCACAGACGGTGAAGTCATCGCCGATCAAAAAGTCCGATGCACCGATACGGTGGTCGGCCTCCTCCAGCGCTGCGCCGAGCGCGGCGATGCCATGCTCCCGCACACTATCTATAGCCTGTGGCGAATCGCCGGCAACGCGCTCAGCACGGAACATGTTGCGAAAGGCCGGATGCACAGTGCTGGACAAAAAGGCCAGCCATTCCATGGCCCTGGCGCGCGCCACCGTACCCGGCTCCGGCAGCAGTGCGCGTCCACGCGCGGAGTCGGCGATGTGCGTCAGAATCGCGGGCCCCTCGGTAATCACTTCACCCGTGGCCAGCAGGAGTGCGGGCACCTTGCCCCAGCGATTGATGCGCAGGTAGTCGGGCGTTCGGTTGTCACCGTTTTTGGTGTTGATTTCCGTTAATCGGTATGCCAGCCCCGATTCCGCCAGCGCGATGTGCGATGCAAGCGAGCAGGCGCCCGGGCTGTAGTAAAGGGTGTGCATGGGAGCCTAGTCGGGCTGCGCGCCTGAGCGGCGTACAGCGTCGCCCCACTTCGCACGCTCCTGCTTGACGTAGGCGCCGAAGGTGGCGGCGTTCATCCATGTGATCTCGTTGCCCGAAGTTCTGGCGAACTCTTTGGCCCTGGGCGAATTGATCGCGCGCTCAAGCTCTGTCTCCAGCACGCGTGCGATGGCATCGGGCGTGCGCTTGGGCACCACATAGCCGTACCAAGCAGTCGCCTCGAAGCCGGTCAAGCCGGACTCGCTGACAGTGGGGATGTCCTGCGCGCTGGACAGGCGCCTGGTCGAGGTCACGGCTAGGGCCTTGAGACGTCCCGCGCGCACCAGCGGTAGCGTGGCGGTCGGGGTGACCAGCGCCAGCTGGATATGTTCGCCGGCAACCATAGTCAGCGGATCCTTGGCGGCGATGTGCAGCAGGTCGATGCCCGCCTGCGCGTTGATCATCGCGCCAGCTAGGTGCCCGGTGCTGCCGGCTGCGTAGGAGCCGAAGGACAGGTGGCCAGGATTCTTTCGCGCGTAGGCCAGCATGCCTGCGAAATCTTTGAATGGCACCGCATTGTTGGCCACGATCAGATTGGGCGCGGACATAGCCAAACCCAGCGGCCTGAAGTCTGCATCGGCATCGAAGCCCACGGCCGCCTTGCTGTATAGCGTCTGGTTGATCGCGAAGTTGGGTGTTGCGGCCATTAGGATCGTGTAGCCGTCGGCCGGGCTGCGCGCGGCTGCTTGACTGCCGACGTTGCCGCCCGCGCCAGGGCGGTTTTCCACGATGAAAGGCTGCTTGAGGCTTCCGGACATGCTGTCGGCCAGCAGGCGCGAGATCGTGTCGCCGGCGGTTCCCGTGGCGAAGGGCACGATGATGCGCACCGGCTTGTCCGGATAGGTTTGCGCGGCTGCGAGTTGCGCCGAGGCTAGGAACGCGGTGATCAGCAGCAGGTGGATTCGATTAGTTTTCATGTGATGGGATCAGAAGTGTTGAACGTGAGTTGGGCGCAAGTTCACGAGAGGCCCACCATGACTTGTTCGCGGAAAGCCGGCCTGGCCCTGGCGGCCTCGTACCAGCGAGCGAGCGCAGGAAGGTCCTCACGTTCGATAGGCAGCTCGAACCAGCGGTACACCGAAGGCCCAATGCAGATGTCTGCCAGCGTGAATTCATCGCCTGCCAGGTACTGCCTTTGCGCGAGAGCCGATTCAATGATCCGCATCGCGGTCGCAGACGTGGTCCGGTGGCGCGCAATCAGCTCTGACTGGTGCTGCTCCTTAGGTGTGCGCACGATCGACTGGAACAGCGGGACCATGCCGGCCACCAGGGTTGTCAGCTGCCAGTCCATCCAGCGCTCGACCTCAGATCTCTGCGCGGCACCGGCGGGATACAGGCTCGTGGGATGCGTATTGCACAGATATCTCAGGATGGTGTTGGATTCCCAGACAACCACGCCATCATCCAGCAGGGTCGGCACTACGCCGTTGGGATTGAGCCGCAGATAAGCGTCTTCCTTGTTGCCTCCAAACTTGCCGCCTACGTCGGTGCGCTCCACGGCAATGCCGAGTTCCGCTGCGCACCACATCACCTTCTGCACATTGTGCGAACTCAACCGGCCGAGAACTTTCATGCGGGCCTCCTGGTGTGGGGAATGCTCATGCCGCGCTGCACGGCAGGCCGTGCGCCCACCTCGTCGAACCAGCGCTTAACGCTGGGCAGACTGTCCCATGAGATGTCGTGCAGTTCGAAGCGGTCCACCCAGGGATAGATGGCGATGTCGGCAATGCCGTATTCGCTGCCCGCCAGGTAGCGGTGGGTCCGCAGCTGCCCCTCTAGCACTCGGTAGAGGCGATGCGTCTCATTCGAGAAGCGCTTGAGAGGATAAGCTTCACCCGATGCAAAGCGGCGGAAGTGATGGGTCTGGCCGAACATGGGACCGACCCCACCCATCTGGAACATAAGCCACTGCAGTGCCAGGTAGCGATCCTGGGCACTGGCAGGGAGCAGCTTGCCAGTCTTCTCCGCCAAGTAGATCAGGATCGCGCCCGACTCGAACAGCACCAGCGGCCGCCCGCCGGGGCCCTGACTGTCCTCGATCACGGGAATCTTGTTGTTGGGATTGAGCTGCAGGAATGCGGGTGAAAGCTGCTCGTCCTTTGACAGGTCCACCGGCACGACTTCGTACTCCAGCCCCAGCTCTTCCAGCGCGATCGATACCTTTCGCCCGTTGGGCGTTGTCCATGTGTGCAGTTTGATCATAGTTTTAGACAGAATGTCTGGCTATATTAGACAGTCTTTTTGTCTTTGTGAATTGGTATTTCGTCAGTAATAACCCGAATAATGAACTTGACATCACTTCTTTTAGGCAGATAATATGTCCATATTGATTCACGGAAAATTATGAAAAAGTCCACCGAAACCTATTCGCCCTGGAAGCCCGCCAAACCAGATGCCACCATGGGCGCCTTGGCCGGCACGCTTGGCACTTTGCTACGCACGCCGTTCGAAGCACTGGCAGCGCGCGTCTACACGGCGCTGGCCGTCAGCTATCCCGACGTTCGTGAAGCGCATGGCGCTGTGTTCAGGCACCTGCCGCTGGCCGGCGCCTCCGTGTCTGATCTGGCCCGGCGCGCTGGCATGGCCAAGCAAAGCATGGGCTTCTTGGTCGATTCGCTGCTGGGAGCCGGCTACCTGGAAGCCGCGCAGAGCGCGACGGACCGGCGGGCCAAGCTAGTGCGCCTGTCCGCCCGCGGCATGCAGATGCAGTCGCGCGCGATAGAGATCGGCTTGGCGATCGAGGCCGAATGGGCCCAGAGCATGGGAGAAGTCGAAATGGGCGCGCTGCGCGCCCTGCTCAAGGTGCTGGCCGAGTCGATCCCCGAATCCACGACGGCGGGCAATGTGCCCGCAGAAACATCCACCCTCAGCAAGACACGCAAGAAGAAGGAGACTGTCTAATGTACGTAGCGATTTTTTTCCAAGATCTGCCTGGCACCGCCGCCAGGCGCCAGGCCGTGGTGTCTGAGCACCGCAAATACATGGAGGCGCGCTCCTCCCAAGTGCTGGCTGCCGGCGCGACATTTACCGACGACGGCAAGGCTGTCAAGGGCGGCAGCTATGTGATCTCAGTCGCCAGCATGGAGGAAGCTCGTGCCTTCGTAGACAACGACCCCTTCACCAAGGCGGGACTGCGTGCCTTTGTCACCATTCAGCCCTGGATCAAGGCTGTGTTCGACGGTCAGTTCAACATCCCGACGGACGACAGCCCGCTCTACGCGAGCTCGGTGGCCTGAAAGCTGCAACCATGCTGAACTTCACCTACCAAAGCCTCCCGTCGCGCGTGCGCTTTGGCCGCGGGACTATCTCGGAATTGGGCAGCGAGCTGGACAAGCTGGGTTGCCGCCGAGCGATGGTTGTTGCCAGCGCGCCCCAGGCCGCCCACGCGCAACTCCTGCGCGAGCAGCTGGGCGGCGCTTGCGCCGGCGCTTTCACGCGCGCGGCCATGCACACGCCCACCGAGCTCACGCAGGAAGCGCTGACGGAGGTTGCTAGGCTGGGCGTGGACGGAATCGTCGCAATTGGGGGCGGTTCGGCCATCGGCCTGTCCAAGGCCATCGCGCTGCATACTGACCTGCCCCAACTGGTAATTCCCACCACCTACGCAGGCTCGGAGATGACGCCCATACTCGGGCAGACCGAAAGCGGCATAAAAACGACGCAGCGCAGCCCCAGGGTCCTGCCCGAAACCGTCATCTACGACGTCGAACTGACTTACTCGCTGCCACTGGCCATGTCGGTCGCCAGCGGCATTAATGCCATGGCACATGCCGTGGAGGCGCTTTATGCCAGCGACACCAACCCGGTGGTCGCCCAGATGGCTGAAGCCGGTATCGCCGCTCTATATCGCAGCCTGCCGGCGCTGCGCACAGGCGCGGCCGATCCTGAAGTGCGCGGTCAGGCACTGTACGGCTCCTGGATGAGCGCCATGTGCCTTGCGTCCACCTCCATGGGCTTGCATCACAAACTGTGTCACACGCTCGGCGGCGCGCTTAACCTGCCACACGCCGAGACGCACACCATCGTGCTGCCGCACGCAATCGCCTACAACGCGCCCAGTGTGCGCGATGCTGTGGATGTCATCAAGCGCGCCATGGGCGGCGGTGGCATTGCTGGACGCATCCACGATATCGCCAGCAGCTGTGATGTGCCGGTTGCGCTGCGCGACATCGGCATGCGGGAATCAGACATCGACAAGGTTACCGATCTGGTCATGTCCAAGCCCTATGCCAACCCTCGCCCTCTAGACGCAGGCCTCATCCGCAGGTTGCTGACCAATGCATGGTCAGGCCTGCGCCCAGACCACTCTACCTACCTGTGATGAATTCTCGCGTGCCGCAGAACGAAACTATTGAGGCCATCGAAACACGCATCGTCGATGTCCCGCTGAAAAAGACCCACAATCACTCCAATGCCTCGCATGCTCAGCAGTCGCTAGTGTTCCTGACGCTGCGCACTTCGGGCGGCGCAGTCGCACACGGAGAAGGTGGCACGCCCGCAGGCACCGCCTTCTGGGGCGGCGAATCCTGCGAAACAATCAAGTGTGTGATCGACCGCTACTTGGCGCCGGCGCTGCGGGGTGTAAACGTGTTCGCCCATGAGCAGGTGCTCAAGACCATGGACCGGGCGGCGGCCGGCAACCACTTCGCCAAGGCGGCCGTAGACGTGGCCGTGCACGACGCCGTGGGGCGCCTGCTGGGGATTCCCGTCAGCGCGCTTTACGGCGGCCAGGTGCGCGGTTCCATGCCCGTGCTGTGGGCATTGGTCTCGGGCGACGCGGCCGCAGACATCGACGATGCGGCCCGCATGCTGCAGGAGCGCCGCCATAAGACGTTCAAGATCAAGATGGGGTTCGAAGGTCCTGAGACTGAATCTCGTAGAGTCATGCGTACTGCGCGGGCGATCCATGATATCGCTGCGCACGCGGTTGTGACGGTCGACCTGAACCAAGCTTGGGATATAGCGACATGCGCGCGCTACCTGCCGCAGTTCGAAGACGCAGGCATCGCCATGGTCGAGCAGCCGCTGCCTCACTGGAACCGTGACGGCATGGCGGCGCTGTCGTTGCGCCTACGGATGGCGGTGGTGGCCGATGAAGGTTTGTGGGATTTCCACGATGCATACGCCTCCTTCAAGTCGGGCGCCACCGGACTGTACGGAGTGAAGATCGGCAAGGGCGGCGGCATTCGTCGCGCCTACAAGGCTGCTGCGGTGGCCGAGGCCGCCGGCATTCCCATCTATGGCGGTATGGCGCTGGAAAGTTCCCTAGGCACGGCCGCCGCCCTGCAACTGTTCAGCGCGCTGCCGGCGCTAGACTGGGACTGCGAACTCATCGGCCCGCTCCTGCTGGCCGATGACCTGGCCACTGAGCCCACACGATACCGCGACTTTGAGGTTGTGGTACCGGGCGGCATCGGCCTGGGCGTACAGCCCGACCACGACAAGATCAATTTCTACACCCGCAAGACATGACTAATTTCAATTATTCCATCGACACCTCGCACGGCCCCATGGATGGCTACATCACTGCGCAGCCTGGTCAGGCCCGGCCCGGCATCGTGCTGCTGCCTGAGATTTTCGGCATCAACGGCGCGATGCGCCTGGCGGCAGACCAGTTCTCGCAGGCAGGGTTCGCGGTGCTGGCACCCGACCTATTCAGCCAAGTAGAGTCGCGCGTTGAGCTGGGCTACACGGAAGCGGACCGCGAACGCGCGATCGCCATCTGGCAAAAGATGGACGACTCTGTGGCGCTGGCGGACAGCCGCGCTGCCATCAATGCACTGGCGGCTGATCCACGCTGCAACGGAGAAATTAGCGTATTAGGTTTTTGCCTAGGAGGCAAATACGCGTTACTGTTGGCGGCCCAAGGCGGCATCCTCGCGAGCGTGTCCTTTTATCCGGTGCGTGTTAACGACTACCAAGAACAACTGATTACGCTAAAGTGTCCCACGCAGGTCCACGTTGGCGACGACGACGCGCACATACCGCCTCCAGTGCTCGATGTCCTTACAAGCGCGCTCTCGAGCAGCGAGACCAACGAGCTGCATCTGTATGCGGGAGCCGGGCACGGCTTTTTCAACTCGGTTCGCTCCTTCGGCTACTCGCCGCGCGCCGCGGAATCGGCGTTTACGCGCGCCGTCGCCTTTCTGAATCGGCACCAAGGTACTTGATGGCCGGCAAGATCGCAAGTACGGTGGCCGAGGCGATCGGCCCCGTAGCCGACGCATCGGTCGTGATGGTCGGCGGTTTCGGCACCGCCGGCATCCCCAATGAACTGATAGGAGGACTGATCGCCACCGGTGCTAGGGAATTAGTGGTTGTCAATAACAACGCTGGCAATGGTGACAGCGGCTTGGCCGCGCTGCTCAAGGCCGGCCGCGTGCGCAAGATAATCTGCAGCTTCCCGCGGCAAGCCGACAGCCAAATCTTCGATGCGCTGTACCGGCAGCGCCGCATCGAGCTGGAGCTGGTGCCGCAAGGCAATCTAGTCGAACGCATACGCGCCGCAGGCGCCGGCATAGGCGGCTTCTTCACGCCGGTGGGCTACGGCACGAAGCTCGCGCAGGGCAAAGAGACGCGCGAGATCGCGGGAAGGATGTACGTGCTGGAGTTGCCCATCCACGCGGACCTGGCGCTCATCAAGGCCGAACGCGGCGACGCCTGGGGCAACCTCACCTACCGGAAAGCCGCCAGGAACTTCGGTCCCATCATGGCGACGGCGGCCCGGCGCACCGTCGCCTCGGTCCATGAGGTGCTGGCGGCTGGTGACATGGACCCGGAGACCGTGGTCACGCCTGGCATCTTCGTCAAGTCACTGGTGCAGGTGCCGCGCGCGGCCACCGGCGCCGGCGGATTCAAGGGGGCATGAGGCAATGAACTACCGAAGCCGTGACAAGGCTGAACTGGCGTCCCTAATCGCCCGCGACATTCCGGACAATTCCTATGTGAACCTGGGCATCGGCATGCCCACGCTGATTGCCAACTACCTGCCGGAGGGCGCTGGTATCGTGCTGCACAGCGAGAACGGCATACTGGGCATGGGACCAGCCCCAGAATCGGGCGAGGAAGACTACGACCTCATAAACGCTGGCAAGCAACCAGTCACACTTCTAGCTGGAGGCTCTTACTTCCACCACGCAGACAGCTTTGCCATGATGCGCGGCGGCCATCTCGACATTTGCGTGCTGGGCGCATTTCAGGTCAGCCAATTCGGCGACCTTGCGAACTGGCACACCGGCAATCCGGAGGACATCCCTGCCGTGGGGGGCGCCATGGACCTTGCTACGGGCGCTAGGCAAACGTGGGTGATGATGGATCTGCTGACCCGGTCGGGGCAGAGCAAACTAGTCAAGGCATGCACTTATCCGCTCACGGGCTTGGCCTGTGTCGGTCGCGTCTACACGGACTTGGCCACCTTCACCCGCACACCCTACGGCATGACCGCAAGCGACATCGTCGAAGGTTTGAGCCTGCACGCTTTGTGCGACATGACCGGCCTTGAGCTGCTGGATGGAAATGCCGGGGGGAGCAGAGATTGAAGTGGCTGGCCGCAAAATGGCGTCGAGGCGCGGACATCGTCCCCTTTAGCCTGTTCGGTTGTCTACTGACCTCAACGGCCGGAGCGGTGACCAACGGACTGTTGGAAGGCAGCAGCGCGGGGTCCATCGCGCACCGGCTGGCCTGCGGCTATGCAGGTGCCTGTGTGATGGTGATTGCTCTCTTTCCCTTTCTTGCCACCATGCGCAAATCGCGCGCCGCGCGAAGCAGTGACACCTGAAAAGCGCATGAAGAGTCCGGCAATTTCAGTCACGACTATGCCTGATGCGACCTGCATTCAGGCAAAACGCTTGACACAAGCCATTTTTTATCGACTGATATAAAATAACGGGAGTCCGCTGCGATCCCCGCCGCGACTGCCTTGCTCGAAGGGAGATCCAAGTGGCCGTTATTGATCTTGATCGACAACTGCAAGAATTGCGAAAGGAGTTCGCCCGCACCGCTCCAGCCGGCCGGGTCGCGCTCTATGAGTCCAGGATCGAGGAACTGCGATCGACCTTTGCGAGGCACGCTGCGCTGAAGGAGGGAGACAGGGCCCCCGACTTTTCGTTGCCGGACGCCCAAGGCGGCACGGTGTCGCTGTCCGCTGCTCTCAAGCAAGGTCCTGTGGTGGTGACCTTCTATCGAGGTGGCTGGTGTCCGTACTGCAACCTCCAACTGCGGTCCTACCAGGCCTTGCTGCCCGAGTTGGCATCCTTTGGCGCAAGCATGCTGGCCATCTCACCTCAGCTTCCGGACGCATCACTGTCAACCGCGGAGCGCGAGGCGTTGACGTTTAACGTCCTGAGCGATCTGGGCAATGACGTGGCTCGCCAATTCGGGCTGGTCTATCCATTGCCGCAGGAACTGCGCGATGCCTTGAGTTCCAGCAACAAGGCGCTGCCGAGCATAAATGGGGACGCCAGTTGGGAGCTGCCCGTTCCCGCCACCTATGTGATCACGCCGAACCAGAGGATCTCGCTGGCTTTCATCGAGGTCGATTACCGGCAGCGATTGGCCCCGCAGCGACTTCTTGCGGCGCTGCAAGAGCAGGCGGTTACGTGACGCAGGCCGTCGACTTGGTGCAAGAAGCGGTAGTCGGACCGGCTGCCGCGTCGTGGCCTCAGAGATCATCCCGGAACGTCTTGCGCGGATTCTGCTGGGCCGGGCTCAGCGTCACGATCTTTGCGGGCTGGTTCGTCGTGACGCGCTTCAGTGTCACGCGCGAACTTCGCCTGTGGGATGTGACCGCGCTGCGGTTCGGCATCGGTGCCGTCATTCTTCTTCCAGTGCTGTTGCGGGGAAAGAGACGCCTATCAGCCAAGGAATGGCGTGAGGGGCTGGTCTATGCCTGCCTTTGGGGGTTGCCCTTCGTCCTGGCGGTCGCGCTCGGCCTGCAGCTCACGTCGGCCGGCCGCGCGGCAGCGATAGCGCCGACCCTGATGCCGGTATTCGCCGGCGCCTTCGCGTGGATTTTCCTGAAAGAGAAACAGGGCCGCGCGCGCTGGTGTGGCTACCTCGCCATCATCATCGGACTGGTGTTCATGGTTGCAGGCGGTGTTTCCGCTCACGGTGGCATGAACCCGATGGGCCTCATCGCCCTGATGACTGCCGCTGCCATGTGGGCCGTCTACACGCTGCTTTTTCGGCGCAGCGCCCTGACACCTGTGCAGGCCGCAGCCCTGATCTGCTTCTGGTCGGCCATCCTCTTCCTGCCGATCTATATTTTTGGCGGGCTCAGTCGCCTCGCCATGGCCTCACCCAGCGAGATCGGCTTGCAGGCCGTCTATCAGGGCGTCCTGATGAGCGGCGTTGCGATCGTTTCCTTCAATCGCTCTGTCGCGCTTCTGGGCCCATCTGCGGCCACAGCCATCATCGCCCTGATTCCGGTCGTTGCTTCGCTGGCCGCCATTCCCGTACTTGGAGAGCTGCCGTCTGGTGGAGAGTGCGTTGCACTTGCCGTCGTTGTTGGCGGCGTGCTCTTGGCAGCACGTCCTGCCCGTAAAGCAGCGAAGCCATCGATTTCCGCAACCACGAGGCATACACCATGATCCGGTTCTACTTTCATCCGACCCCCAACCCCGCAAAGATCGCGCTCTTTCTGGAGGAGACCGGTCTGGCCTACGAAGCCTTGCCGGTCGACACAAGCAAGGGCGAGCAGCATGCGCCCGCCTTTCGTGCGATCAATCCGAACGGCAAGGTACCGGCCATCGTCGATACCGAGGGGCCGGGCGGCAACGAAGTCAGGGTCTTCGACTCGACCGCCATCCTGATCTATCTGGCGGAAAAGACCGGCCAGCTTCTGGGCACGTCCGAGGATCGGCCGGAGTTGCTGTCCTGGCTGCTCTTCATCGCCTCGGGATTGGGGCCGTTCTCCGGGCAGGCGGTGCACTTCCAGTTCGCCGCGCCCGAGGGCTTGGACTACGCGGCCAATCGTTACCGCCGCGAGGCGGAGCGGCACTATCAGGTTCTCAACGATCACCTGTCCGGACGCGAGTTCATCGTCGGCAGCGGTTTCACGATCGCCGACATCTCCGCCTGGGGCTGGCTCGATCGCGCTTCCCGCGTGCGCAAGGGCGCCGAGGATCCTCTGGGGCCCTTTCCCGAACTGAAGCGGTGGTTCGCAGGCGTGGATGCGCGTCCGGCGGTCGCTCGCGCCCGGGCGCTCGCCAAGAGCCATGCGTTCAAGGCGATCAACGACGAGGAGACCAAGCGTGCGCTCTTCCCGTCGAACTATCCCCCTGCATCGGCGCAAGGAGTTTGAAATGGAACTGAAGAACAAGCGGGTCCTCGTCACGGGCGGATCGAGCGGGATCGGCCTCGCGCTGGCCCATGCGCTGATCGCGCGAGGCGCCAGGGTGGTCATCACCGGAAGGCGCAGAAGCGTCCTGGACGATGCACTGCGCAGCCTTGACTCGGCGACGGGCGTCTGCGCTGACGTGGGAAGTCCCGAGGGACGCGCGGCCACGCTGGACCAGGCGATACAGACGCTGGGCGGACTCGACATCCTCGTCAACAACGCCGGCGGCGTGCGGGCTGGCCGGCTGGAGAACACCACGGAAGCCGATATCGAGCAGATGGTGATCGTCGACTTGCTCGCGCCAGTCTTGTTGACCCGCGCGGCGCTCCCCGCTCTGCGGGCCAGCGGAGATGCCATGGTGGTGAATGTCGCCTCCGGCATTGCCCTGGTCGGCGCACCCTTCTATGCAACGTATGCCGCGGTGAAAGCAGGTCTGGCTCGCTTTGGCGAGGCGCTCAGGCGCGAGCTCAAGGGCGAAGGCATTCATGTGTTGACGGCCTATCCTGGAGGCACGGACACGCCGATGATGAAGTCGAATCGCGCTGGTCCCGAACTGGGGTTTTCGCGCGAGCCTGCTTCTGCGGTGGCCGATGCCATCGTCGCCGGGATCGAGGCGAACGCTTTCGAGGTCATCCGGGGCGGGGAGGCGAGAGCCCAGATGATTGCGCTCAACCGTAACGATCCGGTAGCGGTCGATGCGAGATTCCTGACGCTCAAGAGCGCGCTGGAAGAGGCGGTCAAGGACCACAGCGCATTGTGACGACGCGGCATCAAGCACCGCATCCACTCACGAAGCCAACCACGAACCGATCCAGGAACGATCATGGCGCGCCCCAGAGAGTTTGACGAAGCAGTGGCCCTCGATGCCGCGATTCAATGCTTCTGGTCGAGGGGCTACGAAGCCACCTCGGTGCGGGACCTGGCCGACGCGATGGGTATCGCCGGCCCCAGTCTGTACAACACGTTTGGCGACAAACGCACGCTGTACCGGCAGGCGCTCGAACACTATGTCGAGCGAGGCTTTTGCGATCGGGTCCGGCGCTTCGAGTCCCAGTTGGCACCTCGTGCGGCCATCGGTGCGTTCTTCGATGAGATCATCGAATTGTCGCTGGCCGACGACCAGCGCAAGGGATGCCTGATCGTGAACTCGGCACTGGAGCTGGCACCTCACGACGCGGAGTTTCAGGCTGCACTGGCCGCTGTCTTGCGCGACATGGAGGCCTTCTTCTACCGTTGCGTCAAGGCCGGCCAAGATGCCGGCGCGATCAACATCACGTTGCCGGCCGATGATCTCGCCCGGATGCTGCTCGGCTTGCTAATGGGGCTGCGCGTCCTCGCGCGATCGCGGCCAGAACCGGAATTGCTGCGTGGGCTTGTCCGGCCCGCATTGGCGCTGCTCGATGGCGCCGGCACATCTCAACGACGGAGTCGCAAATGATCGACCTCTACTATTGGCCCACGCCCAATGGCCACAAGGTCACGATGTTTCTGGAGGAGGCTGGCCTCGAATACCGCATTCATCCTGTCGACATCAGTGCGGGCGACCAGTTCAAGCCTGAGTTCCTCGCGTTCTCGCCGAACAACCGGATGCCTGCGATCATCGACATGCAGCCGGTCGACGGCGGGGAGCCCGTGACCGTCTTTGAATCGGGCGCCATCCTGGTCTATCTTGCGGAGAAAACGGGTCGCTTCATGCCGACCGACCTGCGTGAGCGCAAGGCGGTGCTGGAATGGCTCTTCTGGCAGGTCGGTGGACTCGGCCCCATGGCCGGTCAGAACCATCACTTTGGCATCTATGCGCCCGAGAAGATCCCCTATGCCATCACGCGCTACGTCAACGAGACCAATCGCCTGTACGGTGTGCTCGACCGACGCCTGGCCGTGCAGGAATATCTCGCAGGTGAAACCTATTCGATCGCGGACATGGCGACCTACCCCTGGGTGGTGCCGTGGAAGCGCCAGCAGCAGGAACTCGACGAGTTCCCCAGTCTGCGGCGGTGGTTTGATGCGATTCGCAATCGTCCCGCGACGATCAGGGCCTATGCGCGCGGCGAGCCTTTCGCATCGCGTCCTGCGGTGACGGAGGAGGGCAAGAAGCTTCTGTTCGGTCAAACTGCCGCAGGCCCGCAGGCGCGCTGATACGTTTATGGTGCACACACCAGCGATTACTCAAAGTCAAAGCAATCACGCGACGTGGGCGTGCGCCAGCTGCTGCAGGGAGCTCGGGAATTCGTGGAGATCTTTCGAGGCGCGGGCATGATATCGCTATGACCATCGAACCGTGGGCGGACGCCCAGCTATCTGAAGATATTCCTCGGCTTGCTCAGGGCGGTGAGAGCGAGACTGTGGAATTCAAGCGAGAGCTGCCAAAGCAGGTGCGGGATCTTGCCAAGGAAATCGCGGCTTTCGCTTCCAGCAGCGGGGGCCGACTCCTTCTTGGAGTGGCAGACGACGGCTCGATTCCAGGAGTCGAAAATGCACATGACCCAGCGGTTCGAGATGATCTCGGCAGAAGGATCGTGGGCGTTTGCCAGATCATCGATCCCCCCGTCCGCCCGCAGATCGGCTGGACATCGGCAAATGGGCTCGGCGTTCTCGTCATCACTGTCGAGAAGGGTTCAGAGCCTCTGTACTACGTGGATTCGCGCGCGTACATCCGGCACGGCACGGTCTCCCGACCGGCGACGGCCTCAGAGGTTCGCGCTGCCTTGACAGCTTCCATGCCCGGGGAGGCCGCAGAAGGACCCAAGAATCATCCGGAGCTGTCTGCGCTGGCCGACGTGCTCGCCAACGTGCGACGCTGGAGCGATACGGACTCCGAGATGCGAAGCCTGAAACCCTGGATTGAAGATTGGTCGGCAGATGCGGAGGTCTATGCGTCAAAGCTGCGCGACCTGTCCGTCTCCGACTGGGCCATTGAGAGCCACGTCAATGAACGGTTGGAAGCCACAGCTGAGAAGCTCGATGAAGTCGCACAGTTCCGGCACTACCTCGGCGAAGGGGAAAACTTCAACGACGTGTGCAACTCCGCAGGCTTCGCTGCTGCGGAGTTGATGCGCGATCTGGTCGATCCTATCGAGGTCAGCGATGAGACACAGCGAAAAGTCCTGGAGGCGATTGCCAAACTTGCCCGCAAGTTGACCCAAATGTGGGACCGTGCCAACAAAGAGATCTTCGATGGGCGTGTCGAGAAAGCCCAGCAGGAAACCTATGGCATCGGCCAGCAAATCGCCACTTGGACCTATTTCAGGCTGTCTGTTGTGCCGGAAAGCACGCTGGCCGATCTGCGCCGAATCGGTCTTAGCCTGCTCCAACTGGTGTCCATGAGGGTCTACATGGATGGCGGCGCTTCACTACAGCGCATCGTCGATGATGCTCAGACTCTTGTGAAAGAGCTGAATGCGAACGTCGAGAGTTTCCTGCAGTTCGATCGCTGAGTACTGTGTGCGCCGCCGTTTGCCCTTGGGCGGCTGCGGGCCACGGCTGCCAGAGGCGTGCTCGCTCCAGCGGTACGGTGACCGTGCGCGCACTCAGCGTCTATGCGCTGGCGCGCGCCTCAGGTCGCCGGGAAGCACAATCCCCAGGCTCCCATGCAACTCCTGACATGGATGCGGTCCGTAGCTACCCGGAACCCGAATACCCTCTAAACCCGCGTCAGATATGGGTTTGCGTCCGTCCGATGCAAATCGAAAGTCCTTGACAGCGGACATTTTTTAGGATGTCGCGCTCCTCGGTCAGACGCTTGATCTCGGCCTTCAGTCGCCGGACCTCCGCCGAGTCCTTCGCCGTCGGCAGCAGTGCCGCCTCCGCGCCGTCGGCATTGGCAGCGCTCTTCGCCTTGCGCAGCCACTCGTACAGGCTGTGGGTGGAGACCCCGAGCCGCTGGGCCACATCGGCCACCCGGAAGCCACGTTCGGTTACCTGCTTGACCGCTTCGGCCTTGAACTCATCCGTGTACTGCCTGTTGCTCATAAACACCTCTGTCGTTGCCATGAATTATGGCTCCTAGGTGTCTACGAAAGGCTGGCCGGTCCAGACCTCCGTTTTGTACAAGCCGTTGATAGTTTCAGCCAGGGCGTTGTCATAGGAGTCGCCGGTGCTGCCCACCGAAGGCATCAGGCCAGCTTCCTCCAAGCGCTCTGTGTAGCGAATGGACACGTACTGACTCCCCCTGTCGGAGTGATGAATCAGCTTTTCATCGCTTGAAGGATGCCGTGCGTAGAGAGCTTGCTCCAATGCATCCACAACAAAGTCAGTGCGCATGTGGCTGCTGACTCGCCAACCCACAATCCGGCGGGCATAGACATCAATCACAAAGGCCGCAAACATCTGACCTTGCCATGTCGATACATAGGTAAAGTCTGCAACCCAAAGCTGGTTAGGACGTTGGGCTGTGAACTGGCGGTTGACGAGGTCTAGTGGGCATGGCCTTGCCACATCTGGGCGTGTTGTGCACACCTTCTTGCCACGCCGCGCACCCTCCAACCCTAGCTTGCGCATCAGGCGCTGCACCGTGCAGCGGGCAATAGGCAAGCCCTCTCGATGCATTTGCTTCCAGACTTTGATCACCCCATAAACTTGCCAGTTTGCATGCCATACACGTTGGATATGACCGCAACTCTCTTCGTCTGATTGGCTGCGCTTGCAGCGCAGCCATGGGCAGTTTCTTTGTTGAACCCTGCGTCTGTAGCCCGATGGGGCAATTTGCAGCAGTCGGCAAATTGGCTCGACCCCATAGGCATCACGGTACTTGTCTACAAAGTCAATCAGCTCTTGATGCGACGGTCCAGCTCCGCCTGCGCAAAAAAAGCGCTCGCAGCCTTGAGTATGTCATTGGCACGCCGCAACTCCTTGTTCTCCCGCTCCAGTTGCTTGAGCCGCTCACGTTCATCTGTAGTCAAACCCGGTCGTTGGCCTGCATCTATTTCTTTGCGCTGTACCCATCCATGCAGGGTACTGACAGAGCAGCCAATCTTGGGGGCAATCGATTCGCATGCACCCCACAGTGATGCGTAATCCGCTTGGCACTCCTGCACCAAACGTACGGCACGTTCACGTACCTCAGGGCTAAAACGAGCAGCTTTAGTGTTCATGACTCAATCCTCTCAGGAGTTGAGCCTCCACGGAAGCCGGTGCGATTCAGTTGGGCAATTGCAATTGCCATGGTGAAAGTGCCACGAACAGTCAAACATCTGGGTAAGTAAGGGCTTAGCGTGCTTTATTTTCCGTTTTCTGAGGCGACCCCTTTCTGGCCCCTTCTCGGGGCCATAGAGGGCCGGCGCTGCCTGGTCGGCCTTGTGGATCGTTTGGGGACAAAACGCCGGCTGGTGACAGTTGAGGGGCGTTTCTTGACACTTGGGGGGCAGCGCACCCCGGCGCGATGCTGACAGATGAGGGGCCGGCCTCGAAATCGGCCGGCTGGAGCCGCGCCGGAGGCCGTCGAGGCGGCCTATGTGCTTGATCGGGCTGGCTTTATCCACAGAAGTTGTGGATAAGCCTGTTGGCAAGGCCCTTGCCGTACTGACACTTGAGGGGCGGGGGTGCTGACAGATGAGGGGCGCGATCCTTGACACTTGACGGGCAGACTATTGACCCTTGAGGGGCTTATCCATTGACACTTGAGGGGCGGCCCTTCGAGCCTTTTCCTTGGCGTATCAACGGCTTGCGCGCGTTTTCCGGTCAAGCTAACCGGCTTTTAACCCTTCATAACCTTTATATTAAACCTAGTTGTTATAACCCGGTGTCGAAAAAAGCGGCAAACCGGCCCAAGGTGCCCCCGCAGAATGATCGGCCGCCGAAGGGGGGTGCCCCCCCTTCTCGATCCCACCCGGCCGCTAAAGGAGGGCATAGCGTGGATGGTACGCTAAACAACGCTAAGGGCGAACAATCAGCGAACGCTTAGGCGGCGCGGCTATCCGGCGGCAGATTGAGGGCCTTGCGGCCAGCGGAAGCGGCTGCTCGATCCCAGAGGAAATCGCCCGAGAAAGCAATATGCTCCCAACCTACTGGGGACGTATGGGCGAGTAGATCATCAGGCACCGCGACCGATGTTGATCGTAGATGCTGGGCGGCGGCATCCATGTAGATCGTGTTCCAATAGACGATCGCGGCGACGAGCAGATTGAGGCCGGACGCCCGATATTGCTGCGCCTCGTGGCTGCGGTCGATGATGCGGCCCTGGCGGAATGTGTAGATCGCCTGCGTCAGGGCATGGCGCTGCTCGCTGTTGTTGAGACCGGCATGGCATCGCCGGCGCAGATCGGGATTTTCTAGCCAGTCCAGCATGAACAGCGTCCGCTCGATCTTGCCGATTTCCTGTAGCGCGACATCGAGCTGGTTCTGCCGTTCGTAGGCAGCGAGCTTTCGCAGCATGACCGATGGCGCGACATGGCCGGCCTTGATCGACCCTACGAGGCGCAGCACGTCTTCCCATTGCTCACCGATGATGTCGGTGCGGATACGCTTGCCCAACAGCGGGGTGATGGACGGATAGGCCGTGACCGGCGCGATCGGCGCGAGCCGCCTGTCGGGGAAGTCGCGCAGGCGCGGGCAGAAGCGAAATCCCAGCATCGCGCACAGGGCGAAGACATGATCGGTCGCCCCGCCGGTGTCGGTGTAATGCTCGACGATCCTGAGATCGGTGCCGTGGCTGGTGAGGCCGTCGAGGACATAGGGCGCCTCATGCGTCGCGGCCGAGATCACTTTGACGTGGTAGGGCGCGCGCTGATCAGAATTATGGGTGTAGAAGCTGAAGCCATGATCGACGCCATAGCGGGCGTTGATATCGCCGCCCGACGCGCCGCGCTTCGCGGCCCTGAAGAACTGGCCATCGGAACTGGACGTGGTGCCGTCGCCCCATACTCGTGAGAATGGCAGGCGGTGGTGCGCGTTGATGAGGAGGGCCAGCGCCGCGCGGTAGCTGTCGTCGCGGATATAGGCGTCATGGGTCCAGAGGAGCTGATCGCGCGTGACGCCCTGACTCGCCGCCGCCATGCGCGACAGGCCGAGATTGGTCGCATCGGCGAGGATCGTGGCGAGCAGCGCGTTTTCATTGGGACACGGCTCGCCGGTACGCAGGTTGGTGAACGCCGCAAGAAAGCCGGTTTCCTGCGCCACCTCATGCAGTAGCTCGGTGATGCGGATGCGTGGCATCATGGCATCGAGCCGGTCGGCCAGCGCTTCGGCGTCGGGCGTCGCGATCGTGCGAACGGGGGATATCTGGAGGCGGTCGTCGCGATATCGCACACCCTCCAGAGCGTCGCGCTTCAGGCGCTGGGCAAATTTCTTAAGCCGCCAGTCAAGTTCGCGGCCCCGCTGTTCGAGCCATTCGCCGGCTGTGGGTGGCAGACCGAGAGCCGACACGATCGGCTTCGCCTGGGGTTCGCTGAGCAGGTAGCTGTCGAACCGGCGGTATCCTGCCGATCGCTCCACCCAGACATCCCCGGAACGCAGCTTGTTGCGCAGATGCGCGATCGTCGCGATTTCCCAGAGACGCCGGTTGATCTTGCCGTCATCGCCCACGACGATTTTCCGCCATTCCTTGCGGAAGGGCATCGGAGCGTCGGCAGGCAGATCGCGTTTGCCCGACCTGTTGAGGTCGCGCAGCATCTCGATGGCGGCGATCGTTTTTGCACTGCCCTTTCCGGCCCTGAACTGGAGCGCCTCAAGCAGGTCGGGGGCGAACTTGCGCAACGTCGCATAGCGGTCGGCCGCCACCGTCAGCGGATCAAGGTTGGCGGTTTCCGCGATTGTCGCCACTTCTGGCCTCGCCTTCAGGAGGGTGTTCCACCCGACCGATGCGTCCAGGGCCTCCATTGGATCTTCGCCGGTATCGACCGCATCGGTCAATGCGTCGATTGTCCTGCGAAAGATCAGCATCAGCCGCGCCACATTCTTTGACGTGGTGGCATAGCTGCGCGCCTGGGCGTTCTTCGCGCGGGTGAAGATGCTGCCGATGGCTCTGTTGCAAAGATTGGCGGCAGTCAGAGGTAGGCTGTCGCTCTGCGCCGATCAGGCGGCTGCTGCGAAATGGTGGTTGAGCATGCCCATGGCCTCCGTCAGCGCCGAGGGCCCAATGCCAAAAGCTCTCTCCACAAGGCGCACCTCGCCCCTGATGCCGGGCTGCAGGCACCAGGGGCGAGCCTGTCCTTTGCGCAGGGCTCGCATGACTTCGAATCCCTTGATCGTGGCATAGGCCGTGGGGATCGATTTGAAACCGCGCACCGGCTTGATCAGTATCTTGAGCTTTCCGTGATCGGCCTCGATCACGTTATTGAGATACTTCACCTGCCGGTGGGCCGTCTCCCGGTCCAGCTTTCCTTCGCGCTTCAATTCGGTGATCGCTGCACCATAGCTCGGCGCTTTGTCGGTATTGAGCGTGGCAGGCTTTTCCCAGTGCTTCAGGCCTCGCAGGGCCTTGCCCAGGAACCGCTTCGCTGCCTTGGCGCTGCGGGTCGGCGACAGGTAGAAATCGATCGTGTCGCCCCGCTTGTCGACTGCCCGGTACAGGTAGGTCCACTTGCCCCGCACCTTGACGTAGGTTTCATCCAGGCGCCAGCTCGGATCAAAGCCACGCCGCCAGAACCAGCGCAGCCGCTTCTCCATCTCCGGGGCGTAGCACTGGACCCAGCGATAGATCGTCGTATGGTCGACCGAAATGCCGCGTTCCGCCAGCATTTCCTCAAGGTCGCGATAGCTGATCGGATAGCGACAATACCAGCGCACCGCCCACAGGATCACATCACCCTGGAAATGGCGCCACTTGAAATCCGTCATCGTTCCGTCCGTCCAATCTCCGCCAAGCATGCTCAAGCTTCACGATTTTTGCAACAGAGCCCGCGGCCGAGCACCTGGCCTTCGGGCGTGACGAACAGTTCGATCGTCTTTCCGTCGCTGTTCTTGCCCTTGATTTCATAGAGCGTGCTTCCGTCCGCCTTTCGGGTGACTTGCTCCGCTTTGCTTATTGACGCGAGTTGCGCGCGTGCCGCGTTCATCGCGGCCTCGGGCACCTGAGCAAGCGGGATGTCTCGTTCGCTGTGCTTGCCGATTATCCGGTTTTCGTTCGCCTCGTGGTTTTGCGCGATCGCCACGCCCGCGATCGCCAGCGCGGCCGCGCCCACGCCTGCGACAACAGTGAGAGTTCGTTTGCTAGCCATGTTCCATTCCACTTCCTGCATAAGGGCCGTGGGGTCGGGCGGGCGGCGGTTACGGCCCAATGAGCCGTCGTCCGAGTTCAACTCCTCTGATTGTTCATCCTGTCGAGCGCCGCGCGCAGCCCACGGGCGAGCTTGGCTGCGTCGTCGTTGGCCCAGAAGTGCATGAAGAACAGCCGCGGCTCGTCGTTTAGCATATGATTATGCAGCGCCGTGACCTCGATCCCGTTCGTCCGCAGCACGCGCAGGACCGGATCGACCTCGTTTGCGACAAGTACGAAATCGCCGGTGATGGCGGCTCGGCCGTCCCCGGTTGGCTGAAAGTTGATCGCGGTCGCCGTGCCCATCGTCGGCGGAGTCTCCATATCGCCGTCCATCAGCCGCTCGGCGCGCGGAAAGCTGTATTGGAGGATGCCACCGGCCGTCTTGCCCTCACCGCCCATCAACCGGTTGAGCGCGGCCACATCGAGGTCGAGCCGCGATGCGGCTGCGCTGGCCGAAGGCGATTGCGGCGCGGCGAGCGGGGTCCGACTGGCTGATAGCGCTTGCCGGAGCGCGGCCGCGAGCTTCACCGGGTCGCCGTGGCCGGCAATGTGCATGTACATGGTCGCAGGCGAAGAGCGGAGCAGGTGATTGTGGAGCGCGGTGATCGTAAAACCGCTTGCGAGCAGGCGGCTCAAAACGGGGTTCACCTCGTCGTGAGTCAGCACGAGATCGCCCATCACCATCGCCTCGTCGCCCATCGGCTGAAACGCCGCCCAAGAGCCGAGCGCGAGGGAGGGCTTGATCGTCACCCCATCCAGCGTGACGCTCAGGTCCGAACGCGGGAAGCTGTAGCGGTGAACGCCCCCCGGCTGTTCGGCCCCCGCTCGTCCTATCGCCCGGTCGACAGCCGACCAGTCCGGCGCTGCCCATGCCGGGCTTGCCAGCAGGAGGCTGGCGAATCCCAAGGCGATGGTCTTTTTCAGCATAATTGATCCTTCATCAGCGCACTCGACACGGAAAGCCTCACGTCATGCGAGCGCGCCGCCGGCGAGCCGCGACATTGCGCTCCGGTTTCTTTCTTCGGGATAAGCAGTCCTATGCTCATGAGGCTTGTGATGCAACCCTTACACTTGTAGGCTAGTGACGATACAACTATGACAAACACACAAGCTTCCCCTTGGTTGCTCCTGATCCCGCAGCTTCCGGCTAAGCCTGCCTATTTGCGGGTGAAGGTCTGGCGGCGTTTGCAGGCGATCGGGGCCGCGCCGCTCAAGAACGCCGTCCATGCGCTCCCCAATCGCGAGGACACGCGCGCGCTGTTCGAAGAACTGCATCGCGAGATCACCGAAAATGGCGGCGAGGCGCTGATCCTCGAAGCGCGCCTTGTCGGCGGCATGGGCGATGCGGAGCTGCGCGGAGTGTTCGACGCTGCGCGTGACGCCGACTATGAGGAGTTGGCACGCGAGGCGCGCGCGCTGTGTGAGGGCGAGTATGTCGCGGCGGCGGATGTGGGCCGCCTGCGCAAACGCCTGAACGAGGTCGCCGCGATCGACTTTTTCGGTGCGCATGGTCGGCAGGCGGCACAGGCCGCCATCACCGAGGCGGACCGCCGCTCTCACCAACATCCCGATGTGAGCGGCCCCGGTGCGCCCGAGCTGACCCCGGCGGAGCTAAAGCGCCGCGTTTGGGTGACGCGCCGCCATGTCCATGTCGATCGCATCGCGTCCGCCTGGCTCATTCGCCGCTTCATCGACCCCGAGGCGAGCTTCAAGTTCGTCGAGGGCAAAGGATATGTGCCGGAGCCTGACGAACTGAGGTTCGACATGGCGGACGCTGAGTTCACCCACGAAGGCGACCGCTGCTCCTTCGAGACCTTGGTGTTCCTCACCGGTCTCGAGACCGACCCCGCGCTGCGGGCGCTCGGCGAAATTGTTCACGACCTTGATATTGCCGATGCTCGGTTCGAGCGCCCGGAAACTCCGGGAGTGAGCGCGCTTATCGCCGGCATCTGTGCCGGCACCGACGACGACGAGGAGCGGATCGCGCGCGGATCGACCGCGCTCGACGGATTCTATGCTCACTTCACCCGGCGAAAAGAGGACTAAAGATGGAGGCCAGCGCACGCGCTGAAATCGCAGTCGAGACGCTGCACGAGCACGGCATCAGCTTTGGCGAGGCGGTGCGCGTCTGGATCAGGGTCGCGCTGCTCAGCTTCGGCGGACCGGCGGGCCAGATAGCGGTGATGCATCGCATCCTGGTCGAGGAGAAGCGCTGGATCGGCGAGGAGCGGTTCCTCCACGCGCTCAACTATTGCATGCTGCTGCCCGGCCCTGAAGCGCAACAGCTAGCTGTCTATATTGGCTGGTTGCTCCATAAGACCAAGGGCGGCCTGGTCGCGGGCGCGCTATTCGTGCTGCCCGGCTTCCTCGCGATTTTAGGGCTCAGCTATGTCTATGTGCTGCTCGGCGAAGTGGCGCTGGTCGAGGGATTGTTCTTCGGATTGAAGGCCGCCGTGCTGGCGGTGGTGCTACAGGCGGTGGTCCGGGTGGGTTCGCGTGCCTTGAAGAACAACGTCATGCGCGGTTTTGCCGCGCTGGCGTTCGTCGCGATCTTCGTGCTCGACGTGCCCTTCCCGCTGATCGTGCTTGCCGCCGCGCTGATCGGCTTCTTCGGTGGCCGCGCTGGTTACGCCGCATTCAAGGGCGGCGGCGGACATGGTCCCGCCGGCGCTGAGATAATCCACGACCGCGACACCGCTCTTGGCGAGGGCCTTCCCGACCATGCCCGGCCGAACCTCTCTTGGTCGCTGCGCATCTCCGGCGTCCTGCTGCTGCTCTGGCTCGGGCCGGTCGCAGCGCTGCTGTTCGCGTTCGGCCCCGACGACGTGTTCAGCCGCATCGCCACCTTCTTCAGCCAGATGGCGGTGGTGACCTTCGGCGGCGCCTATGCGGTGCTCGCCTATGTCGCGCAGGAGGCAGTCGAGACCTATGGCTGGCTCCAGCCCGGCGAGATGCTCGACGGGCTCGGCATGGCCGAGACCACGCCCGGGCCGCTGATCATGGTGACGCAGTTCGTCGGCTTCCTCGCGGCCTTCCGCGAAGCGACCGGGCTGCCGCCGCTCGTCGCCGCGACCTTCGGCGCAATCCTCACCACCTGGGTTACCTTCCTGCCATGCTTCCTGTGGATCTTCGCCGGCGCGCCATTCATCGAGCGGCTGCGCGGCAACCGCGCATTGTCGGCCGCGCTTTCGGCGATCACCGCCGCAGTGGTCGGCGTGATCCTCAATCTGGCGGTCTGGTTTGGTATCCACACTCTGTTCGAGCAAGTCCGCGAAGTGCCGTTCGCAGCCGGCACCATCGATCTCCCAGTCCTAACGTCCGTCAACTGGCCGGCGCTGGCGCTCGCGGTGGGTGCGATACTCGCCATGTTCCGGTTCAAGGCCGGCATGCTGCCGGTGCTCGGCGTCTGCTCGGTCCTCGGGGCCGCATATGTAATGATCATCTGAAGGAGTGACGCGTGACGATCGACCATCTTTCCCGACGCAGTGCAATCGCAACTCTTGGCATCGGAGCCGCCGCCATGACTATCAACGAAGCCTCTGCGCAGACGCCGGCCGCAGCGCCGGCGGCTGTCCCCGCCTTTGCCGGAAATCATCAGGTCAAGCCGCTCAGGTTCAATCCCGCCAGGCTTCACGGCCTCTCCGAAAGGCTGATCACATCGCACCACGAGAACAATTATGCGGGCTCGGTCAAGGCCCTGAATATGATCGAGACACGACTTGCCGCCGCGCTCGCTGACACGGACCTGCCGCCGGTGGTCTATGGCGGATTGAAGCGCGAGGAGCTGCACCGCACCGGCTCGGTCGTGCTCCATGAGGTCTATTTCGACGGGCTCGGCGGCAACGGCCAGGCAGCCGGTTCCATCCGCGACGCGCTGGGCGCGGCGTTCGGCTCGTTCGACCGCTGGGAAGCCGACTTCCGCCGTACCGGGATGAGCCTTGCCGGCGGATCGGGCTGGTGCGTGCTCGTCTACAATCTCCACACGCGCTCGCTGCACAACCATTGGGCGTGGGATCATATGCACGGTGCGATTGCCGGCGTGCCGCTGCTCGCGCTCGATATGTACGAGCACAGTTTCCACATGGATTACGGCACCGCCGCCGCCAAATATGTCGACGCCTTCTTCCGCAACATCGACTGGGAAGTGGTCGACCGGCGCTATGCCGCGGCTTTGCGCGGCGGCGGCTGAACCCGACCGCCGTGGCTTAACACCCACTGCTGCGCGACACCTGAGTTCGCGACCACAAAGGGGACAGGTCCGATGGGGAGATGCAACAATGACATCCGGCCCGAACATCGCTCTTCTTTGGCGTGGGCAAGCAGCCGAGTGGACGCATCGCTTTCATGAAGCCCGGCAGTGGCCGATAATGCAGGCCTTGCGGGCGCTCGGGGCGACCGCAAGGCCTGTACTGTACAGGGACGAGGCGGTTCGCGAGATTCGGGACGAGCTGCTGTCGTGCGACGCAGTGCTGGTCTGGGTGAATCCGTTGGACATTTCAGGCGACCGCTCGCAGCTCGATCCAATGCTGCGCGAAGTCGCGGGGTGCGGCGTTGTCGTCAGCGCGCATCCTGACGTGATCGCCAAAATCGGCGTCAAGGAAGTGCTCTACACAACGCGATCCATGGAATGGGGCAGCGATGTCGATCGATACGTGGACGCTGAAGGCCTTCGCGCTCGTTTCCCCGAACATCTTGCCGCAGGCCCGCGCGTGCTGAAGCCGAACTACGGCAACGGCGGCAGGAATGTATGGCGTGTCCAACTAGACGAAGCGGGAAACGCTCCGGCTTTGAAAACGTCGGTGAAAGTTCAAGAGGCCCGCCAAGGAAGCAAATCGGAGCGCATCAGCCTAGCCGAGTGCTTGGAAAGGTGGGTGCCGTTTCTAAACGACGGCGGCGTGCTGATCGATCAGGCTTATCAGCCGCAGTCGTCCGAGGGCATGGTCCGCTGCTACGTGTGCGGGCACCGAGTGGTTGGCTTTGGGCACAACCTGATCACTGCGCTGATGACGCCAACGGCCATTGATACAACGTCGTCAACCCCACAGCCGATGGGCCGCGCCATGTTCGGACCGGAGGTGACGCGCTTCGCAGCCTTACGGAAAGCGATGGAGGATCGCTGGATTCCAGAGATGCAAAGGTTGCTGTCGATCGTCGACCACGATCTTCCGCTTCTTTGGGACGCCGACTTCCTATTTCGCCCTGGTGAAGCCATCAGCGATGGCTCCTATGCGCTTTGCGAGATCAATGCTAGTTCGGTTGCACCATTTCCGCCAAGCGCCGTCCAGCCAGTCGCCGCAGCGGCAATCGGTCGCGCTCTTGCCATTCGTTTGACGAAGGAGACCTCCAATCCTCATTGATATGATTCAAGCAATTCAAGAGACGTGACATTGGTCGTATCAATCAGACAAGCCTAAGGGTGAGCGAGGCTGGGTGAAACCGGCTCAGGTGGCAGCGCGGAGATACTGGTAGAGGGTTTCGCGACTGATCCCCAGGTCACGGGCGATGACGGCCTTGCGCTCGCCGTCATCAACACGGCGGTGCAGCTCGGCGACCATTTCGTCGGAGAGGGAACGTTTCCGCCCGCGATAAGCACCGCGTTGTCTGGCGACCGCAATGCCTTCGCGCTGCCGCTCCCGGATCAGGGCGCGCTCGAATTCGGCGAACGCACCCATGACCGAGAGCATCAGGTTGGCCATCGGGGAATCCTCGCCCGAGAAGGCCAGGCTTTCCTTCACGAACTCGATCCGGACGCCTCTTTTGGTGAGGGACTGAACCAGTTTGCGCAGATCGTCGAGATTACGCGCCAATCGATCCATGCTGTGGACCACGACGGTGTCACCCTCGCGGGCGAAGGCGAGCATGGCATCGAGTTCGGGGCGGTTGATGTCCTTGCCCGATGCCTTGTCGGTGAAAATCCGGTCGAGCGACTGCCCGTCCAACTGGCGATCGACATTCTGATCGAATGTGCTCACCCGGACGTAACCGATCCTCTGGCCTTTCATCGCCGCCTCCGGTCAAAATGTCAGGTTGAATTCTATGACACGGCGGAACATGCGTCAATAAATGCTTGCCATAACCCTATCCTGACAGAAACCGCCGCTGCATCCTGACGTCCGGTTAGGCTATACTCCAAGCTGACATCACAAAATCAAATCCCTCAAAGATGGCGTCAATTGCCTTGATGGGGTAAAAACTGGAGTGCTTCCAGGATGGGACATTCGGCAACGTCATCTCCAGTGCATCTGGCTAACGTGGTCGCCAGCGTCACCTCTATCTTCTGCAAATCTGCAATGCGGCGGCGGACATCTTCAAGGTGGAGTTCGGTTCTCGCCATAACCTCCGCGCAGGTTTGTGCACCGGTATCGGTGAGCGACAACAATGACCGTATCTCATCCATTGCATAGCCAAGGTCGCGCGCGCGCAGGATGAACTGCAACCTTTGCACCAGTTCCGGCGAATAGACGCGGTAGCCGTTGGAACTGCGAGGCGGCCCCGGCAGCAATCCCACCTTCTCGTAATAGCGGATGGTTTCGAGATTGCAGCCTGTTTTCCGGGCAAGCTGGGCACGCAAGATGCCGACCTGTTGCTCCATGAAAATACCTCTTGAGTCTGTAGTGGCTACAGAGCCTACACTGCGAATCACTCAGTTGGAACAAGGGATTCAAGCCATGGTCTCAACGCCGGAAGCGGGACAGCCAGCCCTCACCGAAAACCACGAGCCGAAGCAGGCAAACTGGGTTGCGGCGGGCGCATTGATCGGCGCGGGGCTCGCCTCGGCTTGCTGCGTCGTCCCGCTACTGTTGGTTATGCTCGGAATTTCCGGCGCGTGGATCGCCAACCTGACGGCGCTCGAACCTTACAAGCCCTATGTCGCAGGCGTAACGCTCGCGCTGCTCGGCTACGGCTTCTGGCATGTCTATTTCAAGCCGAAACCGCCCTGTGAAGACGGTTCCTACTGCGCTCGTCCACAATCGGCTTGGACCACCAAGGCGGTGCTGTGGCTGGGCCTTGCCGTCGCCATCCTGGCGCTCACCATCGACTGGTGGGCACCCTGGTTCTATTGAAAGGAAATACCCATGAAAAAGACAGTATGTATCGCTATGGCCGTGCTGGCTATGGCTGGCGGCGGGGTCGCCTATGCAGTTAGTGGCACGGCGCAAGATCGCCCCGCGGCTACCGCAACCGCTCAGAAGCAAACCACCTTTGCCATAGAGAACATGACCTGCGCCACCTGCCCGATCACCGTGAAGAAGGCGATGGAAGGCGTCGCCGGGGTAACGGCGGTCACGGTCGATTTCGCAGCCAAGACCGCGCGCGCAACCTATAACCCGCGCCGCACCAATGCTGCTGCGATTGCCGCTGCATCAACCAACGCGGGTTATCCGGCGCGCGCTATTCAAAACTGAGCGGGGCGCCGCCAGCGCCTCAAGAAAGTGATAAGCAATGAACGACTGTTGCAACCGCCCCGGGCAGGAAGGATTTGACGTGGCCGTCATCGGCGCGGGTTCTGCCGGGTTCTCCGCCGCGATCGCCGCTGCCGATCTGGGCGCGAAAGTGGCGCTCGTCGGTCACGGCACGATTGGCGGCACCTGTGTCAATGTTGGCTGCGTTCCTTCCAAGACGCTGATCCGCGCCGCCGAAGCGGTGCATGGTGGGCTTGCCGCCGCGCGCTTTCCCGGCCTTGGGGGCGCTGTCCAGATGGATGACTGGTCCGTATTGGCGGCGTCGAAGGACGATCTTGTCACGACGCTGCGCCAAAAAAAATATGTCGATCTGCTGCCCGCCTATGACGGTGTGAGCTATATCGAGGGCAAGGCACGCTTTGCCGATGGTGCGCTGATTGTCGGCGATGCGCCCATGAAGGTCGGCAAGGTCATATTGGCGATGGGTGCGCACGCCGCCGTGCCGCCGATTCCGGGGATGGACAGCGTGCCCTACCTAACCAGCACATCGGCGCTGGCGCTGGATCGCTTGCCCAAATCGCTGCTGGTGATCGGTGGCGGGGTGATCGGGGTAGAACTGGGACAGATGTTTTCGCGTCTGGGCGTTGATGTCACCATCTGCTGCCGAAGCCGCCTGCTCCCCGAAATGGACCCGGAAGTGAGTGCCGCGCTGAAAAACTATTTGGAAGCCGAGGGCGTGCGGGTTTGCGCAGGTGTCGGCTATCAGCGTATCGCCCAAACACAGAGCGGGGTCGAATTGACCTGCGAGGGGCATTGTGACACCGTCGCGGCGGAACAGGTGCTCATCGCCACCGGACGCCGACCCAATAGCGACGGGCTTGGGCTGGAGGAGCGCGGCATAGTGCTTGCCCGTAATGGTGGAATCGTCGTCGATGACCACCTCGAAACGTCGGTTCCAGGCATTTACGCGGCGGGCGATGTAACGGGACGGGACCAGTTCGTCTACATGGCCGCCTATGGCGCAAAACTGGCCGCGCGCAACGCGGTGACGGGCAACCAATACCGCTACGACAATTCCTCCATGCCATCCGTCGTCTTCACCGACCCGCAAGTCGCCAGCGCCGGCCTCACTGAAACGACAGCACGGGCGCAAGGCCTGGACATCAAGGTTTCGCTGCTCCCGCTCGATGCTGTGCCAAGGGCACTGGCAGCACGCGATACGCGGGGTCTCATCAAACTGATTGCCGACAAGGCGAACGACCGTTTGCTGGGCGGCCAGATCATGGCACCCGAAGGCGCGGATTCGATCCAGACACTGGTGCTGGCGATCAAACACGGCATGACCACCCTGGAATTGGGTGCAACGATATTTCCTTACCTGACCACTGTGGAAGGCCTCAAACTGGCGGCCCAAACGTTTGATAAGGATGTCGCCAAACTGTCTTGCTGCGCCGGGTGATTGCTCGGGGATCAACCGGCAACGAATGGCCTCCCTCCAGTGCAAGCCGCTTTGGTGTCAATTTTGTTATTCGCCTCAGCGGGAGAGCAAAATGGCACGACGCCGACTTCTGACCGGAGACGAGCGCCGGCGCCTGTTCGATCCTCCTGTCCAAGAAACCGCGATCATTGGGCATTATACCCTTTCTGCGGAAGATGTTGAATTGGTTGGGCGCCGCTATGGTCCAGCAAATCGCCTCGGTCTGGCTGCACAAATCGCTTTGATGCGACATCCCGGCTTTGGTCTGCAACCCGAGATCGGGCTTCCCGACGTCATTCTTCAGTACCTCGCGGCACAGTTATTCGTCGATCCTTCCTCCTTCTCTGCATATGGTCAGCGCGCGCAAACCCGTACCGATCATGCCGATCTCGTGGCGCGTTATCTTGGCATACGCCCGTTTCGACGCGGCGACCTGGCACTTGCCCTGAATCTTGCCGCGCAAGCCGCCGAGTATACAGACAGAGGTGAACCGATTGTTCGCGCCCTCATGGTTGGCCTGAAGGGTGAGCGGTTCATTCTTCCGTCAGGCGACACACTGGAACGCGCCGGTCTTGCTGGCCGGGCACGCGCACGCAAAGCTGCCGCAGCCGCAATCGTCGAAGGCCTCAGCTCTGCTGAACTGACACGGCTAGACGAACTCGTAATCAACAACCCGGATTTCGGCATGACACCGCTGGCGTGGTTGCGTAATTTCGAAGAAGCCCCGACTGCGGCCAATATCAATGGCTTGCTTGAGCGCCTGCGCTATGTTCGCGGCATAGGTATCCACCCGGTAGTTGGGGGCGCCATTCCGGAATTCCGCTTTGCCCAATTTGTCCGCGAGGGCGGCGTGGCACCGGCATTCCTGCTTTCGGATTACAGCGTCAATCGCAGGCGGGCGACGTTGACGGCCGCAGTGATCGACCTTGAGGCCAGACTTGCCGATGCCGCGATCCAAATGTTTGACCGACTTATCGGCGGCATGTTCACGCGCGCGCGGCGTGGGCGCGAGCGTCGCTACCAAGATAGTATTCAGTCGGTGGGGCAACTCATGCGGCTGTTTGGCGCCACGATTACAGCACTTGATGAGGCTGTCCAGAATGGCGGCGATCCGCTCGAATTGATTGACGAAGCGGTGGGCTGGCACCGGCTTGTTGCGGCAAAGGCCCAAGTAGATGCCCTTGCTGATCTTGCCGGCGAGGACGCACTGGTAACGGCAACCGAGCGTTACGCCACGCTACGGCGTTTCAGCCCGGCATTTCTGGACGCCTTCACCTTCAAGGCGTCTGGAACAGGGACGGCACTGATCAAAGCCATCGATGTCATTCGCGATGCGAACACACGAAAGTCGCGCGACCTTCCCGATGGCGTTCCACTGCCATTCCCCAATCGGCAGTGGAAGCGTCTCATCACCGAAAGCGGCCGTATCGACCGCCGACGTTATGAAATTGCGATCATGGCAACCTTGCGTGATCGTTTGCGCGCCGGTGATGTATGGATCGAGGGAACCCGCAACTATCAGCGCTTCGATGCCTATTTGCTGGGTCGGCGCGACGCCGCCAAAGTGGCGGATGTGCTTCCGTTCGATTCAAATGCTGCATCCTACCTCGCTGACCGGGCACGAAATCTTGACTGGCGGCTGCGCCGATTTGCCAAGCAGTTGAAAACAAACAAGCTTGAGGGAGTGTCGCTCGAACGAGACCGGCTCAAGCTTCAGCAAATGCCGCCTGTCACCCCACCGGAAGCTGAAGCCCTCGATCGCAAGCTCGATACCCTGCTTCCCCGCGTGCGCATCACCGAGCTGCTGCTTGAAGTCGCCGAACGCACTGGTTTTTTGAACGCATTCCGTGACCTGCGCTCAGGCAAGGAGCACGACAACCCCAGCACGGTACTCGCCGCAATTCTGGCTGATGGCACCAACCTCGGGCTGGAGCGGATGGCCAATGCCAGCGAAGGCGTCAGCTATGCCCAACTCGCATGGACCCACAACTGGTATCTTTCACCCGAGAACTATCAGGCCGCGCTGGCCATGATCATCTCAGCCCATCACGAATTACCCTTCGCGCGGCATTGGGGCGCTGGCACCAGTTCGTCGTCCGATGGCCAGTTCTTCCGGTCGGGGCGGAGCCGTTCAGGGGCGGCGGACGTCAATGCCAAATATGGCGCCGAACCTGGCGTGAAAATCTATTCTCACCTTTCCGATCACTTCGCATCATTCGGATCACGGATCATGTCCGCGACGGCAGGTGAAGCGCCTTACGTGCTCGACGGGCTTGTCCTGGGCGCCGGCAACCTTCCGTTGCATGAGCACTATACCGATACCGGCGGCGCCACCGATCATGTTTTCGCACTCTGCCACCTACTCGGGTTCCGCTTCGCGCCCCGGCTGCGCGATATTGGCGACCGCAAGCTGGGTTCGATCGCTGCGCCATCGACATACAAGGGCATCGAAAATCTGATGGGCCGCACCATCAAAACGGCAGCGATCGAGGCCGATTGGGATGACATCGTCAGGATTGTCGCCTCAATCAAGGATGGCACGGTGGCGCCGTCAGTAATCTTGCGAAAACTTGCCGCCTACAAACGCCAGAACAGGCTGGATTTTGCATTGGCTGAACTGGGCCGTATCGAGCGCACTTTGTTCACGCTCGATTGAGGGCGTAGCGTGGAAAGTACGCCAGACGATGGAGTGGATGGCTCCCGCTCACCGGCTGAGGCAGACTGCCTCGGCTGAAGAGCGAGGAGACGGACGATGAGTGAGATTGTCACGATTGGGCTGGATATCGCGAAGTCGGTGTTCCAGGTCCATGGTGTAGACGCTGCGGGTCAGGTGGTTGTGACCCGGCAATTGAAGCGCGGACAGATGTTGAAGTTTTTCGCGGCATTGCCTCCGGTTCTGATCGGGATCGAAGCCTGCGGAACGGCGCATCACTGGGGTCGGCAGCTCCAGAACCTGGGCCACGACGTAAAACTCATCCCGCCGATCTACGTGAAACCTTACGTCAAGCGGCAGAAGAACGATGCCGCCGATGCCGAAGCGATTTGCGAGGCGGTGACGCGGCCGACAATGCGGTTCGTCGAAATCAAGTCAGTTGACCAGCAGGCTGGCGGCGTGCTGCACAAAACGCGGGCACTGCTGATCAAGCAGCGGACGATGATGTTCAATGCCGTGCGCAGCCATCTGGCCGAATTCGGTCTTGTGACGGGTACCGGCGTGGCGCAGGTGGTGCGCATGGTCGATCGGCTTGCGAAAGGGGACGAACTCGATCTTCCGGAACTGGCGCGCGAGACACTCGGCGTCTTAGCGCGCCACATTCAAGAACTGCAGGACAAGCTCACCGGGATCGATAAGCAGTTGACCCGCTGGCATTATCGCAACGACGTCAGCAACATCCTTGAAACCATCCCCGGCGTTGGTGTGATCACCGCCTCGGCGCTCGCGTCGATGGTGACCAACGCGCAGAGCTTCAGGTCGGCCCGCCATTTCGCCGCCTGGCTTGGACTCGTGCCCCGGCAAAACTCGTCAGGTGGCAAGACCCGCCTGGGCAAGATTACCAAGGGCGGCAATCGCTACCTGCGACAATTGCTGGTCGTCGGTGCGACTTCAGTGCTGCGGCATGTCCGGGCGGGCAGCGTCAAAGGCTTTGAATGGGCCAAAGCCTTGCTTGATCGCCGTCCGCCCAAGGTCGTGGCCGTTGCTCTGGCCAACAAGATGGCGCGTATTGCATGGGTGGTGATGACGCGCGGCGTCGAGTATGAAAGAAAGGAATTGGCGATCGCAGCCTGATTGGCAGGCGATGGCAAAACAAGGTTGAGGTGTGAAGACCGACTGAAGGCAAGCCATTCGATCCACCGAGCTTCGGCAAACCTGCTTAGCGTACAGGACTTCGAGTCCGCGTAAACGATGAGGAGGCCAGGGCTGGCGGAATCCTTCAAGGCCAGCAGCCGTATAAAGGCTGCACATAAAGGCCGGACACGCGACTGCACTCGATATGGCATGTCAGAACGTCAGAAAATCGCACCGCAACGCGGGAGCCATCCACACGCAACGCTAAGGACGAACAGTCAGGGAACGCTTAGGCGACGCGGCTATCCGGCGGCAGATTGAGGGCCTTGCGGCCATTGGAAGCAGCGGCTCTATCCCAGAGGAAATCGCCGGAGAAAGCAATATGCTCCCAGCCAACAGGGGAGGTATGGGCAAGCAGATCATCAGGCACCGCGACCGATGTTGACCGGAGATGTTGGGCAGCGGCATCCATGTAGATCGTGTTCCAATAGACGATCGCGGCGATGACCAGGTTGAGGCCGGATGCGCGATATTTCTGTGCCTCATGACTGCGGTCGATGATCCGACCCTGGCGGAATGTGTAGATCGCCTGCGTCAGGGCATGGCGCTGCTCGCTGTTGTTGAGGCCGGCATGGCATCGCCGGCGTAGATCGGGATTTTCCAGCCAATCCAGCATGAACAGCGTCCGCTCGATTTTGCCGATTTCCTGTAGCGCGACGTCGAGCTGGTTCTGCCGCTCATAGGCGGCGAGCTTTCGCAGCATGACCGACGGCGCCACGTGTCCGGCCTTGATCGACCCTACGAGGCGCAGCACGTCGTCCCATTGCTCAGCGATGATGTCGGACCGGATGCGCTTTCCCAATAGCGGGGTGAGGGACGGATAAGCTGCAACC
This sequence comes from Sphingobium sp. MI1205, assembly GCF_001563285.1. Taxonomy (NCBI): domain Bacteria; kingdom Pseudomonadati; phylum Pseudomonadota; class Alphaproteobacteria; order Sphingomonadales; family Sphingobiaceae; genus Sphingobium; species Sphingobium sp. MI1205. The sequence goes on from NZ_CP005191.1 coordinate 254,857, forward strand.
GGCGCGATCGTCGCGAGCCGTCGGTCGGGAAAGTCGCGCAGGCGCGGGCAGAAGCGAAATCCAAGCATGGCGCACAGGGCAAAGACATGATCGGTCGCCCCGCCCGTGTCGGTGTAATGCTCGGCGATTTTCAGATCGGTGCCGTGGCTGGTGAGGCCGTCGAGGACATAGGGCGCCTCATGCGTCGCCGCTGAGATCACGTTGACGTGGTAAGGCGCGCGCTGATCGGAATTATGGGTGTAGAAGCTGAAGCCATGATCGACGCCATAGCGGGCGTTGATGTCGCCCCCCGATGCGCCGCGCTTCGCGCCCCTGAAGAACTGGCCATCGGAACTGGACGTGGTGCCATCGCCCCAGACCCGCGAGAATGGCAGGCGGTGGTGCGCATTGATGAGGACGGCGAGCGCCGCGCGGTAGCTGTCGTCGCGGATATAGGCGTCATGGGTCCACAGGAGCTGATCGCGCGTGACGCCCTGGCTCGCCGCCGCCATGCGCGACAGGCCGAGATTGGTCGCATCGGCGAGGATCGTGGCGAGCAGCGCGTTTTCATTGGGACACGGCTCGCCGGTGCGCAGGTTGGTGAACGCCGCAAGAAAGCCGGTTTCCCGCGCCACCTCATGCAGCAGCTCGGTGATGCGGATACGTGGCATCATGGCATCGAGCCGGTCGGCCAGCGCTTCGGCGTCGGGCGTCGCGATCGCGCGTACCGGCGATATCTGGAGGCGGGCGTCGCGGTATCGCACACCCTCCAGAGCGTCGCGCTTCAGGCGCTGGGCAAATTTCTTCAGCCGCCAGTCCAGTTCGCGGCCCCGCTGTTCGAGCCATTCGCCGGCTGTGGGTGGCAGGCCAAGAGCCGACACGATCGGCTTCGCCTTCGGTACGCTCAGCAGGTAGCTGTCGAACCGGCGGTATCCCGCCGATCGCTCCACCCAGACATCCCCGGAACGCAGCTTGTTGCGAAGATGCGCGATCGTCGCGATTTCCCAGAGCCGCCGGTTGATCTTGCCGTCATCGCCCACAACGATTTTCCGCCATTCCTTGCGGAAAGGCATCGGAGCGTCGGAGGGCAGATCGCGCTTGCCCGACTTGTTGAGGGTGCGCAGTATTTCAATGGCGGCGATCGTTTTCGCGCTGCCCTTTCCGGCCCTGAACTGGAGCGCTTCAAGCAGGTCGGGGGCGAACTTGCGCAACGTCGCATAGCGATCGGCCGCGACCGTCAGTGGGTCGAGGCTGGCGGTTTCCGCGATCGTCGCCACTTCCGGCCTGGCCCTCAGGAGGGTGTTCCACCCGACCGAGGCGTCCAGGGCCTCTATAGGGTCTTCGCCGGTATCGACCGCATCGGTGAGCGTGTCGATCGTCCTGCGAAAGATCAGCATCAGTCGCGCCACGTTCTTCGACGTGGTGGCATAGTTGCGCGTTTGGGCGTTCTTCGCGCGGGTGAAGATGCTGCCGATCAGCTTGTCCGCCATCTCTAGGGCGCTGTCGGTCAGCCGTTCTTCAAGATCGAGCAGGAAGGCAACCAGCGTGGCGCGCCGCCGGGAGGGAATATATCGCTCGGTCATATAGGCAGGCGAAGCGCGGCCTTCCGTGACATATTGCCGAAGTCGGTCCGCATGGATGCGACCAGCCACCTCCCGGGAGATGCCGATCTTTCGCACTTGCCGCAAGCGGTCGAGAATCTGGCGGATATGATCGGGCTTGGCAGCGACAGGGATGGTCTTGAGGAATGCGAGCTGGCTCATGCCGCCGGCGTCGTCAAAGAGCTGGTCAAGGGCTTGGACCTGTTCAGTGCTGAGATCGGCAATCAGGGCGTAGGCAGCCTGCTTGCGGGCACGCGCACGCCCCGCGCTGCTGGCGCGCTCGATGGTGGAGATGGACGGTAGCAGAATCCGGGCCTCGCGAAGGGCGGTGACGACGCCGCTTGCGATCGTCATCCCCTTGTCGGTTGCCCATGCCGTTTTCGCGGCCGCTTCTATCATAAAGGGGATATCGGCGCGGGTCGGCCCCCGAAGGCCTAGGCGCGCCGCCAGCTCGCGGGCATGGTCCGTCATCGTTTGATCCCGTGCGGCATAGTCGGCCAGATCAGTTACGCGCAGGCCAAGCTGCTCCGCGACGAAAGCGGCGAGATCATGGGGTATCGCTCCCCTGTCGCGTATCAATTGCGCGAGGGCGATGCCCGGATGCCGCAAAAGGGCGAGCTGCAGCGCGACGCCCAACCGGTTCCGTCGCTCCCGCCGCGCGCCGATGATCTCAATGTCCGCAGGCTCGAAGGTATAGAGCCGGGCCAGATGGTCACGATCGGTCGGGATCGCGAGGATCTGGCCGCGCTCGCTTTCGGTCAAGAGTTGATGCTTGCGCTTTGTCATGCCGATTCCTGTCCACAAAAGGTCAATTGCGACTATGGACAGGCATGAGTAAAGAGACATAGTATGTGGACGGATATGGGTGGGGTGAAGCGGTCGCGCTTCAGAGCGTCCACAGAACGACCGTTTGGGAGACGCACGGGATGGGCGATATTCTGGGTTATGCCCGCGTCAGCACCGGCGATCAGGACGTGGCTGGACAGACCATGCGTCTGGAGGAGGCCGGCGCGATCAAGGTGTTCACCGACGTCATGTCGGGCAAGAGCATGGAGCGGCCCGGTCTGGCCGAACTGATCGCCTATGCCCGCAAGGGCGACACGCTGGCGGTGGTCCGCCTCGATCGGCTTGGGCGCTCGCTCGCCGAATTGCTCACCACGGTCGAGACGCTACGCGGCCAGGGCATCGCGCTCCTGAGGGCTCTGTTGCAAAAATCGTGAAGCTTGAGCATGCTTGGCGGAGATTGGACGGACGGAACGATGACGGATTTCAAGTGGCGCCATTTCCAGGGTGATGTGATCCTGTGGGCGGTGCGCTGGTATTGTCGCTATCCGATCAGCTATCGCGACCTTGAGGAAATGCTGGCGGAACGCGGCATTTCGGTCGACCATACGACGATCTATCGCTGGGTCCAGTGCTACGCCCCGGAGATGGAGAAGCGGCTGCGCTGGTTCTGGCGGCGTGGCTTTGATCCGAGCTGGCGCCTGGATGAAACCTACGTCAAGGTGCGGGGCAAGTGGACCTACCTGTACCGGGCAGTCGACAAGCGGGGCGACACGATCGATTTCTACCTGTCGCCGACCCGCAGCGCCAAGGCAGCGAAGCGGTTCCTGGGCAAGGCCCTGCGAGGCCTGAAGCACTGGGAAAAGCCTGCCACGCTCAATACCGACAAAGCGCCGAGCTATGGTGCAGCGATCACCGAATTGAAGCGCGAAGGAAAGCTGGACCGGGAGACGGCCCACCGGCAGGTGAAGTATCTCAATAACGTGATCGAGGCCGATCACGGAAAGCTCAAGATACTGATCAAGCCGGTGCGCGGTTTCAAATCGATCCCCACGGCCTATGCCACGATCAAGGGATTCGAAGTCATGCGAGCCCTGCGCAAAGGACAGGCTCGCCCCTGGTGCCTGCAGCCCGGCATCAGGGGCGAGGTGCGCCTTGTGGAGAGAGCTTTTGGCATTGGGCCCTCGGCGCTGACGGAGGCCATGGGCATGCTCAACCACCATTTCGCAGCAGCCGCCTGATCGGCGCAGAGCGACAGCCTACCTCTGACTGCCGCCAATCTTTGCAACAGAGCCGTTGGGATCATAATGTTGATGTACGCGCGCACGGTCATGGTAATTGCGCTTCTCGTTGAAGACACGATTCCCATAGCGATTGACAATGAACATGCTGTCGCCCGGCGGAATCCATACGTCGCTTGGCACGCTTACATATTCCAGCGCCTCTTCCAGCACGATCTCGGCGCGCCAGGCGCTTCCCATATTGCCAAGCTTCGCTCCAACAGCCCCGGCAATCGATACAAAGTCGCCAGTATTGGTCGGCACCCCGCAACCGCCATAGACCGGCCCTGTCTGATGGAGATTGAGCATTTCGCGATTATAGGTGAACCCGCCCGTTGCGAAGATCACGCCTTTGCGCGCGCCAAAGGAAACCTCCTTCCCGTCGTTCAGCGCCTCGACGCCGAGCACCGCGCCATCCCCGTCGGTAACCAGGCGGACAACCTGGTGGCTGGTGAGCAGGGGAATGCCATAAGCGTCGATGCGCGCCTTGATCTGGCGCATCAACTCCGCGCCGAATCCTGGCGACCCATCAGGCTTGATGGGTCCGAGGCACCGTCCGCGAGGCACCTTATTGTTGCCGTCGAGCACGCCATAGTCAGGCAGATCGGTTCCCTGGCCGTCGGGAAGGACATGAAAGCGGCCTATCTCGGCTGCCTTGATTTCCCGCAACATGTCCGTCATCGGCGACGCGTTGTCGTAAAACGCCTCAAGCAGTTTGTAGACATCCTCACCCAGGCCGAGCGTCGGTGAATTGCTGTCGAAAAGATGCGGATATGAATAGGCAGCGCAATAAGCCAGGAGCGAAGCCTTTGGATCCTCGATCCCCCGCTCCTTCAGCCTGAAATTATTGGGCACCCAGAAAGCCCCACCGGATTTCGCGGACGTACCGCCATATACCGGCGCTTTTTCCAGCATGAGGACCTTCGCGCCGTCCTTGGCAGCCGCAAGTGCGGCAACCGAGGCGGCCGCGCCGCTGCCGACCACGACTATATCCGCGATTTGGGTCCACTGCCGGCCCACCGCGGCAACAGCCGGAGCAGATGCCGCAGCACCCAGGGTGGAAACCGCCAGCCCCGCGCCGCCGGCCTGGATGAAAGCGCGGCGAGATAACCGCGATCGCTCTGCCGATTGCTTCAAGAATGCCCTCCACCGGTCGAACGACCCAAAGCCGCCGACCGTCTCTCCTGCGTCGAAGTCAATGCTCCGCCCTTCTTTTACCGAAGCGAGATCACGTCGCACCTCGATACAAGGAAAGGATAGATTACCAAATGGTCACATGTCAACCGCGCCTGATCTCCGCATCGGCAAGCACGAGAAGGCAAATGGGGCCATCCCGAAACATCTTTCGATGGGCGGCGCTCATGCTTCTAACGGACCAGGCGGGCGAAATTGCAAGCCCGATCGGCAATGCTGAATGGGGGGCCACCATTCGGCGCCAGGTGCCCCGGCGTGACTCATCTCCAATCGCGAGTCGCGTTGTGTTTGAGTTCTCCATCCATATAAAATTGGGCATCCACACGACAAGCGTCATGTGAATGCCCAACTAATCACTTGTATATATAAGATTATGCGCCGGACGGTGCGAAATGAATGCCGGGCGGTGCGAAATGAATGCCGGCCAGCGGGGTGAAATAGTTCGTGCATGCGTTGCGCTTAGAGAACTTCCACACCCCGTCACGGCGCTCATACTCATCCGTGAAGACCGCAGCGATAAGAATCGACTGATTACCTTCGACGAGATTTCCAAGGAGAAGGACGTCGCCAATACCATTTACCTTGTCCGCGCTCACAAATTCCAAGCGCAGATTGGTTCCATAATGAATACATTCGTGAAACATTGGCCAGAGTACGTTATTGGCCAAATCGAGGGCGCCTTCCGGGCCCTTGTAGGTGCCGATTCCCTCAATGGTCCACTCTGCATCATCCCACCAAATAGAAGCGAGACGGCCCTCTTGGCGCTTGTCTACGGCAATGAGCTTGTCAGAGTAGAGGTCCTGAATCGCGGCCCGGCTTGCAAGTCTGTCTAGATCACTCATTTTGTATCTCCTAGTTGAATATAATCCCGTAATCTTAGCAGGATCGAGGGCATCAAGGATTTAGGCCGCAGAAGACCAGCCGCCATCGATGAACAGTTCCGTTCCAGTAACATATTTAGCTTCGTCTGACAGAAGATATAGCGCCCCATAAGCGATATCGTTCGGCTCGCCAAGATCGCCCATCGGGATCTGCGCTTTGTACCATTCAACCTGCTCGGGCGTGACGTTCGCCTGCATCGGCGTCTTCATGCCACCAGGAACGATGGTGTTCACCCGCACCCCTTGCCCGACATATTCCAGCGCAGCCACCTTGGTCATCGCGCGTACCGCAGACTTGGTCGCCGCATAGCTGATCAAGCCAGGCTCACAGATGACGCTGACGAGCGAACTGATGTTTAGGATCGCACCATTTCCCGACTTCGCAATTTCCGGCGCAACCATCTTCAGGCCCAGGAAAAGCGCAGTCTGGTTGACCGCGATCATCTTGCTCCAGCCTTCGAGCGTCTCGTCCTGGATCATCGCGCCGTGGATGATGCCCGCGGTGTTGTAAAGCGTCGTGAGCTTCCCAAAGGCCCCAACCGCCGCCTCGACAGCCCCCGCCCAGCTCGCAGCATCGGTGATATCCAGCCGCACGAATAGGGCCTCGCCCCCGCTTTCCTGAATCTCGGCCACGACCTTGTTGCCCATTTCGACATTCAGATCGGCGACGACGACCTTGGCGCCCTCCTTGGCAAAAAGCCGAGCCTGCGCTGCACCCAGGCCGCTCGCCGCGCCCGTTACGAGCGCGACTTTTCCTGCCATTCTGTTGCTCATCCTGCCATTCTGTTGCTCATCCTGTGCCTCCTAAATAGCTTGAGCGCGCAATTCAGACCCGCGTCGCTGAGGGTTCTTTTTTCCGATGCACAACAACTGGGCCGATCACCGGACCTTGATCCAAGCACAATTACCAGTTGGTAGTCAAGCTGGATTCTGAGGAACCGGACCGAAAAGTGAGACTAAATGTCCAAGTCCCCTGGCCCGCTAATGCTGCCCCTTTGCGCGCGGCACGCAGCCGCGCGCTTTCACTTTCTAATGCTGTGTTTTCACAAATAATATCAATGAGTTCAAACACCCACGGACCAGCCTCCGTCAATCGGCAGATCCACGCCAGTAATATATTTCGCCTCGTCAGAGGCCAGAAAAAGCGCGCCGTTGGCAATGTCGATCGGGTCACCGAGCTTTCCCATGGGGATCTGGCTTGTCTGCTGCTTCAGCACGTCAGGGGGGACATTCGCCGTGATCGGCGTGTTCATTCCGCCGGGCACGATCGTATTCACCCGAACGCCGCGGTCCACAAACTCCAGCGCCGCCGCCTTGCTCATGATGCGCACGGCCGCTTTGGTGGCACAGTAGCTGGCATTGCCGGCGGTGGGAAACATGCCGATCAACGAACTGATGTTGATGATCGAGCCATTGCCCGACTTCACCAGCTCGGGGATTGCCGCCTTGATTCCGAGGAAGATAGCAGTCTGATTGACCGCCACCATCTTGTTCCAGCCTTCAATGCTCTCCTCCTCGAAGCCGCCAGGATGAATGATACCGGCAGTGTTGGATAGAGTCGTAAGCCCGCCAAAAGCCTCGACGGCAGCGGCAATCGCATTATTCCAGCTCGCCGCATCGGTAACATCCAACCGAATGAAGAGCGCATCGCCACCAGCAGCCCTGATTTCGGCTACGACGCCCTTGGCCATCTCTTCATTGAGGTCGCCGATTACGACCTTGGCGCCTTCTTCCGCGAAACGCTTCGCCTGAGCGGCGCCGAGCCCGCTCGCTCCACCCGTGATGAGCGCAACCTTGCCTGCGAGTCTGTTAGCCATTCTTCATCCTCCGAAAATGCTCAACTGCGCGAATTGACTTCGCTTCAGCCTTGACCACATCGCCAGTGGCCCCATGTGCCTGGCACCAGCCTGAAAGATCAGAGCATACTTACCACATGGTTACAAGCCTGCTTTGCGAGAGGACGAAATGCCCTCTTGTCCAGCCGGGGCGAAAGGCGCTGGTTCATACTCTATGTTCTACAATGGCTTCCTTTACAGCGTTCGCGGCCTGCAATCTCCGACTCGAAGTGAAAAAGCCTACGCAGATGGCGCATGCCCTCCTTTTATCGAATCGCTTGGATCATGCAGGGGTTAATGATAATTACCATGTGGTCATCATGCCCATGGGCCAGATAAGGACTGCAATATGAATTTCACGATGTCGCCCGCGGAAACCATGTGGCGTGATCGGGTCCGTAATTTCATGAACGATGTGGTTCGGCCCCATGATGAGACCTATGCCGCGCAGCAGGCTAGTGGAGAGCGGTGGAAGACTCTGCCGATAATCGAGGAATTGAAGGAGCGCGCGAAAGCGGACGGCATATGGAATCTTTTCATGCCGCCGCTGGCCGGCCACAATCCCGTCGACAGCAGCTTCGAGTTCGTCGCTCCGGGCCTTACCAATCTGGAATATGCCTCCTGCGCGGAAGAGATGGGCCGCATCGAATGGGCGTCCGAGGTGTTCAACTGCTCCGCGCCCGATACCGGCAACATGGAGGTCCTGCACCGCTATGGAACTCGCGAGCATAAGGAGCGCTGGCTCCGGCCGCTGATGGAGGGGAAGATTCGCTCGGTCTTTCTGATGACCGAGCCGCGAGTCGCATCCTCTGACGCCACCAATATCGAAACCTCCATCGTTTGTGACGGCGACCATTATGTGATCAACGGCCGCAAATGGTGGTCTTCGGGCATAGGCGATCCTCGATGCTCGGTCGGCATTCTCATGGGAAAGACCGATCCTGATGCCCCGCGCCATGCTCAGCAGAGCATGATCCTCCTGCCGCTCGACACGCCGGGGGTTAAGGTTCTGCGAATGCTTCCTGTGTTTGGCTATGACGATGCGCCTCATGGTCATGGCGAAGTCGAGCTGAAGGATGTTCGCGTTCCGGTCGAGAATATGCTGCTCGGCGAGGGGCGCGGCTTTGAAATTGCTCAGGGGCGATTGGGGCCAGGCCGAATCCATCACTGTATGCGCACGATTGGCTTGGCCGAGGAAATCTTGAAGAAAATGGTGGAGCGGCTCCTTTCGCGCACTGCCTTTGGGAAACGCCTAGCAGAGCATTCCATCTGGGAGCAGCGGATCGCCGAAGCACGGACGTCACTTGAAATGACCCGCCTCCTATGCCTCAAGGCCGCCGACGTGATGGACAAGCTTGGGGCCAAGGCAGCACAAGCGGAAATCGCGATGATCAAGGTGGCGGGGCCGCATATGGCGTTGAAGATCGCCGACGATGCGATCCAGGCGCATGGCGGCGCGGGCGTCGCCGACGACTTCGGCCTTGCGCGCGCCTATGCACATCTCCGCACAATGCGCCTGGTGGATGGGCCGGATGAGGTTCACAACCGCGCGATCGCTCGCCTCGAAATGCGCCGCTATCGTCAATAGTTGAATTGCCGACCCTGTTATTCGGTCGCAATGACCAGCTAACGGCCTGCCGGTCGCGTTCAGGCGAACGGCAGGCCAAGCGCATGACCGACGCAGCGCCCAGGCGCATACGTCGGTAGCTGGCAACCCAAGCCCTACCGCATCAGCACCAGTTCCTCGGCCATAGAGGGATGCAGTGCTACGGTATCGTCGAACTGGGCCTTGGTGAGCCTCGCCTTCACCGCGATCGCGGCGGCCTGCAGGATTTCAGGCGCGTCGGGGCCGATCATGTGGATGCCGACCACCACGTCGGTCTCAGGATGGACGACCAGCTTGTAGAGCGCGCGCTCGTGGCGGTCGGCGAGCACATTCTTCATCGCCCGGAAGTCGGAGGTGTAGACCTTGACCTCACCGAGCTTGTTGCGCGCCTCGGCCTCGGTCATGCCCACGCCCGCCATCGGCGGATGGCTGAATACGGCGGACGGGATGCAGCCATAATCGACCCGGCGGGGATTATTGCCGAACACAGTGTCGGCAAAGGCCTGGCCCTCGCGGATCGCGACCGGCGTCAGCTGCACCCGGTTGGTGACGTCGCCCACCGCATAGATGCTGGCGCAGCTCGAGCGGTTGTCGTCGTCCACCTTGATCGCGCCCTTGGCGTCGAGTGCGACGTCGGCCGTCTCCAGCCCGAGATTTTCGGTATGCGGGCGTCGGCCGGTGGCGAATAGCAGCATGTCGGCCGGGATCGGCTCATGGCCGGTCATGTGCACCAGCAGCGAGCCGTCCGGTTGCTTGTCGACCTTCTCGAAGGCGACGTGGAATTTGAACTCGATCCCCTTGGTCATCGAGATCTGGAGCAGCCGGTCGCGGATCTGCTCGTCATAGCCGCGCAGGATCACGTCGGTGCGGTTGACCAGCGTCACATGCGCACCAAACTGGTGGAAGATGCCGGCAAATTCATTGGCGATATAGCCCGCCCCTGCGATCACCACGCGCTTGGGGAAGGTATCGAGATGGAACACTTCATTCGAGGTGATGCCATGCTCGGCCCCCGGAAAATGGGGTACGATCGGCCAAGCGCCGGTTGCGATCAGGATTTTGCCGGCGGTGATCGTCTGGCCCGAGCCGAGCAGCACCTCATGCGGCCCGGCGACGGTCGCCCGCTCGCGGATGATCTCGACCTTATTGTTGCCGAGCGTCTCGGTGTAGAGACCTTCGAGCCGCGAGACCTCGGCGAGCACATTGTCGCGCAGCGCCGACCAGTCAAATTCGCAATCGGGCACCTTCCAGCCAAAGCGCCGTGCATCCTGCAGATCCTCGGCGAAATGCGAGCCATAGACGAGCAGCTTCTTGGGCACGCAGCCCCGGATCACGCAGGTGCCGCCCACCCGATGCTCCTCGGCGACCGCCACCCGCGCGCCATAGGCTGCCGAAACCCGCGCCGCGCGCACTCCGCCCGAGCCCGCCCCAATGACGAACAGATCATAGTCGTAGGTCAACATCCAATAATCCCAACCAAGTAAGTGTTGTTTTTCTACAGCTAGAGGGCGCGCGCATCGAGTCGTCCGCCTCCATCCCCGAGCAGACCGCCGACTCCCATGCCGGCGATCACATCGCTATCCACGCCGAACCCAGCGAAGAGCCGCTCCAATATCAGATCAACTCCATTACGCAGGGGGCTACGTGCACAACCCGGCAACCCAATGACAGCCCGCCTGCGCAACCAACCGAGGCACAGGAGATTGCCGGGATCGACCGGCATTCCCACCCGCTCCACGCGCCCGCCCGCTTGTCGAATGGCCGCGGGGACCACATCTTCGCGGTCGGCCGTCGCCGATGCCGCCATGATCAGCACAAGATCCGCCTCCGAAGAGTCCGCGAGCAAATTGGTTAGAGCCGCTTCATCATGATCGCAGATCCACACATGATTCAAATGTCCGCCAAGCCTCTCGACTCGCTGCCTTATAACGGTTTCGGTCTTGGCGAGAAGCTTGAGGCTTACGCTGCCTAGACTGGTTTGCACGAGATTGACCGAGAGGGGCCCGAATGCAGCTATACGGACCTTGCAACCATCCGCGACTTGCCCCGCTGAGACAAGTTCGGCTCGGGGCACCGCATAGGGAATTATCTTGACGGTGCCTACCACGTCGCCCGCGCGCACCGGCGTCATCGGCGCGACGGCGGCGAATGTGATCGCCTCCGTTGCCCGATTGAGCTTGCCTATGCCGTCGGGTGCATAAACGAGAAGGCCGTTCGTCTCGGCGATCAGATCAGCCCGCCCATGGACGGGAGGTTCGGCGCGGACATGATCTCCGGCCAGCCTCTGCGCAATCGCCATCGCGACATCATTTTCACCAATATCGTCCGTATCGAGCCGAGCAACGGTGAGCGCTTCCAATCCCGCATGCCGGACCGCCGCCAGATCATCGCAATCGAGCACGCGCCCTTTTGGCAAGCGGCGTCCCGGAATCGAGAGGCTATGGGCCAGGATCGCACCCTCGGCCTCTTCCAGCGATACCCGTCCAAACCTCACTTCGAGCTCCGCAAGACTGTCGTCATCTCGGCCAGGATGGAAACGGCGATCTCGGCTGGTCCCGCCGCACCGATTGGGAGCCCTGCCGGCCCATGGATGCGGGCGAGCTCCTTATCCGTGAAGCCGGCGGCGCCGAGCCGCTCGAGCCGGGCAGCATGTGTTTTTCGTGATCCCAATGCGCCGATATAGAAGGCCGGCGAGTTCAGAGCGCGCGCCAGCGCCGGATCATCAAGCTTTGGATCATGCGTCAAACTGACTACCGCGGAGCCGCCGTCCGGGCGCCAACGATCAAGCGCTTCGTCGGGCCAATTCTCGTCTACAGGTTGATCAAATCGGGCAGCCGCCGCGAACATGCCGCGCGGATCGATAACGGTTGTCTCATAGCCCGCAAGGCGCGCCATCGGGACGAGCAGCTGGGCGATATGAACCGCCCCCACGATCGCGAGACGACGGCGCGGAGGATAGAGATTGAAGAACCATTCCTTCAGAGGGGCCGCATTCTCGCGGGTCGCACCGCTTGTCAGATCCGTCGCCAGACCCAGCGGCAAACCCTGCGCCCGTGCATCAACGATACGCTCGATCAGCGCAGGCGGAAAATGTGCCCCATCGACGGTCTGTAACAGGATGGAGATTCGGCCGCCGCAAGCAAGTCCCACCTCCCAGGCCTGCGCGTCAGCCACGCCATAATCCAGGCGACGAAAGCCGCCCCCTGCCGCAATCAATTCGAGAGCCTGAACGATGACGTCGCCTTCGACACAACCGCCGCTGACGGAGCCTTCGAAAATTCCGTCGTCGCGGATCACCAGATGGGATCCCGCCCGCCGAGGCGCCGACCCCCAGGTCTCGATCACTGTGGCAAGCGCGACATGACGGCCCGCCGCAAGCCATAGCGCCGCGGCATCTATCACGACATCCAGGTCATCCGCTGCCTCAGCCATGATCCCATTCTGATCCAAAAAATGCTGAACTTAAAGGATTACGGCCGGAGCGTCCGAAAAATCGGATGCTCCGGCCGTATCCATTCAATGCACCACCGGCTTCATGCCGGCAGAGGAGGGGAGATCCCAGGCCAATCTCGACAGACCAACCCAAGATCCTCCGATCAGCTTTAGAAACGGAAGCTGGTCTTTACTCCGTAGGTGCGTGGCATGGCCGCATACCGAACCGCCGTATCGTACAGGAACGCTACGTTGTTCCAGTAATATTCGTTGGTCAGATTCTTCACCCAGAACTGGACCTGCCATGCATTGTCCGCATCCTGAAGTGCAATGCGAGCATCAACGGTGGTAAACGGCTTGATGTAGGTTACCGCCTTCGTCACCGCATCATGACCGATCGCAGCCTGCGTGCTGCTGTTATAGGTCAGGCTGGCACCCAAATTCACTGCCAGGCTGGCGCCAAGCGGAACGGTATAGTCGGCGTTTGCACTCGCATTCCATTTCGGAGCGAATGGCACCCGGTCGCCGGCAAAGTCAGTAAATACCCCGTCGGAATTCAGACCGGAGTATTTTTTGATCTTCGCGTCGACATAGGTCACCGCGCCACTGAGGTTGAGGCCATCGACCGGCCGCCATACGATGGCCAGCTCACCGCCCTTGACGGTGGACTTAGGCACGTTGTCGAGTGCGAACACGGTGCCGAAAGGCGGCTGATCGAAGAAGCCCCTCAGCTGCTTGTTGCGGTAGTCATAGTAGAAGCCAGCACCGGTGAGCAGCACCGAGCGGTCGAACAGCTCCTGCTTGAAACCCGCTTCGTAGGTAATGACCGATTCCTGAACGACCGGACGATATTGACTGACAGTCGCCGCCCCAATCGTTGGGAAGCTGCCTGCCTTATAGCCCTTGGTCACGTTCGCGTAAAATAGCGAACCAGCCACCGGCTTGAAGTCGACGCCAACCTTCCAGGACAGATTATCCTCATTGAGGTTGGTATCGCCGAGGATGCTCTCAAAGGCATCCGGCCGTTGCCCATTCTCTACACCGATAAGTGGATTGCCGTTGGCATCCGTCAGCGGGTCGATCGCACTGGTGCAGTCACCCGGCTGCAGGGGGGTCGATGCTCCCAGGCCCACCAGGGATCTGGCGAACGTGTGGATAATGTCGAACAGCCTGCGCTGGGCGTCGTCGCCATGTATCGGGTCGAAATTATTATCAAAGGTACAGCCGACGAAATGGCGCTTGCTGTTCGTATAGCGAAGGCCACCCTTCACCGTGATGGTGTCTGTCACATCGAAATCGACGTTTCCAAAGAACGCATAATTTTCGATCGTCTGCCGGCTGAAATCCGATCCTCTGGAAAATGGCACCGGCAGCAAAGTGCTCGTCCCGTCTATCTGAGAGAAATTCGAGACGATGCTATCTCCATAGGAAGCCTTGCTTAGCTCATAGACTTTGCTGTGCTGATAATTAGCACCGACGGTGACCCGCATGCGCGATGCGGCGTCGTTCGACAGGCGCAATTCCTGGTTGAAGTCACGAATATATCCGTCGTTGGCGACATAATCATAGTCTTGCACCGCAGTGCCGTCATCCGCCGCCCGGCTATTACGCTTATAGTCCGAATAAGAAGTGATCGAGGTCAGGGTCAGATTATCGGTCACGTCATAGTCGGTACGCAGCGCGGCATTATACATTCTGTCGTCACGGAAAGGTTCAGCATCCGCGGACCAATCGGCGGCGCGCGCCTTGCGCGGCGCATATGGCGTCACCAATGTACCCGTTTCGAAATTATAAAGCTGAGGGCTCAAAAATTGCTCCTGCCCCGCCGTGGCAGGACGCAGGAAGATGTACTGCCCGATCTGCGGCTCGCTGCCGTCATGCCAACCACTCAGGCTGGCCATGAAACTGAGTCTATCGGTGGGCTTCCAGTCTAGAGTGATACGGCCAGCGAATTCCCGCCGCTTCCCGAACTCGTCACCTGGACGAGAGAAGTAATTTTTCTGCCACGATCCCGCATAAGTGCTGCGGCCAGCGAGCCGTATATTGAGCGTGTCGGTCACAGGTCCACTGATGAAAGCTTCGCCTTCAACCGTGCTAAATCGTCCATAGCCAAGGCTGAACCCGCTCGTCAGAGTGTCGGTCGGCTTGTTGGCGATGTAGTTGATCGCGCCGCCGGTGGAATTCTGGCCGAACAGAATGCCCTGCGGACCTTTCAGTACCTCAACACGCTCCATGTCCAAACCGACCCCGATGCCGGGCAGCGCGGAGAAGCTGAGAGGCGCCTGGTCGACATAAACGCTAACCGCAGGCGATGCCGCCAGAGCGGTATCGAAATAGCCGACGCCACGCAGCGTGAACACCGGGGTGCCGAATGCCGACCGCGCATAGGTCAGACCCGGGACGGCCTTGGTCAAATCCTGGACGCTGCTGATACCCTGCTTGACGAGCTGATCGCCACTGACCGCCGCAATCGTGAGGCCGACCTTGTTGATCGATTCAGCGCGCTTGCTGGCGGTGACGATGATCTCGCCGGCACCCAGACTTTCACTCTGCGGCGCTTCGGCGGCTGCGGATTGGGCAGCAGGCTGCTCCGCCGGAGCCTCGCTCTGGGCGAATGCGGGCGAACAGAAGCAAAGAAGCGCGACGCCCGATGCGTATAAGTTAATGCCGTGCCGTTTCGTTGTGCTTTCTGGTCTGACAATCATAACCATCCCTCCCTAGATATGACCGAAGTATCGTTTCGCGCTCTTAAACATTTTTTCTTCGGTCGCGTTGAAAAACTATCCGTGTCTCCTGCCCACTTCACTCCGGTGTCAGGACAATTATTTCGTTTCTATTCGGCAGACTGCCGCTCCAACAGCAGCATCATCACCTTCAGAAACCAATATTTCAATGAGAGTTCCATCGCACGGGGCTTCCACCTCGGACGTCACCTTTTCGGTTTCCACCTCATAAAGGATGTCACCGAGAGCAAAGTCTGCGCCCAGCTGTACGTGCCAGCGAGCGATCGTGCCTTCTTCCATGTTCATGCCAAACATCGGCAACTTAAGCGACATCTTCATGCAACGTCTCCATCGCGTACAGCCGCGCGGATCGCAGCCTCAACCATAGCCTCATCAGGGATCACCGCATTTTCGAGATGGGGCGCGAACGGGATCGCCACATCCTGCACGGTGACCCGGCGCACGGGACCACGCAACGAAGCAAAACCCTGTTCGGCGACGATAGCGGCAATTTCACTTGCGGCGCTGCATGTAGCACGCGCCTCATCGAGGATTACTAGGCGCCCGGTCTTGCGAACCGAGGCCAGGATCAGCTCCTTATCGAGCGGGAAGAGCGTCATCGGATCGACAACTTCGACCTCGATCCCCTCTTCGGACAATGTCGCCGCTGCGCGCATTGCATGACGCACCATCACACCGATCGCGACCACCGTGACATCGCGACCCTCGCGCTTCACCGATCCCTTGCCGAGCGGCACGACATGATCGCCATCGGGCACTTCTCCTTGCTCGCCGCCGCGGCGGGTGGGCAGCAGGAAGAGGACCGGATTATCCTCACGGATGCTGGCCTTCATCAAACCCTTGGCGTCGGCTGGCGTGCTGGGGATCACGACCTTGATGCCGCCAAGGTTCATAACGCCTGGATAGGGTGCATCGGAATGCTGGGCGCCAGATGAGCGGCCGGCACCTGTAGATGCCAGGTAAACGAGCGGCAGCTTGAGCTGGCCCGCCGTCATATAGCGAAGCTTGGCGGCCTGGTTCGCGATGGAGTCAAAGCCGGTATAAAGGAAGTTGCCATACATCATGTGGCAGATCGGGCGATAGCCGGCCGCTGCCATCCCAACCGCCATACCGGTCATGACAACCTCGGAGATTGGCGTGTTGATCACCCGCTTGCCCCCGAACTTGTCGAAGAGGCCGCGTGTATCGCCGAACAAGCCGATCCTGACATCCTCGCCATAGAGGATCACACGATCGTCGCGCTCCATTTCTTCATGAAGCGCTTCGTTGACAGCATGGATGAGGCGCCGCTTAGCCATTGGCGAACATATCCTCAAAAGCACGGGAGACAGGGGGAAGAGGATCATTCAAAGCATCGGTGATGGCGCTTTCGGTAACGCCCTCGACCCTGGCCCGGATAGCGGCCACGTCCTTTTCCAGATCCTCGGAGACGAGAAATTCTTCCAGCCGGCTAATCGGATCGCGCTGCTTCCAGCTCTCGACTTCTTCCTGGGTGCGATAAGGCGCTGCAAGGAAGCTTTCTTCGGATTCGACATGAGTCCGCCAGCGATAGGTACGAGCCTCGATGAGCGTGGCCCCTTCGCCTGAGCGCGCCCGCGCAACCGCCTCGCCAACGACCCGCCATACGGCGTGGACGTCATTGCCGTCGACCAGCGCGCCGGGCATGCCAAACGGTTCGGCGCGGCGCCAGATATCGCCAGCGTTCACCGTCTCATAAGGGGAGAATTGAGAAAATCCGTTATTCTCGCAGACCAGCAACAGTGGAAGCTTCCACAGGGCGGCGATGTTCAGCGCCTCGGAAATGACGCCCTGGCTGGACGCACCGTCACCGAAAAACACCACGGCAACCCGGCCCTCGCCGTCAAGCTGCGCGCCGAGTGCCGCACCGACCGCGAGCCCTACGCCACCGCCGACAATG
The DNA here is from genome assembly GCF_001563285.1 of Sphingobium sp. MI1205. Classification (NCBI taxonomy): domain Bacteria; kingdom Pseudomonadati; phylum Pseudomonadota; class Alphaproteobacteria; order Sphingomonadales; family Sphingobiaceae; genus Sphingobium; species Sphingobium sp. MI1205. The sequence goes on from NZ_CP005191.1 coordinate 272,110, forward strand.
CCGTTGGCGCCCAATATGCCCTTCGAGACGTCGGCAACATGCATCGAGCCGCCCTTGCCGTGGCAAATGCCGGTCTCTTTGCCCATGAGCTCCGCCGCCATAGCGCGCGGATCTCCGCCCTTCGCCAGGAAGTGACCGTGCCCGCGATGAGTGCTGGCAACCCAGTCGCTGTCGTCAAGATGTGCGCAGACGCCGGTGGCCACCGCTTCCTGGCCAATATAAAGATGCACATTGCCAGGAAGTTCGCCGGCTTTCCCGAGGTCACCAAGCCGCTCCTCCATCCTGCGGATAAGCAGCATGCGCTCAAAAAGCTGTAATGACCGTTGAAGGTCCGGACCATTCATAAGGACGCCTCCGTGGGCTGAGCCTGCGCAACCAGGCGATCACGCAGGATATTCTTCTGGACTTTGCCCGAAGCCGTGCGCGGAAACGCGTCGACCATCTCCACGCGCTCCGGCCATTTCTGTCGCGCTAGCCCTTGCTCCCCGAGGAAGCTGCCAATGTCGGCGACGGAAACGGGCGCATCCGCAATCACATAGGCGCAGACCCCTTCACCCAGCCTTTCATGCGGCATCGCCACCACTGCGACGTCGGTGATTGCAGGATAGCGATGCAGCGCATCTTCGATTTCCTGAGGGCTGATATTCTCGCCCCCGCGCACGATAACATCCTTTTTACGGCCGCTCACCGCCAGGAAATCGCCAAATTCGATCCGTCCGAGATCACCCGTGCGGAAGAAGCCGTCCTGATCGAACGCATCGTCCGTCAGCGCTTGATCGGTATAGCCCAGCATCACCTCCGGGCCGCGAACAAGGATCTCTCCTTCCGCCCCCTCGCCCAGCAACGCTCCCGTCGCTTCGTCGATGATCCGCACTTCATTGTTGACGATGCGCCCGTCCGTGGTCGCGCCAAGCTCAAGCTCTTCGACGCCCCGGACACCCAGCGTGACCGTTGGCGCCTCGCTGCTTCCGAAGGCGCGCGATATGGCGCACCCCGGGATCGCCTGCGCCGCCCGGCGCACAAGTTCCGGCGCAACCGGCGCCCCGCCGCAGATAAACAAACGCATCGTGGGGAGCAGAGCCCCGGCCGACACGACCGTATCCGTAAGTTCCCTGAGGAAGGGAGTTGCGCCAACGCTCATCGTTACGCCGTGCCGCTTGATCAGCTCGACCGCCTCAGAGGCGTCCCATCGCTCCATCAACACCGCGGCACAGCCGGTGACGAAACCCATTTCGAGCGCGTAAAGATAGCCGGTTATATGCGTAACCGGCGAGGGCATCAGCACCACATCGCTCGCACCAAGGCCCCAATAGTCCCGAGCGGCAAGGAGCTCGGCCATTAAGCTATTGTGGCTGTGCAGAACGCCCTTGGGATGGCTTGTCGTGCCCGATGTATAGAGCAGCAGCTTGACGGCATTGGGATCGGGATGGCCGCTTGCCACGTCAGGCGCGTTTGAAGCGAGAAGCTCCTCATAACCAAGACAGCCCTCCGCCTCACCCCGGACGGTAACGATGGTGGCAAGATCGGGAAGGCCCGCCTGAAGCGCGCGCGCCATATTGACATAATCGAAGCCACGGAAGCTCGTCGGCACGAACAGAATCTTAGCACGGCCGTCGCGCAGGATGTAGCCGACCTCCGCCTCGCGATAGATTGGGATGATGGGATTGCAGACAAAGCCGCCGATACAACAAGCCAGGTTGATTACCGCGGTTTCGAGCCAGTTGGGAAGCTGGAAGCTTACCACATCGCCCGGAACTAGGCCACGCGTGGCAAGTACCGCAGCAATCTTTCTTGCCTTGGTAACAAGATTACCCAGATAAAGCGAGCGATCGCCCTCAATAAATGCGAGCATGTCAGGCTTTTCGATCACCAGACGCGCAGCGATATCGGCGATCGACTCATTCCGCCATGCGCCTGAAGCTGTGTAGTTGTCGATCATCGCGTCGTTCAGACGGGTGATCCAACCGCTCACGTCCTTTCGCACGTCTATCCCCTCACTCGCGAAACACACCGACCACGAGCTTTCCCGATTCGTCTTCCGTACATGGGAAACTAGCCTGCCAACCCGCTCACGCAGGCCCCTGGCAGCATCCGATCCATCCGTTCAGCATTTCCGGCCGGATGGCCCCAACTTGCACGGCGCTTATCGTCTCTGCGTCTGTTTGAAACTTTAGGTTACCGTTTGGGCATTTGTCAATAGCCCTATGCGCCACAAACATCGCCAAAAAGAAGCTACGTAACGACCAATTCCCAACTCCTGCCCGCCGGCCACAATGCTGCAAGCGCACATGCAACAACTCACAGAGTAAGGACCTCTTCCAGCGGCGGCGCGTATTCAGCGCGCACCGCCGTCAGCTGGAGCGAAGCATCCGCCTATGCACTTGACCAGCCGGTCATTTTTTAGCATTCACGACCATTGGCATCGGCGCCAAGGCGCTTGGTTATGAAAGAAGGGAATGAGGTGACGACCCCGCGTAAGAAAACGCAGACCGACACTCCGCGGTTGCCGCGCGCCGAACGCGAGCGGCTTATCGTGGAAGGCGCCGTGCAATTCTTCGCGGAAGTAGGGTTTGGTGGTGACACACGCGAGCTAGCGAAGCGGCTGAACATCACGCACCCTTTGTTATTTCGCTATTTTGCCAGCAAGAACGCACTGATTGAACGCGTGTATCAGGAAGTATTCATCGGCCGGTGGAATCCATACTGGGAAATTGTAATCAGCAACCGCAATGTTCCGTTGCGAGAGCGGCTGGTAAATGTATACCAGGCGCTCGCCCAGACAGTGCTTAATTATGACTGGGTCCGCCTATTCATGTTCGCAGGTCTTAAGGGATCCGACATAAACGGTCGCTGGTATTCTTTCATGCAAGAACATCTCGTCAGGCCGGTTTGCGCCGAATTTCGTCACGATCTTGGCCTGCCTACGATTGAAGAGATGCCTCTCACACAGAACGAATCCGAACTCGTGCTTGGCGTCAATTCGCGCATCTTTTATCTCGGCGTCCGGAAATTCATATATGGGGTCGACACGCCTGAAAACGTCGATGCCTGGGTAGAGATGGAAATTATTCTGTTTCTGGATGGGGTCGTCAACATTTATCCCGGGCTGGTGGCTCCTCCCCAGCGCCGCGTCCGCAAGCCACGACTGGCCAGGGCCACCAAAAAAAGGCCTTCTCCCCTTGATGTAGCGTCGATAGGCTGAACCCGGCAAAACTTCCTGCTTTCAAATAAGTTAACGGCACGGCCTCGGCCCCATTGGGCCGAGGCCCATGCATATCGGGTGCCAAGCTCTGGAGGCGCAGAGAAGCTATCTTGACACGTTACCAGTTGGTCACTTAGTTAGGGCAATGATAGCGATGAGGATGGGCGCCACGGCGCGACCGTCCGGCCGCGGCTCTAATTAAGCGAGGGAGGGCAAGGGTAATGGTGCAGAGGCTCGACGTAGAGTTCCAGTCCGAAGGTGATACTGTTCGGGGTTGGCTCTACACACCCGACGAAGGCGGGCGTCGGCCCACTGTCGTGCTCGCTGGCGGCTGGTGCTATGTGCGTGAGGTCACGATGCCGACCTATGCGCAGAAGTTCGCTGAAAATGGCTTTAACGCGCTCATCATCGACTATCGCAACCTCGGGGTCAGTGGCGGCGACAATCGCCAGCATCTGGATCCCTGGGCGCAGATCCGGGATTATCAGAACGCCATCAGCTTCCTCGAGCGCCACCCTGCGGTCGACCCCGACAAGATCGGGGCCTGGGGCATTTCCTATTCCGGCGGCCATGTCATCATCCTTGCAGCGATCGACGAGCGGGTGAAAACGGTCATCAGCCATGTTCCCGTTATCGACGGATATGAGAATATGCGTCGTATCCATGGCGTAAACGGCTGGCGCCAACTTCTGAAGCTGATCGCCGATGATCGCGCGCTACGTTATGAAAAGCCCGGTGAGCAACTCTATTTGCCGCACGCCACCATTGATTACGTCAATGACATTCCTTGCTGGCCGGTGCCGGAAGCGGAAATTGTCTTTAACGAGATCAAGAAAAATGACGCGCCGCTCTATCAGAACAAGAGCACTGTCGAATCGGTCGAATTGCTCCTAAATTACAATGTGAACAGCTTTGTTGGTCGCGTCATCAACACACCTGTCATGATGGTGGTTGCCGAAGGGGACGATATTACCCTATGGGATCTTGAAATCGATACGTTCAATGCCATTCCTTGCCCCCGCAAGGAACTTGTGGTGTTGCCGCACACGACCCACATGACGCTCTATTCCGACAAGGCGAGAGGCATGATGGCCGCCGAGGCGGGACTGAGGTGGCTCAACGAGACGCTCCGCTAAGGCGAACGCTTTTCACGGCCGCCTGCGGGGTAGCCAAAGAGATATCCTCTGCGGAAAACAGGACCGGTGATCATGTCCGAAGTATATCCTCTCCAGGACCGTATCGCATTGGTGACCGGCGCATCGAGCGGTCTTGGGCGCCATTTCGGACTGCTGCTCGCGGCGAACGGCGCACATGTCGCCCTCGCGGCGCGCAGCATCGACCGGGTCGCGGACACGGCAAAGGCGATTACCGACCAAGGCGGCAAAGCACTTGCCGTAGCGCTCGATGTTACCGATCGGGCCAGCGTTGATGCGGCCGTCGCACGGATCGAGGACGAGCTCGGCCCGATCCAGATCCTTGTCAACAATGCCGGCGTCGCGGCGACCGCGCCTTTTCTCGATATGACGGAACAAGATTGGGCACAGGTTCTCGATACCAACCTGACCGGCGTCTGGCGCGTCGGCCAGGCCGTTGCCCGCCGCATGGCCCCTCTTGGGCGAGGCAGCATTATCAACATAAGCTCAATGGCTCTGTTGCAAAGATTGGCGGCAGTCAGAGGTAGGCTGTCGCTCTGCGCCGATCAGGCGGCTGCTGCGAAATGGTGGTTGAGCATGCCCATGGCCTCCGTCAGCGCCGAGGGCCCAATGCCAAAAGCTCTCTCCACAAGGCGCACCTCGCCCCTGATGCCGGGCTGCAGGCACCAGGGGCGAGCCTGTCCTTTGCGCAGGGCTCGCATGACTTCGAATCCCTTGATCGTGGCATAGGCCGTGGGGATCGATTTGAAACCGCGCACCGGCTTGATCAGTATCTTGAGCTTTCCGTGATCGGCCTCGATCACGTTATTGAGATACTTCACCTGCCGGTGGGCCGTCTCCCGGTCCAGCTTTCCTTCGCGCTTCAATTCGGTGATCGCTGCACCATAGCTCGGCGCTTTGTCGGTATTGAGCGTGGCAGGCTTTTCCCAGTGCTTCAGGCCTCGCAGGGCCTTGCCCAGGAACCGCTTCGCTGCCTTGGCGCTGCGGGTCGGCGACAGGTAGAAATCGATCGTGTCGCCCCGCTTGTCGACTGCCCGGTACAGGTAGGTCCACTTGCCCCGCACCTTGACGTAGGTTTCATCCAGGCGCCAGCTCGGATCAAAGCCACGCCGCCAGAACCAGCGCAGCCGCTTCTCCATCTCCGGGGCGTAGCACTGGACCCAGCGATAGATCGTCGTATGGTCGACCGAAATGCCGCGTTCCGCCAGCATTTCCTCAAGGTCGCGATAGCTGATCGGATAGCGACAATACCAGCGCACCGCCCACAGGATCACATCACCCTGGAAATGGCGCCACTTGAAATCCGTCATCGTTCCGTCCGTCCAATCTCCGCCAAGCATGCTCAAGCTTCACGATTTTTGCAACAGAGCCCCAGCACTTGCTCGGTGCGCCCCAGCGTCGGCTCGTAATCGGGAATCTCGATATTCTCGCGCGCGGCGGTCAGCCCCTCGATCGCGGCGCGCAGCAACGCCACCTCGCCATGCACCGACGCCAACCGATCCTCGACCCGCGCGAACGCCAGCGCCGGATCGTCAGCGTCGCCAAAACTATCATCCTCTTCCCGCATCGCCGCCTCCGTCCGTCTATATTTGACAATTTTTCACAACATCCAACGAAATCAAATGATAAGGCGGCGCGCGACCCGAAAGTCTCAATAGCGACTCTCTTGAGACTTACTGGCCTGCCAGTCGTGGGACTGGCAGGCCATTTTTCCGGTCGGCCAATTACCGGCTAAGGCCACGATCGCGGCCAATCCCAAGTTCGTGCGTCAACTGGTGGCTAAGGTCGCGCCCGCGCCCCATGCCCATCTCAAGCCCCAGCTCGCGCTCACGGCCGCGCAGGATCGATTCCACCTGGGGATCGCGCTCAAGGCTTTTCGCCATGCCCGCCATTTCCTTGCCCGCCTTCTCGCGGCCCGTCATGTCGCCGGCGCGATAAAGCCGGTCACGGTCCTGGGAGAGCTGTTGCCAGCGTTCCACGAACCGATCGGCGCGCAAGTTCGGATCGGCCCGCACCTTGGCCTCCTGCGCCATCGCATCCATCATCGGGCCGCTGCGCCCCGCCGCCGCCTCATGGAGCAAGCCGGGTTCGCGCTGGAACGCCGATGCCATATCGCGCGAAGCCCCCGCCCTGATCTGGTCCAGCGCCTCGGTCGCGCGCTCGAGCGCGACCTTCTGATGCTCCAATACCGGCCCGCCCGATGCGCGGGCCTGCAACACCGCCTCGGCCGAACGCGAGGCCCGCTCGACCGCGCGCCGGAAATCATGGGTAAGGCCCTGCTCGGCACGCGCCGGGGCTTCCTTCGCCGGCGTCGGCGTGCGCGACGACAGTTTCAGCCCATCGAACATGCCCCGCTTGGGAGCCGCTTTTTCCTTCGCGCCCTGCGCTGGCTCGGCCGCCTTCGCCGGCTCGGCCGACAGCTTCAAGCCGTCGAACATGCCGCGCCGCGGCTGTCGCTCGGCCGCGGCCTTCGCATCCCCTGCGCCGCGGCCCTCGCCGATCTCGCGTGGGCGTGGATCTCCGCCCATCTGGCGCATGGTGCCAGCACGCGGGCCAAGAAGCTCCACACCCTTGCGCTCGGGCGCATCCGGCAATCGGATCTCGCCCGACAGACCGCGCCGATCGGCGAACGATTGCGCCTCGGCGTCGCGGTCCCGATACATGGGATAATCCGACGCCATATCCTTCGCCCGCTCGCGCGACAGCGTGCGGACAAGCCGCCGATCGTCGGCGAAGTCGTCGCGGCCATAGTGGAGCTGCACGCCCTCACGGTGCCGCGACAGCGCCACATAGGCCGCATGGCGGTCCATCCCCGGCGTCGCCAGCACATGCCCCTGATCGACCGTCACGCCCTGCGATTTGTGGATGGTCGCGGCATAGCCATGATCGACATGGGCATAGTCCTTGAGGTCGAACGCCACCTGTCGGCCATCATCGAGCCGCACCGCCATGCTGTCGGGCGACACGCGCTCGACCTTCCCCAGCGTGCCGTTCTTCACGCCTAGCCCGCGCTCGTTTTTCAGGAACATGATGCGGTCGCCGGTCGCGAACTCGCGCGCGCCCCGCTCGGCCGAAATCCGCACGTCCTGCCCCAGCTCGCCGGCTTCGCGCAGCCGATCGCGCGCGGCCTGGTTCAAATCACGAACCTCGGCATTGGTGTGGGTGAGGATGATCCGCGTCTTTTCGGGATCGGCAAGCCGCTGCGCGTCCCATGTGTCGATCAGCTCGGCCCGCGCAGCCTCGCGCGTCTCGGCCGCGTGGACCATGCCATGCTCGGCATAGGCATGGATCGCCTCGCCGGTCCTGCCCGTCGCCAGCGCCCGCGTGGCGTCCTTCTGCCAGTCCTCATGCTGCCGGCGAACCTCGCTGATCTCGGCCGCGCCGTGGCGCTCGGCAAGGGACCGGAACGCCGCCCCGGCCTCGATCGCCTGCAACTGCTCGGGATCGCCGACAAGGACCACCTTCGCGCCGGCCCTTTCGGCCTCGGACAATACGCGCTCCATCTGGCGCGTGCCGATCATGCCCGCCTCGTCGATCACCAGCACGTCGCGCGGGCCTAGCAGCTCGCGGCCCTGGTCCCACTGATATTCCATGCTCGCGATCGTGCGGGACTGGATGCCGGAACCGCCCTCAAGCCCCTCGGCCGCGATGCCGGACAAGGCCGCGCCGCGCACCTGATAGCCGGCGCGCTCCCATTCGTCGCGCGCCACGCCCAACATGGTCGATTTGCCGGTGCCGGCATAGCCGACGACGATTGCCAGGTCGTTCTTGCCGGTGATATGCGCCAGGGCGTCCTTTTGCTGGCTTCCCAGCGCAAGGCTTCCACTCTCGGCGGTGTCTCGCCCCCCCATTTGAGACGCCGCCGAGAGACCATGCCCCGCCCGATCCGCAAGCCGATCGCCGGCCTGGCTCAACCGCTGCTCGGTGTCGATCATGTCGCGCGACGTGAACCGATCCTCGCCGCGCCCGTCCTTCCCCAGCGCCACCAGCTCGGGCGAGGTCCGCACCGCGCTCATCACCTGGTCGAACTGATCCTTGCCGTCGCTGTGCCGGAACGCGAACTGCGCCAGGTCGCGCCGCGTGAACGTCGCCTGCTGGCGCGTGATCGCGTCCAGCGCGATCTCGGGCCGCGCAATGATCTTCTCGCCATTTTCGCGCGCGATCCGGGCATGGTCCTCGACCCGCTCGGCCTCAAGCCCTTGTTCGGGCATCCGCGATGCAGCCGGCCCGATCTTGTGTTGCGGCTCAAGGTCGATCCCCTGCGCCGCCAACGTGCGATGGTCGATCCGCGCGTCAATATCCAGCTCGGCAAGGCGCTGGTTCACATGGTCGGCCCACGCCTCGCGCCACTCCTTCAGGAGCGCCGTGCTGTTCCACTCGACTACCTTCTTGCCGAAGCCGTCCGGGCTGATTTCACGCATCGACAACATGACATGCGCGTGCGGCTTGGGCTGGCCGTCCTTGCCCATGTCCCAATGCACATTGAGGTCGGCCACCATGCCGCGTTCGACGAACTGCTTTTCGACGAACTCGCGGGCGAGCTGGACGCCCTGCTGCTGGTTCAGCTCGCGCGGAATCGAGAACTCGACTTCGCGGGCAAGTTGCGCGTCCTTGCGCTTCTCGCCGGCCTCCACCTCGTTCCACAAGGTCGCGCGATCGTTTAAACGCTCCGGCGCACCTTCGGGCAGCATGATTTCCGAATGGACGACGCCGGCCTTGTTCGAGAAATCATGATCGCGCCCGAGTCGGTCATCGTGCAGCCGCTCCGCCGCACGATAGGCCGCGCTCGCAACGGCGCTCGATCCACTGGATCGGCCAATGACTTTCGCGGAGAAATGGTAGATTGCCATGACGATACGAAACTTACCTTTCTTAGCGCAGGTCGGCAACGACCTATAAGCGCGCACTCACCACTCACTGCCGTTCGCGTGATTGACTTCACCGTATTTCTGTTCGGAACCGCTGTCCTGCCAGCGCGATCATGCTACTGTGCGGCTTCTGTTCGACGGGCGCGAGGGAGAGAATGATGCGAAAGACGCGCGACTATGACGCCGAATTGCGGGCACTGAGCGACAAGGCCAAGTCTATCAAGGCGAAGAAGATACAGCAACTCGGCGAGCTGGTGACGGGGACCGGGGCCGATGCGCTCGATCTGGACACGCTCGCCGGTGCGCTGCTCGCCGCCGTGGAATCGGCCGACGCGGAGGAAAGGGAGGCGTGGCGCTCGCGGGGCGCGGCCTTCTTTCAAGGACGCGGGCGCAAGGCTGGGCGACGCGCTGGCGGCAACGGCGAAGGCGGAAACCAAGCTGGCGCAGGCGAGGCACAGGGTTGAAGCCGCCAAGCGCCGCACCGATACGAGAGGATGGGTCGTGCAGCGTCGCGAACGCACCCGCCATCTCATAGAGCTGGGCGGCCTCGTCCAGAAAGCCGGGCTCGTCGAACTGACCGACGACGATCGAGCAACGCTCTATGGCGCGATGCTCGATCTGGCCGCCCGCGCGCAAGGCGATGGCAACGCCCTCGCGCTCTGGAAGCGGCGCGGCAAACGGGCCTTCGACGCGGAAGCGGAAGGACAGGACAACGCGGAAGGAAACGCCCATGACTGACACGTCGCGCCTCTCCTGGCAGCTCCTGATGGTCGGACCGGGAATCGACCGGATCACCCCCGACATTCAGGACAAGCTCGCCTCGCTGCTCGATCTGCTTCCCGCCACCGCGACCATCAATGTCCAGACCGATGCCGGCTATGTCACCGTCTCGCGCGACTGGCCCAGTCACCGCATGGAAACCGTCGATAGCCTGGTGGACGAAATCGCCGCCGCTCCGGGCATCACCCATATCGCGCTGCCGGCAAGCGAAGGACAGGAACCGTGACGCGCGCCCTCGACATCGGGGCGATCCGCGCCCAGGTCCGCGCGCTCGATTATGTGCGCGGCACCCCCGCCGAAGTCGCGATGTGGCGCGAAGGCGATGCCGAAGCCCGCGCCAATCTCGCGATCGAAGGCATGGACCTCGACGCCGACGAACACGCCCTGTTCGACATGCTGCGCGCGGAAGCTGTCCCCCCTCCCCTCGCCACCGCGATCGTCCTCAAGCTGCTCGATCATCCCGACGCGGACCCGGCGCTGGCGATCACGCCGGCAACGATCGGATGACGATGCGGGCCGATCTCGATCATCTTCCCGCCGCCAAGCGCCGCGAACTGGAACGGGTCGCCCGCGTCCTGTTCGATGAATTTGAGGATGCCGTCAAAACCAAGCTCTCCGACAAACGCAAGGGCGGCCGCATCCTCAAGCTGATCCTGTTCGGCTCCTACGCGCGCGGCGATTGGGTCGAGGATCGCGCCAGCGGCTACATCTCCGACTATGACCTTCTCGTCGTCGTCAACTCCGAGACCTTCACCGATCTGCAAACATGGTGGGCGGTCGCCGACGATCATCTGGTGCGCGAGCTGACCGTCACCCGCCATCTCTCAACGCCGGTCAATTTCATCGTCCATTCCCTGATGGACGTAAATGACCAGCTCGCGCGCGGCCGTCCCTTCTTTGCCGACATAGCCCGCGATGGCATTGCCCTCTACGAAGCGCCGGGACAGGGCCTCGCCATGCCGCGCCAGCTCGACGCGCAGGAACGCCACGCCGAAGCCCTGCGCCATCGCGACCATTGGTTCCCGCTCGCCGCGCACGCGCTCAAGCTCGCCCAGGACAGCATCGCCGACGGCGTGCCGCGCGATGCGGCGTTCATGCTGCACCAGGCCGTCGAGCGGGCTTACAATGCCGTGCTGCTCGTCCTGACGCTCTACGCGCCCAAATCGCACCGTCTCGGCATCCTGCGCTCGCTCGCCGAAAATCTAGACCCCCGGCTGATCGAAGCATGGCCGCGCGATACTCGCGCGGCCCGCCGCCATTTCGCACAGTTGCAGCGCGCCTATGTCGAGGCCCGCTATTCCCACGCCTATGAAATCACCCCCGACGAACTGGCCTGGCTCGTCGAGCGCGTGAGGCATTTCCACACGATCGCCGCCGCGATCTGCGCCGAACATCTCGCCACGATCGACACCAAAAACGACCCAGGAGGATTGCCATGAAACCAGCCCTGTTCCTCACGCCCCTGCTCGGCCTCGCCGCCTGCACCCCCGCTGCGCCCGACCCTCGCGGTGTCGATCGCGACGAAACCGTGCTGACCGTCACCGGCACGGGGCGCGCCGAAGCCACCCCCGATCAGGCGTTGTTCACTGCCGGCCTGTCGAGCATCGCCGCCGACGCGCAGGCCGCCAGCGCCCGCAACGCGGAAACCATGAACAAGATCACCGCCGCGCTCGCCAGGCTCGACATTCCGGCGCGGGATATTCAGACCCGCAACCTCTCGGTCAACCGGATCGACTATGGCGCGAACAAGGGCCGCTATGAGGCCAGCAACAGCGTCGCCGTGCGGGTCCGCGACAACAAACGGGTGAGCGAAGCTCTCGCCGCCGTCACCGCTGCCGGGGCCAACATCGTCTCCGGCCCCAATCTCTCGGTCGCCGATCCCGAAAAGGCCAACCTCGGCGCTTATGGCACCGCCTACAAGGCCGCGCGCGCCAAGGCCGATGCCTATGCCGCCGCCGCCAACCTGCGCGTTACGCGCGTGCTGGCGATCAGCGATGGCGGCCAGGGCGGCTATATGCCGCAAATGGCCGACATGGAGGCCCGCATCGCCGCTCCCCCGACAGTCGTGCCACAGGCAGCGCCCCCGGTGATGGCGGGGACCAACATGAACATCGTGACCGTGCGGGTGGATTTCGCCCTGGCGGCGAAGTGATCCGGCATGGAATGGTTCCGCCAGCTCGGCCGCGCGATCCGCAACCTCGCCCGCCTCGCGCGCGAGCAACCGATTTGGGCGATCACGGCGCTGACCCTTAGCCCGCTCGCGCTCATCCGCCATCTGTTTCGCACCGCGATCCTGTTCCTGATCGTCGGCATCGTCCTGGCCGGCGGGATGCAATTCGTCCTCGCCTCCCTGCTCGGCCTGGCTCGCGATTCCAATCTCTACCAGCTCGGCATGATGCTGACGTTCCTCGTCATCATCCTGGTCACGCTGCGCGCCCTCTTCCAACCGCTGATCCTGCGCTATGGTGGCCCTGCCGGCGACGATACCCACGGCTCGGCCCGCTTCGCCACCGATCGCGAGACGCGCCCCCTCGCCCAAAATGGCGACGGCCTGCTGATCGGCCGCGACCGCAAATCGGGCAAGCCGCTGCGCTATGCCGGCCCCGCCCATCTGCTGACGATCGCGCCGACGCGCACCGGCAAGGGCGTGGGCACCATCATCCCCAACCTGCTCGACTATCCCGGCCCGGTCGTCTGCATCGACCCCAAGGGCGAGAACGCGCGTATCACCGCCCACTATCGCGCACGCTTCGGCCCGGTCCATGTCCTCGATCCCTTCGGCGTAACGGGCATGGTCGGGGCCGCGTTCAATCCATTGGATCGTATCGACCCTGCCGGCCTCGATCTCGCCGACGACTGCATGACGCTGGCCGACGCACTGGTCTATGACGCCCCCGGCGAAGCGGGCGAGGCGCATTGGAACGAGGAAGCCAAGGCGTTGATCGCCGGCCTGATCCTGCATATCGTTTGCCAGGAGCCGGCGGGCACACGAACCCTTGCCACGCTGCGCGACCGGCTCACCCTCGCTCCGCAAGCCTTCGCCGCCCAGCTCGAAGCCATGCAGGCGCAAGGCGGCCTCACCGCCCGCGCCGCCAATCGCCACCTCGGCAAGTCCGATCGCGAAGCCGCTGGCGTGCTGTCGGCCGCGCAGCGCCATACCCATTTTCTCGACAGCCCGCGCATGACGGCGGTGCTGGGGCACTCGGATTTCACGTTCGCCGATGTGAAGGCGCAGCCTACCAGCGTCTATCTGGTGCTGCCGCCCGATCGGCTCGCCACCTATGCGCGCTGGCTGCGCCTGATGCTCGCGCAAGGGCTGACCGATCTCGCGCGCGCGCCGGCCTCCCCTGCCCGCTCCGTCCTGTTCCTGCTCGATGAGTTCGCCGCCCTCGGCCGCCTCGAACCCGTCGAGCGCGCTATGGGCCTCATGGCCGGCTACGGCATCCAGCTCTGGCCGATCCTGCAAGACGTTCACCAGCTCCGCGCGCTCTACGAGCGCCGCGCCGGCACCTTCCTGTCGAACGCCGGCGTCTTGCAGATATTCGGCGTCAACGATCACGACAGCGCCAAGCTCGTCTCCGATCTGCTCGGCCAGGAAACGGTCGTGTTCGAGAGCATGAGCCGCGCGATCGACGCGGAAGAGACCGGCATATCGTTCGGATCGCAGCATGTCGGCCGCCCCTTGCTCACGCCCGATGAGGTCCGCACGCTGCGCGAGGATTTGCAGCTCCTGTTCCTCGCGGGGCAACGGCCGATCGTCGCCGCCAAGCTACGCTATTTCGCCGATCGCGAGTTCGCGGGGAAGTTCGACAAGGTGTAGAGCGTTTAAACCGTCTCAAACACAAGGTATTTCGACCATGCCTAATGAACGATTTGAGGAATTTGCCGATCGATTCATGAAAAGCATCGGCGAGCCGGGCTGTGACCTACAAGCATTGGTCGATGAGCTGATAGAACTGCACGCTGTCGAGCGCGACGAATTTAACCGTGTCCGCCTGATAAGTATGCACATTGCGTTGACCAACATCGCTGCCGAAGGCTTGGCCAAGGCACAAGCCCCAGGCTCTCAGATCATCGGCTTTCTGGCCGATAACCTTTCGACTTACCATCTCATGCTCCGCCAGGAGAGTTTGGTTGACGGGCAGATCGACAAGGCCGTGCTTTTGCGCGTGACCGAACGCGAAATCACCGCTGGCCGCATGAAGGGCAACGATCCTCTCCGGGCATTTGCCGAAGGCGGCGAGTATATTCGCGACAATCCGATGGAGGGCCTTTTCCACGCTGATCCATCGGCCGACGACAAACCCGTCCTGAATTGAAGCGATAGCACCACGCGCCACAGGGCGCGAATGTATAGGCGTATACAAATATACAAGTTCGCCGTCTGTTCGGCCTGGGCGTTGTTTAGCGGACTTTCCGCGCCCTCCCCTGCCGGTTCTTAGCGTAGGATTCCGCCCTCTCCCGCAACGATGATCGGGCCAGGTTCGCGAAATCGTTGTCTGGCGCACAAATCTTGAAGCTCGCCGCGCCGATCGCGGCCGCTCGGACCCGATGTTGCCGTTTTTCAGCCCTAGCGTCCATAAAACGCACTTCCGTGTCGTCGCGCGCGATCGTGCGAGGATCTAGCTTCCAAAAAATCGGCCGCCTAGGAAGCCCGTAGAGCGGCATCGGGCGCTCGACCTCTCCAACCCTGCCGAACGCTCAGAATGACGCCCAGCGGCCCGGAAATCGCCCCTGCCGCGACGTTTCCGCCTCCCCTGCCCTCTCGGCTTGATCGCTGCCCTATCCGCCTGGCTTTTCTGGAAAGCCAATTGCGACGGTGCCGCTGGCGCTGTGGTCGCGGCAGGGGCGCAGCGTTTAAACGATCCCTAATCCAACAAAAAGCGTGCCGGCGAAGCCGGCTCATCATGGGGGATGCCGGGTGGGAGGATCGCAAAGCGATCCGGGGCGGCCGCAGGCCGCGAGCCGGCGGGGGCGAAGCCCCCAAGAGGCGGCGCTTTTCTTCCCTCTGACCGTGCTTCAAGCACTGCGCCAGTGAGTCGCGCTGCCTCTGTCCCGATTTCCGGGACAGGTTGTCCGATCTGGCGGGATGCTGGTGGGTGAAACCACGTCGCGGCAAAAGTTATCCACAGGGCGGCCTAGTGTTAATATATGGGTTAAAGAGTCGTGTTACGGGATTTTGGCGTCTCCGTAAGATACTGAATATAATAGTGAAATCGGCCATTTTTTGGCCTTGGGCGTCAACGGAACCCCGAATCCGGTGACTCCAGAACCCCGAATCTGCGTCAACGAAACCCCGAATCGTCGGCGAGCGTCAATGAAACCCCGAACTTTTTCGTTGCGTCAATGAAACCCCGAATCTACGGTGGCCGTCA
>NZ_CP005192.1 GCF_001563285.1 Sphingobium sp. MI1205
ATGACCACTTCCATAGGCGCCGTGCTGCGTAGCACTGGCCTCGCCACGATCGACCGCGCCTTGCTTGCGCGTGCCGAAAAACCGCGCGTCAAAGTCTGGGCCGGCAGCATAGCCGTAGGCCACGAGAAGCGGGCTAAGGCTTACACGCCGATCCGCAATGCGCGCCAGATGCGCGAGATGATTGAAGCTGCAAAGCTCTACGAGCGGCAGACACTCGCGCAGCGACGAACGACCACACCGCGCATTCGCAACGGCGCGATCGGACAGGCCGGCATCCAGATCATCGAGTTCCTGGCCCGCGTCATCGACTATAGCACCGGCGCGTTGTTCCCCAGCCTTCACACCATCATGGATGGAACCGGCCTAAGCAAGAATTGCGTTGTTCAGGCGCTTTCGCGGCTTAAAGACGCGCGCATTATTGACTGGTTCAGGCGCTACGAGCCGGTTCCCGACCACGAAGCGCAAGGGGCTGGCCCGCGCATCAAGCAGGCCACAAACGCCTATCGCTTCCTCTTCCCTGCCTTCCTCTCGAAAATTTTCGCTGCTCGCCGCCGTCGCGGCATCGCGGCCGACCCAGCCCCCGCTTGCGAGCAGTATCGCCAGATCGAGGCGGCGCGCGACATGGAGCGCATGAGGGATCAGCTGCCCCTATGGGAGCTTACCCGCGAAGAGCGGGACAAGCGCAAGCTGGCGAATATTCTCGCCAGCTTGGGTGAAGCGATCGAGGCGAAAGAACGTGAGTCATCCGCGAGTGAAGATAACCGGCGGAGATATTTATATTGAATGGCCCTAGCCGGGCCATGCGCGATATTGGCATATATCCCGACCGTTTGCCCGCCTACGTGAAATGTGTATAAATCCCAATGTCGGGATACCGTTGACGGAAGAAGTTCGATGCAAATGGACGTCGAAGCACGCGCACGTCAGATCGTAGCGGATATGGGCGGCCATTGGCGCGGCTCATATGGCATGGTTTGCTGCCCAGCCCACAACGACCGCAATCCGTCGCTCCAAGTC
The DNA here is from genome assembly GCF_001563285.1 of Sphingobium sp. MI1205. Lineage (NCBI taxonomy): Bacteria > Pseudomonadati > Pseudomonadota > Alphaproteobacteria > Sphingomonadales > Sphingobiaceae > Sphingobium > Sphingobium sp. MI1205. The sequence continues at coordinate 1,018 of NZ_CP005192.1, forward strand.
ACCCCCGGCAAGAAGGCCGTCCTGTTCAAATGTTGGGCCGGTTGCAGTCAAGAAGCCGTGTGGTCCGCGCTCAACAGTCGCAAAATCAATCGCCACACAAGCGGCGAAACGGTCGATCGCGCTCCCGAACCCTCGCGCCGGAAGCTCGCCCTGCAACTATGGGATTCCGCCGTGCCGATCGCAGGCACCGCGGCTGAACGCTATCTGCGTTTGCGCGCGATCGACCCGACCGGCCTTAAGGTCCGCTTCGCTCCGCGCTGCATTGTTGGTCCGCCTGACGCCCGCGAAGAGCATCCTGCCCTTCTCGTGCCGTTCGAGGCCGACGAAGGCATAATCGCCGTGCAGCGGATCTTGCTCGATCCAGCAACTGGCGAGAAACGCTATCATGCGGCGCTCCGCGAGGCGAAATTGACGCTCGGCCTGGTCCGACACGCCGCCATGCGGATCGGCGGCCAGCCTACCAACGATGTTCTGCGCCTCGCGGAAGGCTTCGAGGAAGCCGTTTCCGTCACCCAGCTAAGCGCCGGGAAATTCAAGGTGTGGGGCGCGGGCGGCATTCGCCGCTATGGCCTGATCGCGATCCCCGAACGCATCCGAAAAATCGTGATCTACTCGCAGCACGGCCAGGAAGCCGCACAGGCCATAGAGGACGCGCGCGACCACCTCACTGCTAACGACCGCGAACTGAAAATCATCCTCCCGCCAGCCCCGGCGCCGATGGACTGGAACGACATTCTTCAGGAGAGAGCCAGGTGCTAATCCGAGGTTTCAAAAAGTGGCCGCGAAATCAGCAAATCGCGTTGCCAATTCTCTCTATCTTCGCGTTCGGGGCGCTGTTCAATCAGATGCAAGCAAGGAATGGCGAGCCTGTTTCGATCTACATCGAGAACCCGCGCATTATCGACGGCGATACGCTCGAAACGCTCGATAAAAAGCGGGTGCGGTTGTCGGGTATTGATGCGCCGGATGATGATGGCAAGGGCAATGTGCCCAAGATCGCAGCGGGCCTCTATCTGGAAGAACTGGTGAAGCAAAATGGCGGCATGGATTGCACGAGCGATTTTCAGGACGAAAAGCTGACGATTGAGCCGATATGCAACACGCGGCGAACGAGCTGGGGCCGGTCTAACATGTCGTGCCGGTTTCGGTCGAATGGGGCATCTGTTTCGGCAACGATGGTGCGTCATGGATATGCCGTTGATTACAGGCAACATTCAGGGCTGGCTTATGCCCGTTTCATGAAAGACGCAGCCAATGAGCGACGGGGCCTTTGGGGTGTCGATTATGAGGCGATGAGGAATCTGGCGATCGAGAGGGGCCAGCTGCCGAACAAGTGCAAATGACCGGAGCCGGGAACCTGCCCTACTCCACCACACGGCTGCGCCGCGCGGTTCCACGGAGCCAGCAAAGCAGTCTCCGCCCATTCGGGTGACGGTCAGGGCTAAAAGGGAAGTTCAGCATGAATGATGCGACGCGAACGACAACGCAGGCCGTGCCCAGGCACAGCGTATCGCCGCGCGCCGAGGCAATCGCCGCATGGCTGATCGCCGCGCTCATTCTCGCAGGCGGCGGAATCGTCGCACGCCTGATCCTCGATTATCCGCAGTTCCTGCCGAACAGCTATATCGGCTTCCTGATCTACCGCGCTGGCCCCACAATTGCCCTGCTATGGGCTTGTGCCGGCGCTGCGATCACGATCAATGCCACAACGATGCGCCTGATGCTCTTGTCCGCCTTGTGCGGCTCTATCGTTGCGGTTCTCGCGCTCGCCATTCTCTAGCCGCTAGATGAGCGGCCCAGGGCCGCGCCCCGTCAATGGTGGCAGCTGCCACCGGGGGGAACACCAAGGGCACCCGCCCTTTCGTTCCCGAAGCATAATCGACAGGACCGGGTTGCACGCCAAGTTCGGCCAGTTCCGGCGCGCTCGCGCGCGCCGGGGCCTCCCTAACCGTGCCGCCCGCACCACTCCCATCGATTTTGCTTCCCCCTCCCCATCCCGCGCTTCGCCAGCGGGTCAGAGCCGCAGGCCGCAGGCAGCGGCTTCGCCTAAAGGAGTGAAAAATGACCATCCAGACCATCCAACTGAACAAGCTGGCGCTTTCCGACCTCAATGTGCGGAAGGTGAAGCCCAAGGAAATCGAAGCCCTCGCAGCTGACATTCAGGCGCGGGGCGTGCTGCAAAACCTGATCGGCTATGACGAAGACGGCAAGATCAGGATTTGCGCAGGAGGGCGGCGCTACCGGGCCTTGAAGCTGTTGCAGAAGGCAAAGGCGATCCCCGGCACTTTCGAGGTTCCTGTTGAAATTCGCAGCAAGGACGAGGCCTTGGAAATCTCGCTTGCCGAGAACGCACAGCGCGAGGACATGCACCCCGCCGATGCCATCGCAGCCTATCGGGCGATCATCGACAGCGGCAAGGACGTTGACGATGTTGCAGCCTCGTTCGGCGTCTCCCCCGCCTATGTCCGCCGCGTGTTGAAGCTGGCGGCGCTACACCCGACCATTCTCAAAGCCTTCCAGAAGGACGAAATCGGCATGGGCGCGGCGCAGGCTTTCGCGCTCACCGACGATCAGGACCGCCAGCTTGAGGTTTTCAAGCGCACCGGCGACAACGCCCACCAAATCCGCGCCATGCTCACCCAGGAGAAGGTTGCCGACACCGACAAGCATTTCCGCATTGTGGGCGAGGAAGCCTATTGCGCCGCAGGCGGCACCTTCACCACCGATCTTTTCGGAGAACGTCGCTATTGCGATGATGCGGGCCTTGTCATGGACCTTGTGCAAGATCGGCTTGACGCCATCGCCAAGGCGGCGCGCGAAGATGGCTGGCGCGATGCAGAAGGGCAGCTCTACCGGCCTGATTCCTACTGGATGCGCGGCCATCTGGAACCCGCAGGCGAGCGCGATCCGACCGAGGAAGAAACCGCGCTGCTGGTCGAGATCGAGGCGGCAATCGCCAAGCGGGAAAGCGAGGTGGACGAGGACGAACACGACTATGACGACGAGTTGCGCGCCCTGACCCGCAAGCAGGACGCTATCGTATCGGCTTGCCGCGTTTTCACTGCCGAGCAGAAGGCCGAGCACTCCCTTATCGTGTTTATCGGCCATGACGGTATCGAGCAGGTCGCGTTCACCCGCAGCGCCAAGGGCACCGCCGCCGATGGCCCCAAGCCTCCCAGGCCCGACTACTCGCAGAAAGTCATGGATCAGCTGGGCGGCATCCGCACGATGGCGGTTCGAGAAGCCCTTGCCAGCGACCCGGAACTGGCGCTGGACGTGCTCTTGACGGGCCTCTTGGGACAGGTTCGCGGCAATGCCTATTCGTGGCAACAAGCCGCCGAAATCACCGCCGAGAAGAACCGCTTCCATGTTGACGATGCGGTCATGGGCCATTCCACGATTGCCGACATTGACGAGATCGCGAGGGCCGATCTTGACCGCTTGGCGGAAACACCCACGCTGGACGACATGCGCCAGATGGACAGCGAAGCGAAATTGCGGCTGCTGGCCTACTGCGTGGCCTCGCAGATCACGAGCCTCTCGTTCCACAGCGACCGCGACCGCCAGCTGGCGCAGATCGTCGGGGCCGCGCAGATCGACATGGCCGACAAGTGGGAACCTAATCAGGTATTCTATGACCAGCTTAGCAAGGCCACGCTCTTGAAGCTGCTGGCCGAAAGTTGCGGCAACGACGCTGTAGAGAATTGCCAGACCATGAAGCGCTCTGACCTTGCCGTGACGGTCAACGAGCGCCTTTCGGGGCGGCGCATCCTACCCCCCGCCCTTAGACCCTCTGCCTTGCCCGATGCCGCCGATAGCGAAAGCCAAGCGGCATGACGGCACGGGGAGCGCGCTTCACTCCCGCGCTCCCCGCAAACGTGGAGGCGGTGGCAGCTGCCACCGCCTCCCCTTTGTTACACGACGTAGGCTGTAAAAATCGCTCGCGATAATGAGCGGCCAGGGCCGCGCGCTTAATAGTCTGTCAGCTGCCACATAGGATCGAGCGGCCCAGGGCCGCGCCCCGTCAATGGTGGCAGCTGCCACCGGGGGGAACACCAAGGGCACCCGCCCTTTCGTTCCCGAAGCATAATCGACAGGACCGGGTTGCACGCCAAGTTCGGCCAGTTCCGGCGCGCTCGCGCGCGCCGGGGCCTCCCTAACCGTGCCGCCCGCACCACTCCCATCGATTTTGCTTCCCCCTCCCCATCCCGCGCTTCGCCAGCGGGTCAGAGCCGCAGGCCGCAGGCAGCGGCTTCGCCTAAAGGAGTGAGGAAAATGGCTAAGGAAACGAACCGGATCGACATTTATCAGGCCGTCACCGACGACATTCTTGCGATGCTGGAAGCGGGGACAAAGCCTTGGGTGAAGCCGTGGAGCGGTGGGCCGACCATTCCGCTCCGGCACAATGGGGTTGCCTATCGTGGAATCAATGTCCTCAGCCTTTGGGCCAGCGCCATGCGTCAGGGCTTCGCCTCGCCCTATTGGCTGACCTTCAAACAGGCATTGGAGCTTGGCGGTAATGTCAGGAAGGGCAGCAAGGGGACCACCGTTGTCTATGCCAACAAGCTTGTCGTGAAGGACTCCGAGACGGACGACGAACGCGCCATTCCGTTCCTGAAACGATACACGGTTTTCAATGCCGATCAGGTCGAGGGATTGGACGGCAAATATCCCGCGCCCGCCCCGATCATCACCAATTCCGAAACCCGCGACGTTGAGCTTGAACTGATGTTCTCTCGCATTGACGCAACCGTTCGCATTGGCGGATCGCAAGCCTATTACCACACCCGCGACGATTATATCCAAATGCCCGCTTTTGAAGCGTTTCATTCCGCCGACGACTACTATGCCACGCTTGCGCACGAAGCCGTGCATCATGCAGGGCATGAAAGCCGCCTCAACCGGAAAACCCTGATTTCAACGAGCCGCGCCGACTACGCGAGGGACGAACTCGTGGCCGAGCTGGGCGCATCCTTCATCGGTGCGATTGTTGGTTTCAAGGTCGAGGAACGCGAAGATCATGCCGCGTATATCGAGCACTGGTTGACCGCGCTCCGCAATGACAAGCGCGCGATCTTCGAGGCCGCCCGCGAGGCACAAAACGCCGCCGACTACCTGTTGGCGATGATGACCGACCAAGCGGACTGAATGCCCCGGCCTGCAAAATGCACGAGACGCCGCGCAAGCGCGGCGTCTCGATTTGGGAAGGTGAAATTCGGGGGCTACTCAATGTGGTTTATATACAAATCCCGACATGTTAACTATAGGCGGGAGCAGGTCGTTTTTAGGTGCAAAATGGAAAATATCATCGACACCTACAGGAATCGCATCAAGGCGATGGGGTATGAGCCTCGTCGGCAGGAAGACATTCCTGCCGTGACGGCAGCTTATTGCGAGGCAATCGCAAATTGCAAGATTGAAGGACTTGAGTTGGTTTCGGATGACCACTCTTTTTGTTTGCTGTTGGTCGAAACCCAAATTCCCGTCGATGTGGCGATTGGTCTGGCGCAGGACTACAACCGTGATGTTCTGTCCCGCCAGAAACTCGCTGCATGACAGGTGAGCGACCCTTACACCTGGCGTAACAGCGACGTTCTTCGGAACAAGCTGGGAATCCGCGACGATAATATCCTCAAGGAGCGAGAAGCTTTCTTCTCGGTTGTCCGACATGGCGAGCTGGTCGTGCAGCGCGCCGCGCCGGCGACGAACGCGCGCGAGTATCGCGAACTGCACGATCATCTGTTTCAGGACGTATATGATTGGGCGGGGCGCTTTCGGACTGTGGACATAAGCAAACCGGGCAGCACTTTTGCCCGAGCGCATTTCATTGCCCGCAGCATGGAGCACGAATTTAAGCAGCTGCCCGACCTCCAAACCCTCAAGTCGATGGATCGTGATCGCTTTTCCGATACCATGGGGCGGCATATTTCCGAATTAAATGCCCTTCATCCGTTCCGTGAGGGCAATGGCCGCACCATGCGCCTGCACTTGCAGCTACATTCCCTTGCGGCCGAAAAATTCGTCTCGATCCAGGCAATGGGGCCGAAGGACTGGATGGAGGCGAGCCGCGACAGCTTCCACACCGGAAATCACGCCTCCCTCGCCAAAGTCATCCGTGATGCCATGCCGCTCGAACAGAACCGCGTCGAGCCAGCGCGTGGGCCAGCGGGCATCGCGTTTCCGCCCTCGATGGAATCTCTCATGCCAGCTGGCGAACGGCGCGCTATGAGCATTGAGCAAGCCAAAGATCAGATCAGCCGTTACTTACCTACTGCACAAACCGTCGCGTCGCGGCAGTATGAGCAGCTTAACCGGATCGCGGAAACGTCCGCTGACATGCGCCAGCTGGCCGCGCGTTCAGCGCAGGAGCTTGCCTTTTTCCGCGACCCCAAAGGGCCGATGCATCACCTTCAGCTGATTGAACAGCGCCGCTATCATCAGATTGAGGTCAATTGGTCCGAGGGCATGGACCCGCTGCAAAGAGTCCGCGCCATCAGCGCGGGCGCCGCAGATTTCCTTTCGAAAATGAGCGACCGCGACATTCAGGCCGCCGATCGCGCGCTACGTCTGCAAGTCATGCCCCCCGGCGTCAGTCAGGTTGATCTACGCCTTGCTGCGCAATTCGAGAAAAACTCGCCTGAGCAGAACCGGGCCGATGCCAGGTTCGCGCAATTCCAGCTCGCCATTGATAAGCGTCTCGCCGCCGCTACCGAGCGCGGCGCATCGAAGGAACAGCTGGCACAGATCGTCGAAAGCGCAAAGGCCCATGTCGCCACGACATTGCGCGAAGGCAAATTACCGACGCAGGCAGCCGAGAAAGCAAAGGACCGCGAGCGCTGATAATGAGCGGCCAGGGCCGCGCACTTAATAGTCTGTCAGCTGCCACATAGGATCGAGCGGCCCAGGGCCGCGCCCCGTCAATGGTGGCAGCTGCCACCGGGGGGAACACCAAGGGCACCCGCCCTTTCGTTCCCGAAGCATAATCGACAGGACCGGGTTGCACGCCAAGTTCGGCCAGTTCCGGCGCGCTCGCGCGCGCCGGGGCCTCCCTAACCGTGCCGCCCGCACCACTCCCATCGATTTTGCTTCCCCCTCCCCATCCCGCGCTTCGCCAGCGGGTCAGAGCCGCAGGCCGCAGGCAGCGGCTTCGCCTAAAGGAGTGAGGAAAATGGAAGCGACGACTGACCAGATCGCCACCATTGCGGCGCTGAACGACATTGCGCGGCGAACGATGGGCGTGACTTGTCGCACCGTGATTACGCAAGGCATCGCGGCGCTGGACGAGAATACGCAGAGCGACATTCTCAAGATGATCGAAGGCTTTGAGGATTTCACGCCCGACAACGACCCGCACGGCGAGCATGACGCCGGTTTCCTTTATCGCGATGTGATCGGCCAATGGCATACCCGCTGGACCGACGACAGCACGCGCCCTGCCCTCTCGGTCATGTGGAAGTTCGACTATTACGACCGCGATCTTGAATTTGGCAGCGCCGAACCGTGGAATCCCGATGCCACGACCCGCGTGCTCACCATTCTCCTGACCAGCGAATATTGAGGAAGGATCGACCATGCAACCCATGCGCCACATAGATCGAGACACGCGCCGCGCCCGCCTTCTGGCGGCACGCACGCGCCCCGTCGGCGGCATCAATCGGCGCGGCATCTTTACCGGCCATTGGGACGGTGGCGATGTTGTGCGCCAGTTTCGCGGCGACAACGGATCGTGGATCGGCCTTGCCGCCTACAAGGCGAAGGAAGAGCCGGAGCCGCAGCCATGAAAATCAGCAACACCGCGAGCGCGGTTCGCGTCACCCTCTCCCCCACCGAGATCAGCGATTTGCAATTTGTGATCGAGGCAGCTGAGTGCGCGGGGCATTACATGCCCGCGCGCGTCCCCAGCATCATTGCGGCGCTGACGCGCAGCGCCGACGATGTTCGGATGAAACAGGCCATGAAGCGGGCGGAAAAAGATCGCGTGACGCGGATCGAGAAGGATCGGCGTGCGCGAGAACGTCAATTCGTGATTGGCGACGACTATAGCGTCATGGCGAGCCGCGCCGACTACGCCGACGCGGCTCGCGATCCTGACATGCGCCAATGGGTTGACCTCGCCTTTCATGAGATCATGCAACGCCCGTTGCCGGATCAGTGCGAAATCCGGCGTGATGTTTGGCTTGTGCGCGTCGTGCAACTCGATGGCGGCACTTACAGTGCCGCCATAGGTTCGGATTGCACCGCGACCGCCAGCTGATGAAATCAGGCCAATTGCTGAACGGTTGATAGCGCGCTTTGAGGGCCGTGATTGAAAATCGCGAACCTCAATTGCGCCATGCTGGCGACCCGCACCGTTGTTCGCTGGGATCGCTACTGGCGCAGTGATATGAAATGTTCGCGCTTGTCCGGATAAGCGGCAATGAAGGGTTCAAATGTCAAAATACCCGATCCCCGAAGAGGTGCTGCAAGCCCAATATGCGGCCTTCAAGAAGAAGTTCGGGCGAGCGCCGGGGCCACATGACCCGCTATTCTTCGATCCCGATGCAGACGAGCCAACTCATATAGGCCGCGAGGCGATTTTACAGGGATTATCCGATCCCAAGTCCGGCTTCGCCATCAGTCTTGCGACCTTATTTGCAACCGATGAAACAGGCTTGGAAATCACCCCGCAATCCTACTCGTCACGCCCTCAACATGAACGCCAGGCGTGGGATACACACATGACAGCGGCCATTCTCGCCCTTCGCTACTATCTACGCGATCAGGGGCGATGACGAAGCCATTGCCTAATTCGATGGCAGGGGGGCATTCAGCTTCGCAATCGCGGATGGCTGGATTGAAGATGTTCCTTTTTCGTTCTCTCTTGCGTTATAAGGGCCGACGAAGGGAATCATCATGTTGCTGCCGCCAATGCAGCCGGTCCCGCTTGCCGAGGTGCCAGAGGGTCTAATTCCTCACATCATCGGCGCAGCGGGAGCCGGTTTTCCGTCTCCAAGCCAGGACTGGCAGGAGGACGCCATTTGGGGGCGTTTGCGGGAGGGGGCGGAATCCTACGCTAAGGATTTGGGCCAGCGATATTCCCCGGTTAGATTGATGTGTTCCCATCCCAACGGCGAGACGTGGGCGAGTAGATCAGGCGCGATATGGGTACCGCTGGCGGCCCGGGTATTGACGACCTCGCCGAGCTTCATGGTGTTCCAGAATATGATGATGGCGGCGAGCAGGTTCATTCCGGCGATGCGATAGTGCTGGCCTTCGCCGGATCGATCCCGGATTTCACCTCGGCGGTGGAAGCTGATGGCGCGCTTTAGGGCGTGGTGGGCCTCACCCTTGTTGAGGCCGATCTGAGCCTGGCGCTGGAGGCCGGCATCAAGAATCCAGTCGATCATGAACAGGGTTCGCTCGATGCGGCCCACCTCTCGCAATGCGAGGGCCAGCTCATTCTGGCGCGGGTAAGAGGCGAGCTTGCGAAGAATCTGGCTGGGGGCGACGATCCCCGCTGCGATCGTCGCCATGATGCGCAGGATGTCGGGCCAGTTGCGCTCGATGAGCGGTTCATTGATCTTACCTCCGACCAGCGCTCGCACATTGGCCGGCGTCGCGTTGGGCGTGAAGGCATAGAGTCTTTTCTGAGGGAGATCGCGGATACGGGGGGCGAACCTGTAGACGAGCAAGGCGCAGGCGGCGAACACATGATCGGTGAAGCCGCCCGTGTCGGCAAAATGCTGGCGAACGCGGCGGCCCGCGTCATTCATGAGCAGCCCGTCCAGGATATAGGGAGCCTCGCTGACCGTTGCCGGGATCACCTGGGTTGCGAACGGCGCATATTGATCGGACACATGGCTGTATCCCTTGAGGCCCGGGACGTTGCCATATTTCGCGTTGATCAGATTCATCGCCTCGCCCTGCTCGGTAGCAAGGAAGAACTGCCCGTCGCTGGATGCCGATTGCCCTTGTCCCCAGAAGGCGGCCATGGGCAGGGCGGCGTGGGCCTCCACGATCATGGCGAGCGCCCGATCATAGGCGCTGCCTTCGACATGCCAGCGCGCGATCCGCAGCAATTCCCAGAAGCTGTGCGTGTTGGTCGCCGCCGCCATCTTGCGCAAACCGAGATTGACGCCTTCCGCCAGCAACACGTTCATCAGGCCGATCCGGTCGCTGCAGGGCGCGCCGGTGCGCAGATGCGTGAACGCCTCGGAAAATCCGGTTCGCTCATCGACTTCCAGCAACAGATCGGTGATCCTCGCGGGCGGGAGCTGTTGATAGAGATCGAGCACGAGATCCTCGGCCCCTTCGGGCGTGTCGGCCCTCAGCTTGTCGATGTGCAGCTTGCCGTTCTCGATGATGCCGCCTGGGATCGTGCCGGTTCGCGCCGCGCGGCCAAACTCCTTCAGCCGTGTATCCAGTCGAGCCCTGCGCTCGGCCAGCCATTCGCCGGGTCGCAGCGGCACGGCGAGCCGCGCGGTCTGCTCTATCGCCTGTGGCGGGACCAGAAGCTGCTTGAGGTCGCCATAGCGGCGCGATCCCGCCAACCATATGTCACCGGACCGGAAGGCGTCGCGGATGTGGAACAGCACCGCGATTTCCCAAAGCCGGTGGTCGCCGCTGGGCTCAGCGCGAAGATGACGATGCCATTTCGAGTTGGGACGTAGAAAATCCACCGGCGGATCGACCTTGATCCCGTTACGCAGCATCGCAACGGCCGCCAGAAGAGGCGTGGCGATCGGCGCCGCCTGCATGTCGAGCAGGCGCAGCATCCTGGGCGCGTAGAGGCGGAAACGGTGATAGCCGTCCAGCACACGGCTGAGCGGGTCGGCCGCGAGCACGTTGGTCAGCGCGGAGGCCGTGGCGACAAGGGTTCTGAACCGTTCCCAGCCAGGCCCGGTGGCGATTATCCCGTCCAGGGCCGTGCCATCGTCCTGCGCTCCAAGCAAAGCACCACCGATTTCGGCAAAGGACTTCAGCGTGTCCCGAACGGCCGCCTTTTCGTCGGCGATCCTGGTGTTGCAAAGGCGTTCGGAGGCCCGATAGAGACGGCCTACGATGCGATCGTGGGTCTCCACGATGACATCGGCCAGCGATGACCGCCATTCCAGGGTGCAGACAGCGAGGATCGCAAGCCGCCTGTCTTCGGGCAGATCACGCATGCCGTCGGCGTAATAGCGCTCGCCCTGCCGGCGAAGCCGGGTCACACGATGCGCCGGCACGCCGTCCAGCAAATCCGCCGGAAGATCGAACCTTTGAAGATATTCCAGTCGATCCATCAGCCGGTTAGCGGCTGCTGAATTTGCGCCAACCTCGAACTGTCGCAGCCATACGAAGCGCGTGACGCGACCATCCACCGTATCCTCCAACAGGTGAGCCAAATTCTCGCTCAGGGTTGGCGTGATGCGATGGGCGATAAGATCCTCGATCCGGCGCTCGGCCTCAACCAGCGCATCGGCGCAAAGGCGCTCGATCGTCGAGGAGCCGGGAAGGATCGTGCGGGTGCGGCGACACTCCGCAACGAAGCGACGGGCAAGATCCTCATTCGATGTCGCCGCCTCGGCTTCCCGAGCGATCCATTCGCGCAAATCCCGTGCGCCCCGCCCCGAAAAGGAGCGATAGCCGTAGATTCGGCGAAGGTCCGCCAGATGCTCGTGCCGGGTCTCCTCGCGCGCGGCATAGAGGAGTAGATCGTCGCTGGTCAGGCCGAGCTGGGCCGCGATGAAATCCGATACCTGCGCCGGGATCAACTCGCCAGGAGCGAGCACCCGGCCCGGGTAGCGCAGGACGCACAGTTGCAGCGCGAAGCCAAAACGATTGTGGGCGCGCCGGCGCTGGCGGATATGCCCGAGATCCTCATCGCTGAGGGTATAGTGCCGCAGCAGCTCACCTTGATCGACCGGCAAGTGAAGCAGCGCCTCGCGCTGTCGATCGGTCAGGGTCACGCGACGCGGCATACATGCTCCTTATTCTTTCCGAGCTACGGTTTGAGATAGCTTGATTGAGATGCTGGTTAAGATACACAATAGCCCAATCTTATGTGCTCATGTTCGTCACCGCCTCAAACCTTCGTTTGTGATCCATGCTGATCGGCTACGCCCGCGTGTCCAAAGCCGACGGCTCGCAGTCGCTCGACCTGCAGCACGATGCCCTTCGCGCTGCCGGTGTCGAGCCAGGCAATATCTATGAGGCTCTGTTGCAAAAATCGTGAAGCTTGAGCATGCTTGGCGGAGATTGGACGGACGGAACGATGACGGATTTCAAGTGGCGCCATTTCCAGGGTGATGTGATCCTGTGGGCGGTGCGCTGGTATTGTCGCTATCCGATCAGCTATCGCGACCTTGAGGAAATGCTGGCGGAACGCGGCATTTCGGTCGACCATACGACGATCTATCGCTGGGTCCAGTGCTACGCCCCGGAGATGGAGAAGCGGCTGCGCTGGTTCTGGCGGCGTGGCTTTGATCCGAGCTGGCGCCTGGATGAAACCTACGTCAAGGTGCGGGGCAAGTGGACCTACCTGTACCGGGCAGTCGACAAGCGGGGCGACACGATCGATTTCTACCTGTCGCCGACCCGCAGCGCCAAGGCAGCGAAGCGGTTCCTGGGCAAGGCCCTGCGAGGCCTGAAGCACTGGGAAAAGCCTGCCACGCTCAATACCGACAAAGCGCCGAGCTATGGTGCAGCGATCACCGAATTGAAGCGCGAAGGAAAGCTGGACCGGGAGACGGCCCACCGGCAGGTGAAGTATCTCAATAACGTGATCGAGGCCGATCACGGAAAGCTCAAGATACTGATCAAGCCGGTGCGCGGTTTCAAATCGATCCCCACGGCCTATGCCACGATCAAGGGATTCGAAGTCATGCGAGCCCTGCGCAAAGGACAGGCTCGCCCCTGGTGCCTGCAGCCCGGCATCAGGGGCGAGGTGCGCCTTGTGGAGAGAGCTTTTGGCATTGGGCCCTCGGCGCTGACGGAGGCCATGGGCATGCTCAACCACCATTTCGCAGCAGCCGCCTGATCGGCGCAGAGCGACAGCCTACCTCTGACTGCCGCCAATCTTTGCAACAGAGCCACGGCACCTATCTCCAGATCTTGGACGTCAATCGCAACGATGGTTCGATCAAGTCGTTCAATCAGGAACTGCGTCTGGCCAACGACGCACGCTCGTCTTTCCGATGGGTGGTCGGTGCCAATTACGAACACAGCCGTGTGCGCGAGGACGATGAAGTCAACTACGCCGATTCGACATCCAGCTATGTCAATACACAGGTTATCGGGCAGGATTATGATCAGGCCGGCTACAACAACCGGCAGCGCCTGAAGAACTATGCGGTTTTCGGCAATGTCGAATATGACATCAGCGATCAACTGACGCTGAAGGGCGGCATACGCTATACCGAGGCGAAGCGTTCCTCGGTCAACAAGACATTCGACCTTGGCGATGGCTCAATCTCGTCTTTGTTCACCACCGTCATCAACACCTATCGCCAGATCTTCGATTTCGGCGGCCCGATACCGCTGGTGCCATTGGGAGATTCGGTTTCGCTGAACAGCCAGACGGGCTTGCCGGGCACGTTTCGGGACAAGCTGAATGAAAACAGCACGTCATGGATGCTCGGCGTGAACTACAAGGCGACGCCGACGCTCCTGCTCTACGCCAATGTTTCGAAAGGGTACAAGGCGGGAAGTTTCCCGGGCGTCTCCGCCGGAACGTTCGCGCAATATGCCGCCGTCACGCAGGAATCGCTGGTCGATTACGAAGCAGGCTTCAAGACCACACTGTTCGATCGCAAAGTGACGCTGAATGGCGGCGTTTTCTATTATGACTACAAGAACAAGCAGCTGCGCGCCAAGATCGTCGATCCGTTCTTCAATGCGCTGGATGGCCTGGTCAATGTCCCCAAGTCGCGCGTCAAGGGTGCCGAACTGGAACTGAGCGCCAGAGTGGTCGAGGGGCTCACGGTCAGTGCGGCCGCGACCTATATCGACGCCAAGGTTCGCCACTATCAGGGGATCGTCGGCTCCGTTGCCAACGAAGTGGGCCTGTTCGATCCGATCCGGGGCGATTTCAGCGGCGCACGGCTGCCGTTTTCGCCCAAATGGCAATCGAGCCTGAGCGCGGACTACAGCCTGCCGCTGGGTGGCGTGAACCTAACCATGGGCACGACGATCTCCTCACAAAGCAAATCGCTGGGCGTTCTGGCCATCACCAACGCGGACAAGGATCTCTACGAGGTGAATGGCCGCACGCTCGTTTCCGCGCGGCTTGGCGTGGAAGCGCCTGATGGCCGCTGGGCGGTCTTCGGCTGGGGTCGCAATATCTTCAACAAGTATTACTGGACAAACACGATCCAGACTTACGATACCGTTGTTCGCTACGCTGGTCGACCCGCCGAATATGGCTTGACCGTGCGCTTCAAGTTCCAGTAATGAAACCGGAACGCCGATAAGAAACTGTTGGAGGGATAGATGTCTGATTTGAGCGGCAAGACGATAATCGTGACGGGTGGTGGCAGCGGCATCGGGCGCGCCACCGTGGAATTGCTGGTGGCCAGTGGTGCCAACGTCGCGGTGGCGGACATCAACGACGAGGCCGGTGAGGCGGTCGTCGCTGCGTCTGGCGGGAAGGCCGCCTATTTCCGGTGCGACATCGCACAGGAAGAGGACGTGAAGGCACTTGTCGCGCAGACTCTGGCGGCGTTCGGCGGGCTTGACGGCGCGTTCAACAATGCGGCGATCCCGCAGGCCGGACTGCCGCTTGCCGAAGTGTCGCTCGAACGGTTTCGGCAGAGCATGGATATCAATGTAACCGGCACGTTCCTGTGCATGAAGTACCAGATCCTTGCGATGATCGAGCGCGGGACGAAGGGATCGATCGTCAACACCGCATCCGTCGCTGGCGTGGTCGGCGTGCCGATGCACGGCGAATATGTCGGCGCGAAGCATGCGGTGGTCGGGCTGACCCGCGTGGCGGCGGCAGACTATGGCAAGCACGGCATTCGCGTGAACGCGCTTGTGCCCGGCGCGGTGCGCACGCCTATGCTGCAGCGCGCGATGGACAATGATGCGGGCCTTGAGCCCTATCTGAACTCGATCCACCCGATCGGCCGTTTCAGCGAACCGCACGAGCAGGCCCAGGCCGCCGTATGGTTGCTGTCCGACGCGGCTTCGTTCGTCACCGGCTCCTGCCTTGCAGCAGACGGCGGCTTTACCGCGATCTGATCATTTTACGGAGCAGCCTCCATGCACAGCATCAAGATACTCGCGACGATCCCGCGCCGGAAGGACATTTCGGAACAGCAGTTCCACGATCACTGGCGCCATCCGCACGGCACACTCAGCAAGAAGATCGCGTGCCTGCGCGGCTATGTGCAATCGCACCGGATCGTCTCTCCGCTGCTGCCTGATACACAGCTGGCCTACGACGGCATTACCGAGCTGTGGTATGACAGTCTCGACGATGCGCTCAACATGGGCAAAGATCCCGCGCATCGCAAATACAACATCCCCGACGAACCGCTGTTCGTCGACATGGACGGACTGAAGTTCACCTTCTTCGAGGAGGACATTATCCGCTCGCGACCGGCGGTGGACGATCCCGATGATGCGGCCGTGCAGTGGTCGCCCACCGAATGGTCGGTAAGCGTCAAGATCCTGCAACTGGTCAAGGCGGATGGCAATCCGGCCTGGGCAGGCGATCAGGACAAGGCGCTGGGCGATCGCATCGGCGCGTTTCGGCATGTCCGCTCGTTCGCGATAGACGCGGTGCACAAGGGCACCTCGCCGTTCATCGGCGCGCGCGAACTGTGGTGGCCGACGCTATCCGATTTCGAACGCGGCGTGGCGGGTGATCGCGCGGCGTTCGATGCGCTCCTGGCACAGGCCGGCCAGCATTACACGATGCTGGCATCGGCCGAGCGGGTGATCTGATGCCGGCCCCCGCGCTCGACGAGGAGCCCGTGCTGCCCCCCGGCTTCGAGGATCTTCTCGAATTCGTGCCGCACTGGATCGGCGAGACGGCGCAGGAACGATGGGATATCCGGGCGCGCGCGACTATGGCGGAGATAACCCGCTTCTACGATGTGCTGCTCTCCCGTTCGGAAGCCATCCTCGACCATGTCGAGACCTTTCCGCTCGACGCGATGCCGGCGCCGACGCTGCGCCTGTTCAGGCTACAGCTGGCGCTGGCTCACGCGGCGATGTCCGTAGAATTGCACAAGCAGCCGCGCGCGCACAATTCGCCCTATCCGCACCAGGTCCGCATCCTGCGGACGGCAGAGCCAACGCTGTAAAGGAGTTCGTCGCATGAACGAGATGACCGAGCTTGCCAGCATCGGCTCTGTTGCAAAGATTGGCGGCAGTCAGAGGTAGGCTGTCGCTCTGCGCCGATCAGGCGGCTGCTGCGAAATGGTGGTTGAGCATGCCCATGGCCTCCGTCAGCGCCGAGGGCCCAATGCCAAAAGCTCTCTCCACAAGGCGCACCTCGCCCCTGATGCCGGGCTGCAGGCACCAGGGGCGAGCCTGTCCTTTGCGCAGGGCTCGCATGACTTCGAATCCCTTGATCGTGGCATAGGCCGTGGGGATCGATTTGAAACCGCGCACCGGCTTGATCAGTATCTTGAGCTTTCCGTGATCGGCCTCGATCACGTTATTGAGATACTTCACCTGCCGGTGGGCCGTCTCCCGGTCCAGCTTTCCTTCGCGCTTCAATTCGGTGATCGCTGCACCATAGCTCGGCGCTTTGTCGGTATTGAGCGTGGCAGGCTTTTCCCAGTGCTTCAGGCCTCGCAGGGCCTTGCCCAGGAACCGCTTCGCTGCCTTGGCGCTGCGGGTCGGCGACAGGTAGAAATCGATCGTGTCGCCCCGCTTGTCGACTGCCCGGTACAGGTAGGTCCACTTGCCCCGCACCTTGACGTAGGTTTCATCCAGGCGCCAGCTCGGATCAAAGCCACGCCGCCAGAACCAGCGCAGCCGCTTCTCCATCTCCGGGGCGTAGCACTGGACCCAGCGATAGATCGTCGTATGGTCGACCGAAATGCCGCGTTCCGCCAGCATTTCCTCAAGGTCGCGATAGCTGATCGGATAGCGACAATACCAGCGCACCGCCCACAGGATCACATCACCCTGGAAATGGCGCCACTTGAAATCCGTCATCGTTCCGTCCGTCCAATCTCCGCCAAGCATGCTCAAGCTTCACGATTTTTGCAACAGAGCCCGGCGAGCGTCGCGCTGCACCACAAGCTCTGCCACACGCTGGGCGGCACCTTCGACATGCCGCATGCGCAGACCCACACCGCCGTGCTGCCCCATGCGATCGCCTATAATGCGCCGTCGGTGCCGGAGGCGATGGAACGGGCTAGCCGCGCACTAGGCGGCGGCGACCCCGCGACCAAGCTGTACGAACTGGCGGTGGGCCTGGGCGCGGAAATGTCGCTGGCGAAGCTCGGCATGCCCAAGGACGGCATCGCGAAGGCCGCCGCGCTGGCGGTCGCCAACCCCTATCCCAACCCCCGTCCGATCACGGAGGAGGGCATCGTGCAGCTTCTGAGCCGCGCGGTGGAGGGGCTTCCGCCGATCACCGCATAAGCAAAGGCCTGATCCTGGAACAGTGCCGGCCGCATCCGATCATTTCCGGATGCGGCCGGTTCTCGATCATCCGGCGCTCCCGTTCGGCCATGGCCAAGGACGGGACGAAATTCAGCGGCTTTCCGCGCCGAGCCAGCCCTGCACCGCCGCCTTGATCGGCAACGGCAGTTCATGCCCGCCTTCATAAGGGATGAAAGTCGCCCGCGCGCCGCTGGGGCCGGAGAGATAGGCTTCCGCCTGCTCGAACTTGTGGCGCGGGATCACATCGTCGAATTGGCCCCGGCAGAAGAGGACCGGCTTGTCGAGCAGGCCGTTGTCCGGCAGGTCGCCGTCCTCCACCGCGAAGCAGCCGCCGATCATGATGAGGCCGCTATAGGCCCCCGGATTGCTGAGCAGAAGACTGGCGGCCATCGCGGCGCCGTTGCTGAAACCGCATAGCCAGGGCCGTTGGCGGCCGGTATCTGCGGCGATCCAGTCGCCGACCTTCGACGTTTCGCCCGACAGGCTGGAGGGCAGGGCGACGCCGATCCCGGCATTTTCGAACCAGGCGAACCCCGGCCCCTGGGGAAGCGGCCCGCGATAGGAGCGAACATTCGCGCGGCCGAAAAGGGGCAGCGCGAACCCCGCTTCCCTTTCGGTGCTGCCGCGGCCGTGAAGATATACGATGTCGCGGCCGGACGGAATGTCGGGATTGTCGTATCGCATGACGATGGCATTGTCTCGAGACATGTTCGCTTCCAATTCCTGGCGATGCGAAGCCGAAGCGGCGTCCGGTCCGACGGCGTCGGCCCGGCTGCTCCGGCTTCCTGTTTTAGCGGGCTTTCCGGTCGGCGGATATTCCGCCTGCCGGGAAATGCTCAAGGCGACCATAGCATGCGATGGCTGCTTTCAAAGCGCGGTCGCTCAATCCCCATGACCGATTTGTGGGCAGTTGGCCCCGTTTCGATCAAATCCGTATCGCGAATATTCCTAATTCATTTGCAGCAATTTCCTCCGCAGGCGAAAGCTGCGATCCTTTCCGGACGGCCCGATAAGCATAATAATCACCGACGTGCCGGATAAGACAGGCGCTGATCCATAACAGCGCATGGAGAGGATATTCCTATGCTTCGATCTCCGGGCAATGCGCGGCGCGTCCGTCGCAATCCGCTCCCGGCCTCGACGTCCGCTGGCCCGCTCGCTGCGTGTCCGGCCCATGCGCAACATGGTCCAGGGGGAAACCCCGCCGCCTGTTTTCCGGAACGGCGGGAATGGCCCGATGAACTGCGCGGGCAGGCAAGTTGCGACCGTGCACCGGCTGGAATTCGTCAGTAGGGGAAGATCGAATGCCTAATGGAATGCGCTGTTTGGATCCCTCGATCGCCGATCGGATCACATCATTGTCGACGATGAGAAATAATGAGGAGATATTCGAAACATTCGGCTTCAGCTATAACACGCTGAGAAAAGTCTCGAACGGCATGCCGCTTCGCAGGTCACTTGCGGATCGGATTGAGGAACGTGCCAGAAAGGTTTTCGAAGCCGATGGATTTTTGAACATTTCGGCCTGATCGCATCGGATGGAATGCTCCGGCCTGTCGTTTCGGAGCGTTTTCCGACCGGGCGGATGATTGCTTCCGTTCGGGGCGACGCTCCGGTGCCGAACATATGCATTAAGCCATTTTTTGCCCAGTCCGCAGGAGAATTGCAGGGACATGTTGAAGCTCTACTACAATCCAGGTTCATGCTCATTGGCGTCCCATGCCGCATTGGAGGAAGCCGGCCTTCCTTATGAGGCGGAGCTGATCGACCTGACGCAAAACGCCCAGTTTTCAGACGCCTATCGTCAGAAAAACCCGTGGGCGCGGGTGCCCGCGCTCCAGATCGGCGATGATGTCCTGACCGAAAATATCGCCATCCTCAACCATATCGCGGAACTCGTGCCCGAAAAGGCCTTGCTGCCCACGGAAGGCCTTGCCCGCGCCCGGGCCCTGGAATGGCTCGCGCTGCGGCTCTGTTGCAAAGATTGGCGGCAGTCAGAGGTAGGCTGTCGCTCTGCGCCGATCAGGCGGCTGCTGCGAAATGGTGGTTGAGCATGCCCATGGCCTCCGTCAGCGCCGAGGGCCCAATGCCAAAAGCTCTCTCCACAAGGCGCACCTCGCCCCTGATGCCGGGCTGCAGGCACCAGGGGCGAGCCTGTCCTTTGCGCAGGGCTCGCATGACTTCGAATCCCTTGATCGTGGCATAGGCCGTGGGGATCGATTTGAAACCGCGCACCGGCTTGATCAGTATCTTGAGCTTTCCGTGATCGGCCTCGATCACGTTATTGAGATACTTCACCTGCCGGTGGGCCGTCTCCCGGTCCAGCTTTCCTTCGCGCTTCAATTCGGTGATCGCTGCACCATAGCTCGGCGCTTTGTCGGTATTGAGCGTGGCAGGCTTTTCCCAGTGCTTCAGGCCTCGCAGGGCCTTGCCCAGGAACCGCTTCGCTGCCTTGGCGCTGCGGGTCGGCGACAGGTAGAAATCGATCGTGTCGCCCCGCTTGTCGACTGCCCGGTACAGGTAGGTCCACTTGCCCCGCACCTTGACGTAGGTTTCATCCAGGCGCCAGCTCGGATCAAAGCCACGCCGCCAGAACCAGCGCAGCCGCTTCTCCATCTCCGGGGCGTAGCACTGGACCCAGCGATAGATCGTCGTATGGTCGACCGAAATGCCGCGTTCCGCCAGCATTTCCTCAAGGTCGCGATAGCTGATCGGATAGCGACAATACCAGCGCACCGCCCACAGGATCACATCACCCTGGAAATGGCGCCACTTGAAATCCGTCATCGTTCCGTCCGTCCAATCTCCGCCAAGCATGCTCAAGCTTCACGATTTTTGCAACAGAGCCGGCCGGGGCGAAAGCGATGTTCAGCGCCGGATAGTCTGACGGGATCGCCGCATTCTGCTGCACGATAGCGATGGCCTGCGGCGCTTGCGGATCGCTTTTGTTCTGCCAGGCATTGAGATTGAGTTCGAAGGACAGGCGTTCAGACGGCTTCCAGTCCGCCAGGAAACGGATCGCCTTGGTGTCCTTCTTGCCCAGCCTGTCATCGCGGGTATGGCTCTTCTGCCATTCGTCACCGCGCGCGACCCGGCCTGCAAGGCGGACGCGCAGCGTGTTGGTGAGCGGTCCGCTCAGGAAACCTTCCAGTTCAACCGTATCGAACCGGCCGTAGGACAGCGATCCACCGGCCGACAGGTCGCTGGTGGGCTTGGCCGCGATATAGTTGATCGCGCCGCCGGTTGAATTCTGGCCGAACAGCGTGCCCTGCGGCCCCTTGAGCACTTCAAGCCGATCGAGATCGAACGCGGTCAGCGATGTGAGCGTCGGGAAAGGGAGCGGCACCTGATCCAGATAGACGCTGACGTCAGGATAGGCGGCCAGCGTCGATTCGAAGAAGCCGACACCACGCAGCGTATAGACCGGTGTGTCGTTGGCGGTCTGCGAGAATGTCAGGCCGGGCACGATCTGCGCGACATCGGCAAGGTTCGATATCTGCTGGTTCTTCAGCGCATCGCCGCTGATCGCGGAAACCGAAAGGCCGACATCTTCTGGCTGCGCTTGTTGGCCGTAACGATGATTTCATCGCCGGAACCTGCGGCAGGGCCATCCTGTCCCCACGCCGGCACCGCCAACGCCGCCGAAACCGCGCACGTGACCAGCGCCAAAGATCTGACCTCGCTCATAAACCTCTCCCTGCATTTCATTGTCTTGCTGATATTTGCTTGGAAAAAGCCGCGCGAAGCCCGGCTGCTTTCGACTCGGATAATCGCCGATCTCATTTTTAGTGTAAAGCCTAAATTAGTCTGCCTCCAATTTTTCCATATTGTCGGCGACGGACGCCCTGAAACACGCAAAGGAAAGATCGTTGGATTACCGGGCTTTTTACGATAGGGGCCAAGGCCTACATTGGGCGCAGTATCTCTGGGGATCCGGCTTTAGTGGTACGTGAACAGAACAAGGAGGAACGCCGCAGTCGTATTCTCGGCGCTGCTGAAAAGCTGATCCGGGAACTGGGCACTGTGGAGTTCTCGATGAGAGAACTCGCTGCGCGCGCACATATCAGCCATTATACGTCTTACAACCTGATCGGGAACAAGGGCACGGTCCTTTACACCCTTCTGCATCGCGCAATCGATCGCATAACCAATTTGCCCAGCCAGGCCGACCCCAATTTCGATCCGCTCAGCTATGCTTTCGACATGGGCGACTTGGCAGTCGAGTTCTACGTATCTGACCCGGATTTTTTCAGGCCGCTGTTACGGTTCCTGTTCGGTGTTTCCGACGCCGAACTGCGCCCGGCTTTCATGAATAAAGGCGTGCGGCACTGGCATGCGGTCGCTTTGGCGATCTGGCAGAGTGGCGATTTGGTGGGCCACGTGTCTCCGGAAGATTTCGCCAGTATGATCAACACCTATTTCGGCGGAGCGCTTGGCCTCTGGAGCCACGACAACATTGATGCGGCCGTGTTCTTTGCGCACATACGCCACGCCATGGCTATTTCGCTGCTCGCATGTGGCAATAAACAATGGGAAGCGAGACTTGTAGCTGTAGGCGATTGCAAAGATACTGGCCTCTGCTCGCAAACAGCGCGGATTTCTGCTCAGATTTGCTGACAGCAGGTGGGCCATGCTGCTCACGCTATGCGACAATGTGCTCGCCATCATCCGCGCCTGCTCGCAAACGGAGAAGGCCTGTTCTCGCTTTCTGCCAATAGCGAGGAGTGCCGGTGAGCGGTCTGGCAGCGATCGTTCCCGCCGGGTTTGCCGTAAGCATCAGCGCTCCCACTTCCTCAGGCTAGCAACGGATTGATCGTATAATGCCTGGAGCGAGCCGACCTGATTGTCTCGGAAGTGAATCGTCAGCACGAGATTGTCATACGGCAGATTGGCCGTGCAGAGCCCCGGCCGCGAGCCTCCGCCCATGGCGGAGCAACTCGCCAGCGATGGAGGACGCTTCTGACCTGCTTCGGCTGGCAACTGGTATGTCCAGAAAACACCATCACTTACCTTGCGCAGTGTTCGGCCGCGCCATGAAAGCGGGCGACTTGCGCAGACAGTCGAGTTGACAAGCGCCTCTGTTCCCGCTGCGCGGGCACACATCCGCTTCTTGCTTGCCACGCCCACCAAGTTTCGCTCCGGCAAGCTTGCGCTCGGATTTAGGTAGAACGAGAACCCGTCGCTGGGATCGAGCGCTGGTAGAAAGAACGGCTTATCATTGTCGGATATGTCGTTGGCTCTCGGGATGTCGAAGACTCGTCCCTCCAACCTCCTCTCGGCCGAGGCCGAGCACGCGCTGAGCAAGCTGACGATCGATAAAGAAGCTGCGGTAAGATGCCTGTTCATGCCGGCAGGCTATGAGAGAAGCGCAACGTCCACAATCGGTGGCACAGACGACATGCGTTGCGTCCGCGTGCGGGAGATACCAAGGCGAGGACAGCCAGTATCATATCGGCACACCGGCTTCGCGGAGCCGCTCGGTCAGGTCGCGGGTGTGTTCGGCGTCCAGCGTTCCGGCGAGGAACGCGCGTATGTCGGACGGCCGGGTGTTGAGCTGGCTGGCGAGCGCGCCCGCATCGTAACCGTTGCGCGTCAGCGTGGGTTCGAGGTCGTCAATCGCCCGCGACAGCACCTGCTCGACGATCTCGGCCGTGACGGGCTTGGCAGCGAAGCGGAAGCCCTGCTCGAAGGCGAGTGTCAGGTGCATCTCGATCTGGAGCGGGGTGCGCAGGCGCTCGGCGATGAGGTCGATCGCGTCCTCGTTCATCAAGTCGGCAACCTTGACCCCCTCGGCCGCACAGGCGCCGAGCAGCCAGGCAACATAGTCGCGGCGTTCGGCGCCGATGCCCTCATAGTCGAAGGTGGTCGTGCGGTAGCCGATCTCTTCCATTTGCGGGCGGCGCAGGTCGTTGCGTAGCCGAGGATGGCCGACCAGAAGGACCGACAGCAGCACGCCGGCATCAGCCACCACCTCCATCAACCGCTTGAGGCCGGTCAGCGTCTTGTGGTGCAGGTCATGCGCCTCGTCGACCACCAGTACGACCGGGCGCTTGCCCTTGCGCATGATGTCGCGCAGGTCGCGCTCGCGGCGCTCGGCCTGCTTGGGAATCTTCACCTGGGCACGGTCACCGGGCGAGAGATCGTAGAACAGCGCCTCGATCAGCGAGGGCAACGAGGTGCGGCGCTTGTCGACCGCAAGCGACTTGGCGACGGCGACCTTGCCCGCCCGGGCCAGCTCGTCCTCGATGCGGCGCAGCAGGTGCGTCTTGCCCGATCCGACCAGGCCGGAGACGACGATCAACCTGCCGGTCTGCACGGCCGCACAGACCTCGCGCACGAGGTTGCGCTGATGCTCTGTCTCGAAGTTGCCGACGCCTTGGAACGGGCGGGCGAGCCCGTAGCTGGATTGAACGTCGGCGAGCATCAGCTTGTCCCCCGTCTTGACTGGAACCGCTCTCGGATGCGGTCAGCGATGATGGTCTTGTCGAGCGTTTCGCCCAGCAGCGCGTCGATGAAGGCGCGGTCTGCCTCAGGCAGCGAGCCGAGCGGTCGCCGGAGCTGGTCGACGATGGCGTGGCGCGCCGCGAGCCCGGTCGGGTATGCCGTCTCGACCGCCGGCTCCGGAAAAGGTGTTTGCCGCACCGCGAGCCCTGCGGTGGAGGGCGGCAGCGACGGCAGCGGCCGGTCGCCGCCCGTCACGGTCGCGCGGGGCAGCCCCAGCTGGTCAGCGAGCCGGACCACCTTGTCGAGCCGCTCCTCGGCGCGGCTCTTCTGATACTTGCGATAGCGGTAGAGCGGCACGGCGCCGCGCGACGGCTCGTAAGGGCCATGCCGCTTGCCGTCATGCTCCACGAAGAGCTGCTGGTCGAACAGCCCCCAGAGCAGCGTCACCGTCTCGCCGGCGAGCTCGGGCTCGACCTCGTAGGAAGCGCCCTCAACCGAGACGGTCGCGTCGCCCGCAACGGTGCGCCGCTCGGGCTCACGAGCGAAGGCGCAGAACCGCTCCCATGAACACATGGCCCGCACGCCATCGCCGGGCAGGTGCCGCAGCCAGTGCTCGATCCGCGCGTGTGGCTCGGAACGATGGTCGCCGTTGTTGTAGGTGACCAGCGCACGCCGCATCCACAGATTGGCTTCCGCCTCGTCCTTGGGTTTGTGGAAGTGGTACAACGTCTCGTGCACCTCCTTCACCGTGCGGAACGGCCGCTCGACCTTGCCCTTGGCGCGGGCCGCGGTGTGCCGGTCGTCGGCCTTCGGCGGCAGATGGGTGAGGACGCGCACGCCGAGGCTGCCCATCACCGACTGGAACACGCGCGACCGGCTGACCGGGCCGTTGTCCATGTAGATCGTGACCGGCAGGCCCTGGAACGGCAGTTCGGGCTCAGGCTTGGCGGCGAAGGCGTTGAATAGAAAGCGCAGCGCGGACTCGGCATCCTCGCCATAGACGCTGCGATATTCCTGGTAGACCACGCCCGAGCAGTCATCGACGGCCGAGAACAGCATCAGCGTGGGTTTGCCGCGACCCTGCTCGATCCAGAGCGGCGCCTCGACCTGCTTGAGGTCGGACGGGCTCATGTCGAAGTGCCACAGCTCGTTGGATCGCCGCGCCTGAAAACGAACGGCTGCGTGGGGGCGGGTCACGCGGGCATAGTCCAGCCCTGATGAGCGGAGCAGCCGGTCGATGGTCGCCCGCTTCAGCAGGCCGGGTGCTACCTTGACCAGGCCCTCCGGCGTCTCGACGCCATCGGTTTCCAGGAACTCGATGGCGCGGGCGGTCGAAACGTGCCGGCCCTTCTTGTTGGTGGTCCTGATCTTCAGTGCGGCGACGATCTCGGCGTAGCGCTCCATCTCGGCCTGCGGGGCAACCCGCGTCGCACCATGGTCGGACCGGCGCACCGACTTGGGGCGGTTCAGCTCGCGCAACGCCCGGTAAAGGGTCCAGATGGAGATGCCATAGGCCTCGGCCGCACGGGCGATGATCTCGGTGCGACCGGGGTCGCGTGGGGGCAACAGCGACAACCGTCGGCGAAGATCGATCAGCGCCTCTCCAGGCGGTCGCTTCGCCCGGTCAGCCATGGGCTGTTGCAGCCTCCTTGATCGATGCACCGCTGCCGCGCTTGCCTGCATAGCGATAGAGGGTCGCGACCGACACGCCCATGCGCTTGGCGATGTCGCGCACCGGCAACGTGCCCTCCTTCATCATCGCCCGTGCCGCGGCGACGTCGCTCGGGCGCATTGCCGATGGGCGGCCACCCTTGCGACCCTGCCGGCGCGCCTCCACTAGCCCCGCGGTAGTTCGCTCGCGGATCAGGGCACGCTCGAACTGCGCGATGGCGCCGAACACGTGAAAGGTGAGCATGCCACCCGGCGTTGTCGTGTCGATGCTCTCGGTCAGCGACACCAGCCCGATCTTCTCGCGCTCCAGATCCTCGGCCGTGGCGATCAACTTCTTGAGCGAGCGGGCGAGGCGGTCGAGCTTCCAAACAACCAGCGTGTCGCCTGCGCGCAGCACGTCTTCCAGAATGCGCGCCAGTTCGGGCCGGTCATCGCGCGCGCCCGACGCCTTTTCGGTGAACACCCGCTCGCAGCCGGCCCGCCGCAGCGCATCGAGCTGGAGCTCGGGGTTCTGGTCGCTGGTGCTGACCCTGGCATAGCCGACCCGCATGAGCGTCTGATCTTCTCCAAACTCGTGCGGGGCATACCGTTTTGCGACGCGGGTTTCCAGAACAGTTTTGACAAAGTGCGGCCCGCAGATTTACGTTGCCGGCCCAGCAAGGCGATCGGCTCGTCAGAAACGGTCGTTTTGCAGAACCGCTGAGGAGCCGGGTTCATGCAGGTGCTCGATACGGTTGGCTGGGTCGGTGATGGCGACGACACCGACTTCTTCCTCGCAATCGAGCGCACCTTCGATCTGCGCCTGCGCTCGAACCTGCCTTGGACAACGTTCGGCGAGGTGCGTGACCATGTCGTCGCGCATGTCGCA
Organism: Sphingobium sp. MI1205; assembly: GCF_001563285.1. NCBI lineage: Bacteria > Pseudomonadati > Pseudomonadota > Alphaproteobacteria > Sphingomonadales > Sphingobiaceae > Sphingobium > Sphingobium sp. MI1205. Next base: position 27,587 of record NZ_CP005192.1, read on the forward strand.
GCCTACAGCGGGGGCGGCACGACATGCGCCACGCAGATGACGTTCTACAGGCTTCGACGCGCGCTCGGGCTTGGCCGGCACGTCGGGCCGGATGCGCCGTTGGCGCCGCTGATCGGTGGGAAGCTGCGCCAAGCGTTCAGCGACCTGGAAGCCGATACCGACCTCAAGATGCCGGCGACGCGAGCCGGATGGCTTGGGATTGTCAGTGGTCTCTGCTTCGCTGTCGCGGTCGCGATCCTCGCCTTCACGACGCTGGCACCTCCCCTTCGCATCTTCGCTGCTGGAGCGAGCGCCTACGCGGGGCTATGGTTACGGCACCTCGACCGCCGGCGATTACCTCGGAGGTGCGACACTATCGGCGATCTCGCCCGACTGGTCACGGAGCAGAACCGTGGCAGGCTTGCCCGCGACGGCGCGCGCCTCACCGCCCCCGAGATTTGGCGGATCATCCAGCAACTGGCCGCCGAGGAGAGCGGGATCGACCCCGATCTGATTGGGTCGGAAACGACCTTCTTCCGAGCCAAAGTGCGAGCAGCCTGATCAATGGCTTACTGGATTGCATAGATTGATGCCGAGACACGGGACATTGCGTGGCGTCGGACTGACGGCTTTGGGTGCCGTTGTCGTCGCAGGCTCTTTCGTCGCTCTCGGATTGCGACCGGATGGGATCGCCAGCTACTATCGCGATACGCTGACTCCGGCAGGGTTTGCCATTTGGTTCTGCGGCTTCGTAGCCGCCACACTCGCTCCACCCGCCATAGCTGTACTCTGCTGGTTTGGCGCCATGCGGTTCCGCTACGGGTGGCTTCTCCACATCCTGCTTGTTCCTGCCACCTACGCCGCTGTGCGAGGATCAATCGCGCTCATGCTCGCGGTAGCAAGTGAGCCGGACAGCGATGGCCCAACGAGATGGGCTACCGATCCAGCAGTGATGCTGATGGTGGTTTGCCCCATCGTGTACTTTCTGATCTTGGGTTCCACAAAGCTGCGTGAGCATCGCGCATCAGCAAATGACTGCTAATCTCGACTTTGTAGTTGGCAGATACCATGAGCGGCCCTTTGCCGTTTGCGAGCAGACGCGGATGATGGCGAGCACATTGTCGGATAGCGTGAGCAGCATAGTCGGCTCGTTGTCAGGTAATCTGGGCAGGAAAAGGCGCTGTTTGCGAGCAGAAGCTGCTACGGTTGCAAGCGCCTACATGTAGCTGAGGTCGCTGCGGCACGAGCAGTAATCAGGCCTTTGTCTCTAACTTAGCACTACTTTGGCAGAAGCGTAAGGTGATCGGCGAGTGCTGGGACATACCGTCAGGACCGCGCGCAAATGGCTTGAGCAGGCCGGAGCGCCGCTTTGCCCGATCGAGGATCACGGCCAGATGAGCCAGAGCCGCTGGACGACGACAGCGAGGATGAGGGCGACGAGGGGGAATAAGCGCCCCAATCAAATGTATATCCCTTAGCATTACAAACCATGCTACAGCGCAACCATATTGCCAGCGGAGCGAGAGCAGAATGATATTGGCAGTCGGAAACACTAAGGGCGGTGTCGGCAAGACGACCCTTGCCGTCAACCTCGCGGTGGCGCGCGCGCTTGCGGGCCGCGACCTCTTGCTGGTGGACGGCGACGAGCAGGGGACCGCCCTCACCTTTACCGAGCTGCGCGCCGATCGACTTGGGCAAGCTGGCTATACCGCCGTTGCGCTCACCGGCGCGGCGCTTCGCAGCCAGGTCCGCCAGCTCGCGGCCAAATATGACGATATTATCATTGACGTGGGCGGCCGTGATACCGGCTCGCTGCGCGCCGCGCTCACCGTGGCTGACACGTTGCTGGTGCCGGTGCAGCCGCGCAGCTTCGACGTGTGGGCGCTTGACCAGGTTGCGGCGCTGGTGGCCGAGGCGCGCGAGATCAACGAGGGCTTGCGCGCCGTCGCCGTGCTGAACGGCGCGGACGCGCAAGGGGCCGACAATGAGGCCGCCTTGGAAATGATCGGCGACATTGAGGGGATCGAGGTGCTGCCCACGTCGATAGTGCGGCGCAAGGCGTTCCCGAACGCGGCGGCCGAGGGCAGGGCGGTAGGGGAGCAATCGCCGCGTGACGCCAAGGCGATCGACGAGCTGGCCGCATTGGTCAGCGCGGTATTTGTATAGCATAATGATAGCGGAGTGAATTTCGATGGCTATCGCTCGTAAACCGAACAGCAAGCCCAAGTCGCCGATGGATGAGGCGGCGGCCGATGCCTTCATTGCCGGGGCGGCCAAGCCGAAGGCCGAGCCGATCGCGACCGAGGCCGACGAGGCGGGGCAGGGGGCCGAGCCGCGCAAGTCGCCGGTGATGCTCCGTTTCGATCGCGCGTTGCTGGCGAAGGTCGATGCAGCGGCCAAGCGGCGCGGGATCAGCCGCAGCGCATGGATACAGTTCACGGTGAGCCGTGCGCTCGATGCCGGCGAGGGGTAGGGCCGGCTAGGGCGAGGCGGCCCCGGCGCGCGAAAAGTGAGTTTTGGGGTAGGGGTTCACCTTTGGGCGGCGGGCGCGCTGAAATCCACCAGCACCGGCATTTCGGGTATATCGCCGCGCAGTTTGGCGCGGCGGACGATGCTATGTTGGTCGATCAGGTTTTGCGCGTCACGACGGCCGCTCATGGTTTTCGGGAGCCACATCATAGAAACCCGCTCGACCTTGCGCCCCTTCTTGATCGGGGTGAACTCGACCCAGAAGGGGCAGAGCTTGTTGATTTCCTCCTGGGCGACCTTGAGGCAGTATTTGTTGAAATCAGCGAACCGTTCCAACTTGCCTTCCGGCACGTTGAGCAGGCCGCGTAGCTCCGCAATCGTGAACTCTTCGCTTTGCTTATATTCGAGGCCGATACGGCGTTCGATCATTTCATAGAGGCACAGCGCGTATTTCGACTCGAAACAATACATCACTTGCGTCTTAAGTCGCGCATAGACCTCGCTGTTACGCAAAATCTCAATCAGTTCTTCGGGGATGCGGTAATGCAGGAAGCCGTCTTTTTCGAGGCTTTCGTCGCTGGAGCCGAGAAGCTGAACGCGGCGCTTGTAGCTCTTGCCGCCCTTGCGGATCGTGACGATGGCGATTGTGCCCATCAGGCGCAGCAGCGAGCTTTCTATGCGCTCGTTGCCTTGGTGCGTGCCCTTGAGCGCGGTTTTGGCGATGCGGTGAATGACCGGCTCGCTGATCCGCTCCCAGGCGTTGGCAATCAGCAGATTGTAGATTCGGCGATCGGCGAGGGTGAGGGGGGACAGCTCGACAATATCGACCAGCTCGCCGGGTTTGACGATTTCCCCGTAATTGGCGGGATCGAACGGGTTTCCGCGCCCCTTTTGCGAGAGGGTGAGGGCGGTATCATCGCCTAGGGCAATCTTTGCCTTTCCGTTATTTACAGGTGAGCTTGCGCGAGTCATGTCCTCACTTTAGCAGCAACGGTGAGCTAGGCAATTCCTAAAGCTCCCCGATGGAGGGTGGGGAGGGGATACCCCAAACCTCACCGTTGATTTGGCGGCTACCCCAACACTCACCGGACTCGACCCCAAAACTCACTTTTACCGACCCCAAAACTCACCGAAGGCTACCCCAACACTCACGCGACTCGACCCCAAAACTCACTTTTCGGGGCAATTTTTCTTGGTTTTCTGCGGGTTTGAGGCACCCTGAATCTTGAATCTAAGAAGAATCTTTGAATCAGAACGCGAACGGTGAGTTTTAGGTGAGTTTTAGGGTAGCCCTGCCTGTGGATAACTCCGAACTCGCCGCATCGTCAGACCCGAAGAAGAAGAAGAAGAACACCGTCTCCTGGAGCTTCGCCCCGCCGGCTCGCGACCTTCAGCCGCCCCGGATCGCTTTAGCGATCCTCCCACCCGGCATCCCCATGATGGACCGGCTCCGCCGGTACGCTTTTTGTTTGATTAGAAATGTTTAAACACCACGTCCCTACCGCAACGACAGCGCCAACGGCCAAGTAGCAAATTGGCTTTCTTGGAAAGCCAAACGGATAGGGTGGTGATCCAATTGAGAGGGCGGAGCAGGCGGAAACGTCGCCCCTGGTGCGATTTCCGAGCCGCTGGGGCGCATTTCGGGGTGGGGGACAGGAAATGAGGTTGGAGCAGCAAATGCGCTTTACGGGCTTCCTGGGCGGCCGATTTTTTGGAAGCTAGATCTTCGACCTTCAGGGGATCATCCACCGCTGCGTCGATCGCTAATGGTGAGGTCATACCCCAAACCTCACCTTTAGAACGCCAGTAGGCGATTTTCCGCGCTTTCGAGCGATTTCTATGACCAGGGAGGGATGGCAGAGCGCCATCATTCAATATCGTTTGTATATCGGAATGATGCCGCTTCGACTACGGGGCCGTTTAAAGACTTCACGCCTTGTCGAAGCGGCCCGCGAACTCGCGATCGGCATAGTATTTGAGCTTGGCGGCGACGATCGACCGTTGTCCCGCGAAGAACAGGAACTGGTAATCCTCGCGCAGCGAGCGGACTTCATCCGGCGTGAGCAAGGGCCGCGCAAGATGCTGCTGGCCGAACGATATGCCGGTTTCGTCGCTGTCGATCGCGCGGCTTCCTCGCGCAGCATGTCGAACAGGGCGTGTTCGCCGGCGTCGAGCGCCATGCCTTCGATCGCGAGATTGGCGCGCGCGTCGGCATCATCCTCGCGCCGCATGGCGGCGTCGGCCGGTGTGCCGCGCGTGAAATCGAGCGCGCGGACTTGGGCGCGGATTGCGTCCACGTCGAGCATGTTCATGGTGCGCTTCTCCCTTCCGTTTCCGCGTCGAACGCCCGCCAGATCGCGCGAGGCCCCATGTTAGGATTCCTCCCTTTCGATTGCGGCGCGGACGAACCGCACACGTTCGGCGACAGAGGCGAGGGGAAGCGTCACCAGCTCGTAGCCAAGGCCGGAATAGACCGCGACCATCGCCTGATAGGTCGCCTGCGCTTCCGCGAAATCCTGTTTTCTTTCCGCATCGGCCGCGAATATCTCGCGCCAAGGGGGCGATGAACACGCGGGGTTGATAGCGAAACAGGTCCGCCGCTTGGCTGACATGAGCCGGGACGGGGAGGCCGCACAGGCGCAGATAGCCCGCCACATCAGGCACGCTGCGATCGCAGATCACCGGCCCTGCGCGATCGTGGGCCTCATGCCATGAGCGCAATTCCCAACCCAGCATCAATTCCGCGAAGGCGGCGCGATCGGCCCAGGGGAGGGCCGCGCCGCCGATCGCGACCTGATCGCGGATGATGGCCCGACCGGCTTCCGGCATGTGGTCGAAACCCTCCACCGCCAACGCTTCGATTAGGGTGCTTTTGCCGGAGCCAGGCCCGCCGGTGATGACATGGAAATCGGGCCGATCAGCCATTGCCCGCACCTTCCGCTTCCGCGTCGAACGCGCGCTTGCCCCGCCGCTTCCAGAGCGCCAGCACATTGCCAGCGTCGTCGCCTTGAACGCGCGCTGTACAATCGAGCAGCGCGCCGTAAAGGGTGGCGCGATCATCGTCGGCCAGCTCGACCAGACCGGCTTTCTGGACGAGGCCGCCCAGCTCTATGAGATGGCGCGTGCGCTCGCGTCGGGCCACGACCCATCCTCTCGTATCGGTGCGGCGCGCGGCGGCTTCAAGCCTGTTCCTTGCCTGCGCCAGTTTGCCTTGCGCCTTCACCGTTGCCGCCAGTGCGTCGGCCAGCCTTGCGACCGCGTCCTTGAAAGAAGGCCGCGCCCCGCGAGCGCCACGCCTCCTTTTCGTTCGCGTCGGCCGCTTCCACAGCGGCGAGCAGCGCACCGGCGAGCGTGTCCAGATCGAGCGCATCGGCCCCGGTGGACGTGACCAGCTCGCCGAGTTGCTGGACCTTGCGGGCCTTCAAAGCCTTGGCCTTGTCGTTCAGCGCCCGCAGTTCCGCGTCATAGTCGCGCACCTTTCGCATCTTCTCTCCCTCGCGCCCATGAATGGAGCCGCAGCGTAGCACGATAGCGCGCGCGAGGAACCGTTCCGATCAAGAAATGCGGCGAAGTCAATCACGCGAACGGCAGAGAGTGTGAGTGCGCGCTTATACATCGTTGCCGACCTGCGCTAAGAAGGGCAGTATAGCGGCCGTTATGGCGATCTACCATTTCTCGGCCAAGGTCATCAGCCGCGCCAACGGATCGAGCGCCGTTGCCAGCGCGGCCTATCGTGCGGCGGAACGGCTGCACGATGACCGGCTAGGGCGCGACCATGATTTCTCAAACAAGGCCGGCGTCGTCCATTCGGAAATCTTGGCTCCCGAGGGTGCGCCGGAGCGTTTAAACGATCGCGCGACCTTGTGGAACGAGGTTGAGGCCGGCGAGAAGCGCAAGGACGCGCAGTTGGCGCGCGAGGTGGAGTTCTCGATTCCGCGCGAGCTGAACCAGCAACAGGGCATCCAGCTCGCCCGCGATTTTGTCGAAAAGCAGTTCGTCGAACGCGGCATGGTCGCGGACATGAATGTACATTGGGACATGGGCAAGGACGGGCAACCCAAGCCGCACGCGCATGTCATGCTGTCGATGCGCGAGGTTGGCCCGGAGGGCTTCGGCCAGAAGGTGCGCGAGTGGAACAGCACGGCGCTGTTGCAGGAATGGCGCGTGGCCTGGGCCGATCATGTCAACGAGCGGTTGGCCGAGCTGGATATAGACGCCCGCATAGATCACCGGACGTTGGAGGCGCAGGGCATCGACCTTGAACCCCAACACAAGATCGGGCCGGCGGCGTCGCGGATGCCCGAACAGGGGCTTGAGGCCGAGCGGGTCGAGGACCATGCCCGGATCGCGCGCGAGAACGGCGAGAAGATCATCGCCAGGCCGGAAATCGCATTGGACGCGATCGCCCGCCAACAGGCGACGTTCACCCGGCGCGACCTGGCGCAGTTCGCGTTCCGGCACAGCGACGGCAAGGATCAGTTCGACCAGGTGATGAGCGCGGTGCGATCCTCGCCCGAGCTGGTGGCGCTGGGGCGGGACGGGAAGGGCGAGGATCGGTTCACGTCGCGCGACATGATCGCGGCCGAGCAGCGGTTGGAACGCGCGGCCGAGGGGCTGGCGATCGACCGGGGGCATGGTGTCGCCGACGCCCATGTGACCCGCGCGCTGGCGTCGGCCGAGGGCAGGGGGCTTGACCTGTCGGCCGAGCAGCGCGGGGCGTTGGCGCATATCACCGGCGACAAGGGCCTTGCGTCGGTCGTCGGCTATGCCGGCAGCGGCAAGTCGGCGATGCTGGGGGTCGCGCGCGAGGCGTGGGAGGCGCAGGGCTATCAGGTGCGCGGCGCGGCCTTGTCGGGCATCGCGGCCGAGAATCTGGAAGGCGGGTCCGCCATCGCGTCGCGGACGATCGCGAGCATGGAATATCAATGGGAGCAGGGCCGCGAACTGCTAGGCCCGCGCGACGTGCTGGTGATAGACGAGGCCGGCATGATCGGCACGCGCCAGATGGAGTGCGTGCTGTCCCATGCCGAACAGGCGGGCGCGAAGGTCGTTCTTGTCGGCGACCCCGAGCAGTTGCAGGCGATCGAGGCCGGGGCGGCGTTCCGGGCCGTGACCGAGCGCCACGGTTGGGCCGAGATCACCGAGATACGCCGGCAGTGCGAGGACTGGCAGCGCGACGCGACCAAGGCGCTGGCGACGGGCCGGGCAGGCGAGGCGATCCATGCCTATGAGGCGCATGGCATGGTGCAGGCGGCCGAGACGCGTGAGCTGGCCCGCGCCGATCTTGTGGACCGCTGGGATGCCGAGCGCATCGCCGCGCCGGATCAGTCGCGGATCATCCTCACCCATACCAATGCCGAGGTGCGCGATTTGAACCTGGCCGCGCGCGATCGGCTGCGCGACGCCGGCGAGCTGGGGCCGGACGTGCGCGTGTCGGCCGAGCGCGGCGCGCGGGACTTCGCGACCGGCGACCGCATCATGTTCCTGAAAAACGAGCGCGGGCTAGGGGTGAGGAACGGCACGCTGGGGAAGGTCGAGCAGGTATCGCCGGAGCGCATGGCGGTGAAGCTGGACGATGGCCGATCGGTCGCGTTTGACCTGAAAGATTATGCCCATGTCGATCACGGCTATGCCGCCACCATCCATAAATCGCAGGGCGTGACGGTCGATCGCGCGCATGTGCTGGCGACCCCCGGCATGGACCGCCATTCGGCCTATGTGGCGTTGTCGCGGCACCGCGACGGGGTGCAGCTCCATTACGGCCGCGACGACTTCGGCGACGATCGCCGGCTTGTCCGCACGCTGTCGCGCGAGCGGGCGAAGGATATGGCGTCCGACTATGGCCGCGACCGGGATGCGGAGATTCGTGCTTTCGCCGACCGGCGCGGATTGTCGGGCGAGATCCGATTGCCGGAACGGGCGGAACGCTCGCCGGTGGAGATCCTTGGCCCGCGCGCGGGAACCATGCGCCAGATGGGCGAAGATCCACGCACGGTTCGCGATGCCGGCGACCGCGGCGCTGGCGCGGGACAAGCCGCGGCCGAGCGGCAACCGCGGCGAGGCATGTTCGACGGCTTCCGGCCTGCCCCGCAGCGCCCAGCGCCGGAATCGACGCCGGCAGGCGAGCGCGAGAAGGCGGCCCCCAAGCGCGGCATGTTCGACGGGCTGAAGCTGTCGGCCGCGCCGCTGAAGGGCGCGGAGCGCGCGCCGGTCCCTGCCGATCGCGGCCAGGGCCGCGACTATGCCCGCGCGGTCGAGCGGGCCTCGCGTTCGGCCGAGGCGGTGTTGCAGGCGCGGGCGTCGGGCGCTCCGGTCCTTGAGCATCAAAAGGTCGCGCTCGAGCGCACGACACAGGCGCTGGACCAGATCAGGCCGGGAGCCTCGCGTGACCTCGCATCGGCGATGCAGCGCGATCCCGCCTTGCTGCGCGAGGCGGCGGCGGGGCGCAGCGGCCCGATGATCGAGGCGATGGCCCAGGAGGCGCGCGTGCGGGCCGATCCGAACTTGCGCGCCGATCGGTTCGTGGAACGCTGGCAGGGCCTCAAACAGGAGCGCGACCGCCTCTATCGCGCCGGCGACATGGCGGGCCGGGAGCGCACGGGCAAGGAAATGGCGGGCATGGCGAAAAGCCTTGAGCGCGATCCCCAGGTGGAATTGGTCCTGCGTAATCGCACCCGCGAGCTGGGGCTTGAGATCGGCATGGGCCGGGGGCGCGGCATGAACAGCGGCGACCTTGGCCGCGAGCTGGCGCGGGATTTAGGGATAGGCATGGGGCGCGGAATGAGCCGGTAAGGAGAGGATGATGGACGAGGATAATTATCGCAACAACGGCAGGGCCGGCGACGATCCGCAGGCGGCGTTCGAGCAGTTGCGCGGCGAGGTGGCGCTGGTGCGCCTTGCGGTCGAGGGGTTAGCCCGCGCGCGCGAGTCCATCGAGATTCCCGATTATCAGCCGACGCTCGCCAACACCGAGAAGATATTGCTGGCGCTCACCCAGCGGGTCGATGTGATCGCGAAAAGCCCCGCGATGAAACTCACCCCGGAGACGATGGGAGAGCGTGTAAACGCTTCGGTGGCGAGTGCGACGGGCGAGCTGCACAACCTGGTGAACAGCACGCGATCGGACATGAGCGAGGCGGCGCGGGAATTGCGGGGGCTGATCGGAACGACGCGCGCGCGCTGGCAACAGGATCGGTGGCTGTTTTGGATCGGGTTGGGCGGCGTGGTGCTGGGGATATTGCTCTATGCGCTTCTCGCCGGCCTGATCGCGCGCGCCATGCCCGATAGCTGGCAGTTGCCGGAGCGCATGGCGACGCGGGCGCTTGCCGAACCGACGCTATGGGATGCCGGCACGCATCTGATGCAGCGCGCATCGCCGGCGAGCTGGGAGGGGATCGTCGCGGCCGCCAATCTGGCGCGGGACAATCGCGAGACGATCGAAGCGTGCGGCGCGGCTGCCGCCAAGGCGAAAAAGACGGTGCGCTGCACGATCGAGGTCAAGCCGGCGAACAATGACCGCTGATCGGCGCGCGCGGCCAAGCTCAGCGTCATGCCTTCGCCGATCGCGTAGCGGCCGAGCGCCATATCGCCGCCACCCTACGCCGGCGCGGCACTGCCGAGGGGCGTATCGGCGTGCCCTATCGGCCTATAGGGGCTAGGGGCGAATCACGGATTTCACCTGAATCCCGTCATGCCGTGGCGCAACTCCTGACGATCTCCGCCGCGCACGCTATTGCGCGGCCTCTCTGATCCCGCATAATGTCCGAAAAACACTGTCGGATTGTAAATGTGTCCGACAACATGGTTTTGGGGGTTTTCCGTCATGCTCGTTGGCTACATGCGCGTATCGTCAACCGATGATCGGCAATCGGTCGATCGGCTCTGTTGCAAAGATTGGCGGCAGTCAGAGGTAGGCTGTCGCTCTGCGCCGATCAGGCGGCTGCTGCGAAATGGTGGTTGAGCATGCCCATGGCCTCCGTCAGCGCCGAGGGCCCAATGCCAAAAGCTCTCTCCACAAGGCGCACCTCGCCCCTGATGCCGGGCTGCAGGCACCAGGGGCGAGCCTGTCCTTTGCGCAGGGCTCGCATGACTTCGAATCCCTTGATCGTGGCATAGGCCGTGGGGATCGATTTGAAACCGCGCACCGGCTTGATCAGTATCTTGAGCTTTCCGTGATCGGCCTCGATCACGTTATTGAGATACTTCACCTGCCGGTGGGCCGTCTCCCGGTCCAGCTTTCCTTCGCGCTTCAATTCGGTGATCGCTGCACCATAGCTCGGCGCTTTGTCGGTATTGAGCGTGGCAGGCTTTTCCCAGTGCTTCAGGCCTCGCAGGGCCTTGCCCAGGAACCGCTTCGCTGCCTTGGCGCTGCGGGTCGGCGACAGGTAGAAATCGATCGTGTCGCCCCGCTTGTCGACTGCCCGGTACAGGTAGGTCCACTTGCCCCGCACCTTGACGTAGGTTTCATCCAGGCGCCAGCTCGGATCAAAGCCACGCCGCCAGAACCAGCGCAGCCGCTTCTCCATCTCCGGGGCGTAGCACTGGACCCAGCGATAGATCGTCGTATGGTCGACCGAAATGCCGCGTTCCGCCAGCATTTCCTCAAGGTCGCGATAGCTGATCGGATAGCGACAATACCAGCGCACCGCCCACAGGATCACATCACCCTGGAAATGGCGCCACTTGAAATCCGTCATCGTTCCGTCCGTCCAATCTCCGCCAAGCATGCTCAAGCTTCACGATTTTTGCAACAGAGCCGGCGCGCGGATCCTGTGGTGCACGCCCGTGTTTGGCCAGGCCGTGGGCACTCAACATATCGATGAGATTCTCGCGGTCTGGTATCCGACTCACAAAACCTTCCTCGATCTTTCGGATGCGCCCGGGGCTAAGGAAAGCTACCGCCTGAGAGGCGCCTGCGTGGCCTACGCCGTCATCCATCGATGCTCCGGCAGCAACTCTCCGCTCGACGGCAATGGCTAGAACGATTCCTCGATTGACATGATATTCATCATGCGATATGCATCGCCGACCGGGCAGACCAGAAAATCGCTCAAGGAGAATATCGATGAGCCTCGGCGCAAAGCCATTTGGCGAGAAGAAATTCATTGAGATCAAGGGCCGGCGCATGGCCTATATCGATGAAGGGACCGGCGATCCGATCCTCTTCCAGCACGGCAATCCGACGTCGTCCTATCTGTGGCGCAATATCATGCCGCATTGCGCCGGGCTGGGACGGCTGATCGCCTGTGACCTGATCGGCATGGGCGATTCGGACAAGCTCGATCCGTCGGGGCCCGAGCGTTATACCTATGCCGAGCATCGTGACTATCTCGACGCGCTGTGGGAGGCGCTCGATCTCGGGGACAGGGTTGTTCTGGTCGTGCATGACTGGGGGTCCGTCCTCGGCTTCGACTGGGCCCGCCGCCACCGCGAGCGTGTACAGGGGATTGCCTATATGGAAGCGGTCACCATGCCGCTCGAATGGGCGGATTTTCCCGAACAGGATCGCGATCTGTTTCAGGCCTTTCGCTCGCAGGCGGGCGAAGAATTGGTGTTGCAGGACAATGTTTTTGTCGAACAAGTTCTCCCCGGATTGATCCTGCGCCCCTTAAGCGAAGCGGAGATGGCCGCCTATCGCGAGCCCTTCCTCGCCGCCGGCGAAGCCCGTCGACCGACCCTGTCTTGGCCTCGCCAAATCCCGATCGCAGGCACCCCGGCCGACGTGGTCGCGATCGCCCGGGACTATGCCGGCTGGCTCAGCGAAAGCCCGATTCCGAAACTCTTCATCAACGCCGAGCCGGGACACCTGACCACGGGCCGAATACGCGACTTCTGCCGCACATGGCCAAACCAGACCGAAATCACGGTCGCAGGCGCCCATTTCATCCAGGAGGACAGTCCGGACGAGATTGGCGCGGCGATTGCGGCGTTTGTCCGGCGATTGCGCCCAGCATAATCCGGAACCGGCTCATTTTCTAAGATCCGAACAAACCACAGACGCGGCGACGCCGATCACCCGCGCAGGACAATAGGAGAGACCGACATGAGCGACGACATTTTTGGCTCTGTTGCAAAGATTGGCGGCAGTCAGAGGTAGGCTGTCGCTCTGCGCCGATCAGGCGGCTGCTGCGAAATGGTGGTTGAGCATGCCCATGGCCTCCGTCAGCGCCGAGGGCCCAATGCCAAAAGCTCTCTCCACAAGGCGCACCTCGCCCCTGATGCCGGGCTGCAGGCACCAGGGGCGAGCCTGTCCTTTGCGCAGGGCTCGCATGACTTCGAATCCCTTGATCGTGGCATAGGCCGTGGGGATCGATTTGAAACCGCGCACCGGCTTGATCAGTATCTTGAGCTTTCCGTGATCGGCCTCGATCACGTTATTGAGATACTTCACCTGCCGGTGGGCCGTCTCCCGGTCCAGCTTTCCTTCGCGCTTCAATTCGGTGATCGCTGCACCATAGCTCGGCGCTTTGTCGGTATTGAGCGTGGCAGGCTTTTCCCAGTGCTTCAGGCCTCGCAGGGCCTTGCCCAGGAACCGCTTCGCTGCCTTGGCGCTGCGGGTCGGCGACAGGTAGAAATCGATCGTGTCGCCCCGCTTGTCGACTGCCCGGTACAGGTAGGTCCACTTGCCCCGCACCTTGACGTAGGTTTCATCCAGGCGCCAGCTCGGATCAAAGCCACGCCGCCAGAACCAGCGCAGCCGCTTCTCCATCTCCGGGGCGTAGCACTGGACCCAGCGATAGATCGTCGTATGGTCGACCGAAATGCCGCGTTCCGCCAGCATTTCCTCAAGGTCGCGATAGCTGATCGGATAGCGACAATACCAGCGCACCGCCCACAGGATCACATCACCCTGGAAATGGCGCCACTTGAAATCCGTCATCGTTCCGTCCGTCCAATCTCCGCCAAGCATGCTCAAGCTTCACGATTTTTGCAACAGAGCCGGCGCGCGGATCCTGTGGTGCACGCCCGTGTTTGGCCAGGCCGTGGGCACTCAACATATCGATGAGATTCTCGCGGTCTGGTATCCGACTCACAAAACCTTCCTCGATCTTTCGGATGCGCCCGGGGCTAAGGAAAGCTACCGCCTGAGAGGCGCCTGCGTGGCCTACGCCGTCATCCATCGATGCTCCGGCAGCAACTCTCCGCTCGACGGCAATGGCTAGAACGATTCCTCGATTGACATGATATTCATCATGCGATATGCATCGCCGACCGGGCAGACCAGAAAATCGCTCAAGGAGAATATCGATGAGCCTCGGCGCAAAGCCATTTGGCGAGAAGAAATTCATTGAGATCAAGGGCCGGCGCATGGCCTATATCGATGAAGGGACCGGCGATCCGATCCTCTTCCAGCACGGCAATCCGACGTCGTCCTATCTGTGGCGCAATATCATGCCGCATTGCGCCGGGCTGGGACGGCTGATCGCCTGTGACCTGATCGGCATGGGCGATTCGGACAAGCTCGATCCGTCGGGGCCCGAGCGTTATACCTATGCCGAGCATCGTGACTATCTCGACGCGCTGTGGGAGGCGCTCGATCTCGGGGACAGGGTTGTTCTGGTCGTGCATGACTGGGGGTCCGTCCTCGGCTTCGACTGGGCCCGCCGCCACCGCGAGCGTGTACAGGGGATTGCCTATATGGAAGCGGTCACCATGCCGCTCGAATGGGCGGATTTTCCCGAACAGGATCGCGATCTGTTTCAGGCCTTTCGCTCGCAGGCGGGCGAAGAATTGGTGTTGCAGGACAATGTTTTTGTCGAACAAGTTCTCCCCGGATTGATCCTGCGCCCCTTAAGCGAAGCGGAGATGGCCGCCTATCGCGAGCCCTTCCTCGCCGCCGGCGAAGCCCGTCGACCGACCCTGTCTTGGCCTCGCCAAATCCCGATCGCAGGCACCCCGGCCGACGTGGTCGCGATCGCCCGGGACTATGCCGGCTGGCTCAGCGAAAGCCCGATTCCGAAACTCTTCATCAACGCCGAGCCGGGACACCTGACCACGGGCCGAATACGCGACTTCTGCCGCACATGGCCAAACCAGACCGAAATCACGGTCGCAGGCGCCCATTTCATCCAGGAGGACAGTCCGGACGAGATTGGCGCGGCGATTGCGGCGTTTGTCCGGCGATTGCGCCCAGCATAATCCGGAACCGGCTCATTTTCTAAGATCCGAACAAACCACAGACGCGGCGACGCCGATCACCCGCGCAGGACAATAGGAGAGACCGACATGAGCGACGACATTTTTGGCTCTGTTGCAAAGATTGGCGGCAGTCAGAGGTAGGCTGTCGCTCTGCGCCGATCAGGCGGCTGCTGCGAAATGGTGGTTGAGCATGCCCATGGCCTCCGTCAGCGCCGAGGGCCCAATGCCAAAAGCTCTCTCCACAAGGCGCACCTCGCCCCTGATGCCGGGCTGCAGGCACCAGGGGCGAGCCTGTCCTTTGCGCAGGGCTCGCATGACTTCGAATCCCTTGATCGTGGCATAGGCCGTGGGGATCGATTTGAAACCGCGCACCGGCTTGATCAGTATCTTGAGCTTTCCGTGATCGGCCTCGATCACGTTATTGAGATACTTCACCTGCCGGTGGGCCGTCTCCCGGTCCAGCTTTCCTTCGCGCTTCAATTCGGTGATCGCTGCACCATAGCTCGGCGCTTTGTCGGTATTGAGCGTGGCAGGCTTTTCCCAGTGCTTCAGGCCTCGCAGGGCCTTGCCCAGGAACCGCTTCGCTGCCTTGGCGCTGCGGGTCGGCGACAGGTAGAAATCGATCGTGTCGCCCCGCTTGTCGACTGCCCGGTACAGGTAGGTCCACTTGCCCCGCACCTTGACGTAGGTTTCATCCAGGCGCCAGCTCGGATCAAAGCCACGCCGCCAGAACCAGCGCAGCCGCTTCTCCATCTCCGGGGCGTAGCACTGGACCCAGCGATAGATCGTCGTATGGTCGACCGAAATGCCGCGTTCCGCCAGCATTTCCTCAAGGTCGCGATAGCTGATCGGATAGCGACAATACCAGCGCACCGCCCACAGGATCACATCACCCTGGAAATGGCGCCACTTGAAATCCGTCATCGTTCCGTCCGTCCAATCTCCGCCAAGCATGCTCAAGCTTCACGATTTTTGCAACAGAGCCGGTCGATCTGCAACGCGATGCGCTCACGGCCGCTGGTGTCGATCAACGGCACCTCTACTCCGACAAGGCTTCCGGTGCGCGCGACGATCGCGCCGGCCTGAAAGCCTGCCTCGACTACATGAACGCCGGCGACACGCTGGTTGTCTGGAAGCTCGATCGGCTCGGCCGCTCGCTGCCGCACCTGCTGGCGATCGTCACCGACCTCAAGGAACGCGGCATCGCCTTCCGGTCGCTGACCGAACAGATGGATACCACCACGCCGCATGGCGAGTTGCTGTTCTCGCTGTTCGGCGCGCTCGCCCAATACGAGCGAGCGTTGACGCGGGAGCGGATCATGGCGGGCCTGGCCGCCGCAAAGCGGCGGGGCCGACAAGGTGGACGACCGCCGACGATCGCCGCGGAAAAGATGCAGTTGATAGTTGCCGCTCTGTCCAATGGGGCCAGCAAAGCGTCGGTTTCTCGCACGTTCAGCGTGCCGCGATCAACATTGACGGACACGTTGGAGCGGATCGGGTGGTCAGCGCCGGTCAAGGATACGCCTTGAATAACGACAAAAATATAATTATATTCCCGTCATGTTATCCATGCGCTTTTCCTGGCACCCAGCCAAAGCCGAGAGCAATCTGAGAAAGCATGGCATCAGTTTCGAGACGGCCGCCAGCGCCTTCGCAGACCCCTTTGCGCTTAGCGTGCATGATCGGATCGAAGGCGGCGAGCAACGATGGCAGACCTTGGGCCTGGTCGAAGGACATTTACTCCTGCTGGTGGCCCACACCGTCGCTGAGGATGACGACGACGGCGAATATGTGGAGATCATCCATATCATTTCGGCCCGAAAAGCCGATCGAAAGGAAAGACGACGTTATGAAGAAGAAAGACGCTGATACCGTCCGCTTCCAGCTCGATCCGGGCAATCTGCCCCCCTTGACCGAGGCACAGAAGGCCGAGCTGGATGCCCTGCAGGCGATGCCGGATAGCGGTATCGACTATAGTGATGCCCCGACGCTGACAGAGGATTTCTGGAAGACCGCCGAGCGTGGACGGTTCTATAAGCCGATCAAGCAGCAGGTAACGGCGCGGCTCGACGCCGATGTGCTTGCTTGGCTCAAATCCCAGGGCAAGGGCTATCAGGCTCGCATGAACGCAATCCTTCGGCGCGAGATGTTGGCGGCTGCGAAGGAGCGCCGACACGCTTGACGTGCAGGCCGCAGATGGATGCCGCTTTCACGGCCGGGAGTAACCCGGCCCGGCGTAGGCGCGCGAAGCCGCCAGAGTTGCGGCAATCATGTGTTTTTCGCTATGCTCTTTCTTCTAAAATAGCGACCGGTGAAAAATCCGATCCACGCAATTGCTGGAACAAGCCAAGGCCAAAAGGAAGATAAGAGTAGAATCATGTCGCCCCAGCGGCTCCGAGCAATAGCGTTAATGCAGTCGATCCCAATGTTATCGGAGTAGCGACAAATATTCCGAATTTTTGGTTTGCAAATGATACGAGCGAACAGACCAGTAAGATCACGAATATATCTGGCCAAAATTCACCCAACATACGTATCACGTTGTCTTTCTCCACGAACAGCCATCTACATGCGGCGCACTGCAACCCTAAGTCCAAGAAATCCGTCAAGTAACGAAATTTTGTTAAGAGTCTGTCTTGAATCTCATGGGTAACGAGCGATGCGTCGGATGAGGACGATGGCAGCGGCGGCATAGAGGAGCGCGGTTGCGGATTTGATGGTCCGCTCGAAGTCTTTGGCCAGACGGCGATTGCGGTTGATCCATGCGAAGGTGCGTTCGACGATCCATCGTCTGGGATGGACGACGAAGCCGGTCTGATCGGCGAATTTGCGGACGATTTCGATCGTAATGGAGGTGGCGTCCCGGACGCGATCGCTGTTGTAGGCGCTGTCGGCATAGGCGCGCGCGACGAAGGGATGCCGCTGGTGAGACTGCTGGAGCAAGGGCACCGCGCCATCGCGGTCCTGCACATCGGCAGGATGGACCAGTATGATAAGGGCGCGACCATCGGTATCGACCATTGCATGGCGTTTGCGTCCCATGGTCTTCTTGCCTGCGTCGTAACCACGAGGTCCGCCTGCTTCGGTGGTCTTCACGCTCTGGCTGTCGATGACTGCCGCGGATGGTGCTGGTTCTCGCCCTGTCCGGATGCGATCGATCCGAACGAGATGATGATTGAGGCTTTCGAATACCCCATCGTCGCGCAAGGTGCAGAACCACTGGTATACCGTGCGCCATGGCGGAAAACTGTCGGGCAAAAGCCGCCAGGGACATCCTGCCCGTAGCAGATAGAAAATGGCTTCGACGATTTCGCGCATCGGCCAGCATCGCCGTCGTCCGCGCTGGCTGGCTCAGGGTCTGGACGATTTGCTAGCCCGACGACCGGGGCAGGCCGCGACATGGCTATCCTGGCTGCGCAATGCGCCACAATCGCCGGCAGAGCGCAACATCCTGCGCCTGATCGGACGGCTCGCCTATCCGGCACGAAGCAACATACAGCGTGGGTCTGGATGTCAGCCAGCGCAGCACGAGCATCTGTGTTCTCGATCCCGACGGCAAGACCGTGGTGGAAGGGCAGGCGAAGACTAACCCGTTCGAGATCGGCCGCTATTTGCAGAAGCGCCTGGAAGGGCCGCTGAAGCTCGGTATGGATCGCATTCTGGCTCTACCATGGGCTGCGCAGGAGCGGCGTCTGGTTGAGAAGCGTCTTGAGGCGCAGGGGCGGTTAACCTGCACCGTCAGACGTAGCGCTCACTTATCGAGAAGATCGTTTGTGCCTTTGGCGCTCGGCTAAACAGCGCATGGAAAGCGTCACCTGCTGCAGCTATGCCCTGTTCTGCCAATGTCCGCGTCGGCCAATAAAGTTCGCGCACACCGATCACCGAGGGGCCGGGGAGGACGAGCTTTTCGATCGGATGGCACCGGGTATGGCGAAATGCGCCAAGACGCTCGCCAAGTGCGAAATCGTCGTCTCCGGCCCAGGCCGTGCCGCCTTCCTCGAACACCACCTGGGTAAGCTTGGCGAAGTTCGGTCGTCGGTCGATCGACCAGTTATAGGCCGCCTCGTCACCGCGCAGCGCTTCGGCGCGGCTTTTGAGAACCTCTTCGCGTGCGAAAACGGCAAAGAAGTTGTCCATGTCGACGAAATTCGGCTCATCTTTCAGCGCATAGGCCACATAATCAGGATCGGTCACGAAGGCGGCAGCGTCCGCTTCGCTGTCGAACCAGACTTCGGCGATGCCTTCGTAGCGGTTCTGATCGGCATCGAGGAAATCGACGTCGACCTGATGGCTCTGGACATAGCGCTTGATAATCCGGATGCCTTGTCCCAGCGAGCCGTGGGGATAGCGCCAGTGATCGTGAAACGCCTGAGGCGTCATTCCCACTCTCCGTGCGAAGACCGCCATCATTCGTATTGCGCTCATAGTCCGGTTCCCAACGGTTCTGGCAGTTCAGATTGCGGTGTAGCCGCCATCGGCAGCAATGGCGGCGCCGGTGACGAACGAAGAGGCATCCGACAGCAACCAGGCTGCCGTTTCGCCGATCTCCGCCGGTTCGCCATATCGACCGATCGGGTGGGCGGTTTTCAGGAATTCCGCGTGCGAAGGCTCGTTCTCGATCACCGACATCAGCATCGGAGTGCGGATAGCGCCCGGTAGAACTGCGTTCACGCGGATTCCCTGTTGCCCGTAATCGACGGCAGCGATCCGCGTCAGCCCGATAACGGCATGTTTGGCTGCGATGTACTCGCCATGTGCGGGGATCGCGACGGTGCCGCCAACCGACGCCGTGTTCACGATCGAACCGCCGCTCCCCGCTTTCAGCATCGCTGCGATCTGATGTTTCATGCAATGAAAAACGCCGAGCACGTTGATATCCAGGGATCGTTGGAAATCGGCGCTCGTCAGTTGATGAAGCGGCACGTTGACCGGCGGCAGCCCCGCATTGTTGAATGCGCCATCAAGGCGACCGAATTCGGTGATGGCGAGTTCCACGGTCGACCACGCGTTGTCCTCGATACTGACGTCGCAATGGCTGTAGACGGCGTTGCCACCTTCCGCGCGTATCAGTCTGACCGTTTCCTCGGCTGCGGCTTCGACGATATCGGCGACAACCACATTCGCGCCCCGACGGGCAAGAATAAGGGCGGCAGCGCGGCCGATACTGCCGCCTGCGCCCGTCACGATATAGCTGCGTTGCTCCAATCCGGACATTGAGGACCCCATTTTTGACTGACGGGCAAGTGAAGGGCGCTGCCTGTCAGATGCCCAGCGCTTCGCGCACGGTCCTGGCGTTCACCCAGCGATCGACGTGGTGAAGGTTGTGGCGGATCTGTACTTCGCCATCCTGCAACTGCATCGTATCGTATGCGCCGGCCTCGATGCCGCGCTGGGTGCGTTCGGTGTTCGTCACGTCCTCCAGGGGTGACTACACGAAAGTGACGCATCCGCACGCTAAGCGCGAACGTATGGTGAACGTTACGCGGCGAGCAACGAACTGATGGCGCGCAGTGGCCGCAGGACATCCGGATCGGGCCGATCTTCAACATTCCAGCTATAGTCGCCGGTGAGCGAGATATGTTCCCAGCCCAATGGCGCGACGTGACGTGCGATTTCGTCGGGCGTGCCGATATCAGCCAGCGCCACTTCGAGATAGCGGGTGTTCCACAGGATGATGGCGGCGACGAGCAGGTTGAGGCCGGAGGCGCGATAGGTCTGGTTCTCGAACCGCCGATCACGCAATTCGCCGAGCTGGTTGAAGAAGAGCGCGCGTGCGAGCGCGTTGCGGGCCTCGCCCTTGTTGAGGCCCGCCTGGGTACGCCGGCGCAGATCAATGTCGCGCAGCCAGTCGAGCATGAAGATCGAGCGTTCGAGGCGGCCCAGCTCGCGCATCGCGAGGGCCAGTCCGTTCTGTCGCGGATAGGCGGACAGGCGGCGAAGCATCGCCGAAGCGGTGGCGGTGCCGGTGCGTATCGATGTGGCGAACCGCAGCAGTTCATCCCAATGCGCCGCGACATGACCCAATGCGATCGGTTCGGCCGTCATGCCGGCAAGCAAGGGGCCGGCTTCCTGGCCGGGAAGGAGGTGCAAACGACGCTGCTTGATGTCGCGCAGGCGCGGCGCGAAGCGGTAGCCGAAGAAGGGCATAAGGCCGAACACATGGTCCGATGCACCGCCTGTATCGGTGTAGTGCTCCTCGATTGTCAGGCCGGTCTGCTGATACAGCAAGCCATCCAGCACATAGGGAGCTTCGCCGGCGGTCGCCGCGATTACCCGGGTCGCGAAGGGGTCATATCGATCCGAGACATGGGTGTAGAAGGCAACGCCCGGTTCGTTGCCGCTGCGCGCGTTGATGTCGCCGATTGCGGCGCCACGGCCCCCGGCATGGAATTGCTGTCCGTCGCTCGACGAGGTGGTGCCGTCTCCCCACAGCGCGGCGAGCGGCATGGCGCGATGGGCGTCGATCAGCCTTCCCAGCGCTTCACCATAGGCGGCCTCGCTGATGTGCCAGTCGTGGAGATGGGCGAGCTGGCGCAGGCTTGCGCCTCGGCAGGTTTCCGCCATGCGTGTGAGGCCGAGATTGATGCCATCGGCAAGGATGACGGTGAGCAGCGCATTGCGGTCGTCGGCCTCCCGGCCCGAACGCCGATGGATGAAGCATTCGCTGAACCCGGTCCAGGCATCGACCTCAAGCAGGAGATCGGTGATCTTCACGCGCGGCAGTCGGTCATAGGCAGCGCGACGGGCAATCTCGGTGGCGGGTGGCGTTGCCGCTTTCAGCGGCGAGATGATAAGGCCGCTTTCGTCAAGCCTGACCTGGGGCAGCTCGCCCTGTCGGGCGAGGACCGTCACCTGTTCGATCGCCGTGTCGAGCCTGGCGCGCCTTTCCTCGATATGACGATCGAAGTCCGTTTCGATGGCGAGCGGCAACGGCCCCTTCTCGCGAAGCGCGTCGAAGGTGGCCGGCGGGATGAGGTAGCTATCGAAATCGCGGAACTGGCGGCTTCCCGAGACCCATATGTCTCCCGCTCGCAACCGCTCCCGTAGCTGGGACAAGGCGCATAGTTCATAGGCGGCGCGATCGACGATGCCGTCCCGCAGGACGAACGGCCGCCATGCGGAGGGCACAAAGCGCAGCGGCACGCGATCAGGCAAGCGCCGTTTGCCGGTCCGGTATAGCTCCGCGATGATGGTAAGCGCCGACAGGAGTCCCTGCACCGCACCGGCGCCGCGAAATTCGAAGGTGTTGAGAAAGGCACCGGCAAAGAGCTTCACCGTGCGATGCCGCTCGATCAATTCAGCGGTGCGATCGACGGTTTCCGGTCGCCCGAGTACTTCGGCCCGCGCGACCGCCACGGCGAAGCGCTGCCAATCCAGCGCCTCGATCTGCGCCAGAGAGTCCACACCGTTGGTGCGCGCTTCGATGAGAATGCGGCAAGACCCTGTGAGCGTCCGGAGATGGCCTTGCAACTCGCGCACCGTCTTGAGGGCTTTGTCACGGGTCCGGTTCTCGGCGCGACGCGACATGCTGCCCAACAGCTTGTCGAACATCGTCAGGGTGGCATCGGTCAGGCTTTCCTCAAGACGGATGCCCTGCGCCGCCAGCGTCGCATGGCGGCGCAGGGCATTGAGTTCGCCAAGGTGCTGGGGTGTGATCCGGCTGCCTTCGTCCGCCAGCCTGTCAAAAGTCAAAGCCGGGATCATGTCGGCACGGGCGCGATCGAGATCCAGCGCGCGGATATGAGTGAGCCGTTCGATCAGGCGTAGGATGTTGCGCGCTGCCGGCGACTGTGGTGCATTGCGCAGCCAGGATAGCCATGTCGCGGCTTGCCCTGTTCGTCGGGCCAGCAGATCGTCCAGCCCCTGCAGCGTATCGGGCCGCAGGCCGTTCGTGAGCACTTCATAGGTAAGCTGTTCGGCCTGCTGGCGAGCACGCCGGAGTACCGCTTCGAGAACCGATGAAGAAGGCAGGAGGATCTGCCGGCGCCGAAGTTCGTCAACGATGACCCCCGCCATCTGGCCGGGGTGGACGATGGTCTGTGCGATCGGGATCGAGAATGCGACAACTTCGTGGAAAGCCTTGCGGTCGAAAATCCTGAACCCGTGCGATCGTCGGATTTCAACGAGATGTTCGCGACGGGTCTGGTCCCGATGGGCATAGTCCGCGAAGGCTTCGGGCGCGACGCCGAGTTGCTGCGCCACATAGGCGAGCACAGGAGCGGGCGGGACTTCACCCGCTTCCAGCGCACGGCCAGGCCATCTCATATAGAGTAGGAGCATCGCGTAGCCGAGCCGGGTGGCATCGCCGCGACGGCGGCCGACAATTTCCAGGTCGTCACCGGTCAGCGTATAGTGCCGCGCAATCTCGCGCTCATCGAGCGGCGCGCCATAATGCCCTGCCCAGATTTCCGCGCTCACCAGTCGCCGTCTCGCCAAGCACTATCTCCTTCCGCGTCCTTGTCCGTCAGACGGTCCTCTGGCGGCCAGCAGGAATATGTCCGTTAACTCTGGACCTATAACGGCGATTCGGACAAGATCAGATAATGATGGGAAAACGGACAGGATTGGGCTGCATGTGGCGTTGATCGGCTATGCGCGCGTCTCGACGGCAGACCAGAAGCTCTCACTCCAGCTCGACGCGCTGAACGCGGCCGGGTGCGACCGGATATTCGACGATCACGCATCTGGTGCAAAAGCCGATCGGCCCGGCCTGGCCGAGGCGCTCGCCTATCTGCGCAGCGGCGACACGCTGGTGGTTTGGAAACTCGACCGTCTTGGGCGCTCGATGAGCCATCTGATTGAGAAGGTCGGCGAGCTAGCGACGCGAGGTATCGGGTTCCGCTCGCTCACCGAGAACATCGACACCACCACTTCGGGCGGGATGCTGGTGTTCAACATCTTCGGCTCGCTTGCCCAGTTTGAGCGCGATCTGATCCGGGAGCGCACCCATGCAGGCCTCAAGGCCGCTCGCGAGCGAGGTCGCCCCGGTGGGCGGCGGCCAGTGGTCACACCTGACAAGCTCCGCAAGGCGCGCGAACATATCGCTTCCGGCCTCACAGTTCGCGAGGCCGCCGCGCGCCTCAAGATCGGCAAAACCGCCCTCTACAAAGCCCTCGAAGCCACGGAGAAGAACACAAAGTCCCAGCGTTCCCGGTCCGTTCGCTCTTAGCGTGCAGATAAGTCACTTTCGTGCAGTCACCCCCTCCAGCAGGATTTCCGCGATGCGCGTGATATAGAGTTCCTGTTGCAGCTTTTCCCGCCCGGTCAGTGGCTTGGGTACATGAAACTCGGCTTCCCACCGCGTGCGATTGACGCTGATCGGCCAGAACCTGTGCGACCAGAAACCGCCGGGCGAAAGGTTTATGTGCAGCGTGGGAAAAGCGACGGCGATGTCCAGCGCCCAGTGTTTCGATTGCTTGGGATTGATCGCGGGATGATCGAGATACTCGGTCATCCCCGCCGTTTCCGCGGCACCCAGCACGTTGCCGGTATCGCGGTTCGCATAGGCCATCTTTTCGACCATCGCATCTTCGGGCGGAGCGTAGTCCGGATTGCCGAAAGTGGAAAACTGGCGGTGTGGTCCCCAGAAGCGTGCATCGAGCGGGCGGGAATGCGGATTGACCGCGCTGGCGAAAGTCTTGCCGATCGTCGCCGGGTGGATCGAAGGGATATGGTAGGTTTCCGAAAAGGCATCGGCCAGCACTTTCCAGTTCGCATCGAGATGCGCCTCGAAATAGAGTGACGTATCCGTATTTTCCCAAGAAACCCCGGCAAACCGCGTTCCGAAGTCTCCAAGGAATTCCTGCAGGCTGACTTCGGGCTGCTTCTGGTGGTTGAGGAATATCCAGCCTTCCCACACATCGGTGGCGATCGGCACGAGGCCGCATTTCTTCTTGTCGAGATCGAAGAAGTTCGCCTCGTCTGGCACGCCCATCAGGCTGCCGTCGTTGCGGTAGACCCAGTTGTGGTAATTGCAGGAGAAGCGCGAGGCGCGGCCGCGCTCGGTCAACACGGCTCTGTTGCAAAAATCGTGAAGCTTGAGCATGCTTGGCGGAGATTGGACGGACGGAACGATGACGGATTTCAAGTGGCGCCATTTCCAGGGTGATGTGATCCTGTGGGCGGTGCGCTGGTATTGTCGCTATCCGATCAGCTATCGCGACCTTGAGGAAATGCTGGCGGAACGCGGCATTTCGGTCGACCATACGACGATCTATCGCTGGGTCCAGTGCTACGCCCCGGAGATGGAGAAGCGGCTGCGCTGGTTCTGGCGGCGTGGCTTTGATCCGAGCTGGCGCCTGGATGAAACCTACGTCAAGGTGCGGGGCAAGTGGACCTACCTGTACCGGGCAGTCGACAAGCGGGGCGACACGATCGATTTCTACCTGTCGCCGACCCGCAGCGCCAAGGCAGCGAAGCGGTTCCTGGGCAAGGCCCTGCGAGGCCTGAAGCACTGGGAAAAGCCTGCCACGCTCAATACCGACAAAGCGCCGAGCTATGGTGCAGCGATCACCGAATTGAAGCGCGAAGGAAAGCTGGACCGGGAGACGGCCCACCGGCAGGTGAAGTATCTCAATAACGTGATCGAGGCCGATCACGGAAAGCTCAAGATACTGATCAAGCCGGTGCGCGGTTTCAAATCGATCCCCACGGCCTATGCCACGATCAAGGGATTCGAAGTCATGCGAGCCCTGCGCAAAGGACAGGCTCGCCCCTGGTGCCTGCAGCCCGGCATCAGGGGCGAGGTGCGCCTTGTGGAGAGAGCTTTTGGCATTGGGCCCTCGGCGCTGACGGAGGCCATGGGCATGCTCAACCACCATTTCGCAGCAGCCGCCTGATCGGCGCAGAGCGACAGCCTACCTCTGACTGCCGCCAATCTTTGCAACAGAGCCATCTATGATGATCGTGCATCCGGTAGCCGTGATGATCGCCCCGGTCTTGCCGCCTGCCTGAAATCGTTGCGCGACGGCGATGTCCTCATCGTTTGGAAGCTCGACCGGCTCGGCCGAACGCTCACCCACCTGGTCAGCACGGTGCAGAATCTGTCGGATCGCGGTATCGGTCTGCGGGTGCTCACCGGCAAGGGCGCGCAGATCGACACCACGACGCCATCGGGCCGGATGGTGTTCGGCATTTTTGCCACACTGGCGGAGTTTGAGCGGGATATGATCCGCGAGCGCACCATGGCTGGCCTGGCCGCTGCCCGCGCGCGGGGACGCAAGGGTGGCCGCAAGTTCGCCCTCTCCAAGGCCCAGGTGCGGCTCGCTCAGGCTGCTATGGCCCAACGCGACACGTCCGTTTCCGACCTCTGCAAGGAACTCGGGATCGAGCGCGTCACTCTCTACCGCTATGTCGGTCCCAACGGGGAACTCCGGGATTACGGTCAGCGCGTGCTTGCTGCCAAAACGCGATGATGATGACGGGAGCCCCGATCAAACTTACCCAAGCGGACGCCGCAGACGTTGCAGACCTGTACAACCGTTGCAGCGACTATTTCCTGTTGCAGGACGGGGCCGCGCCCACGCTGGACGATGCTCGCGAGCTTTTCTCCGATGTGCCGCCCGAAAAGAGCGCCCACAATCAAGCTGTCCTGGGATGGAAGGGGCCTGGCGGCCTATATGCAATCGCGGCCATCCTCCGCGATTATCCGCGTGATGGCACATGGTATCTCGGCTTCATGATCGTAGATGCCGCACAGCGTGGTCGTGGCGTCGGACGCTCAATTTACTCGACGGTCGAAAGCTGGGCCGCTGCGAGAGGTGCCACAGAGATTCGGTTGGCCGTGCTGGAAGCGAATGAAGCGGCAGAGCGATTTTGGCGTTCTCTCGGCTTCATTGAGTATCGGCGCGTTGGGCCAGACACCTTCAAAATGCGTAGCCATCGCCGGATAGAACTGAGCCGTCGCCTTTCTGGCGCGACCGTAGAAGGCAGCAACAAGTAAGATCTCGCGCCGGCTATCTGGGCGAGCTTGGCGTAGGATTCCGCCCCCTCCCGCAAACGCCCCCCATTTGCCTGATCGAGCTGCTACGGCTCGACCGAGCTGCCAGCTTTGTGTTTCGGATCAGCGGCAACAGCATGATTGAAGCCGGAATCTATGACGATGATGTTGTTGTCGTGGACCGGGACACCCGGCCCGTTGAAGGCCATATCGTCATCGCAATCGTGGATAGCGGTTTTGTCTGCCGCCAGCTTGCTCGCCGTCAGGGCGGCATGATGTTGGAGGCCCGGAACCGGCATCTACATTATGAACCGACCAGCGCCGAAGGCATCGAGATATGGGGCGTTGTGCGATCCAGCGTTCGCGATTTCCGCCGCTAGGCCACTTCCGATGACTCATGGCATCGTGGACGTGCAGAACTTTTACGTCAGCGCCGAGCGGCTATTCGACCCGTCGCTACGCGGCGTGCCTGTCCTTGTTCTCTCGAACAACGATGGCTGCGCAGTGGCGCGCAGCGAAGAAGCAAAGGCTTTGCACGTCCGCATGGGTGAGCCGGTTTTCAAAATTCGTGACCGGATCGAGCGGCACGGAATGCGTTTGCGATCGAGCAATTACGAACTCTATTCGGACCTAAATCGCCGCTTCAATGCCGTGATTGCCGATCATTCCGATACCGTCGAAATCTACTCGATTGATGAGAGCTTCTACCGCGCGCCGACCTTGCCGAGCGGACTTGGCGACGTAGAGGCCGCGCACAAGCTGCGCGAGGATATTTTGCGCCAAGTCGGCCTGCCGACCCGGATCGGCCTTGGCCCGACCCGCACACTATCGAAGGTCGCCAATGCGCTCGCCAAGGCGACCGAAAAGGTATGGGGCGGCGTGGTCGATCTTCACGATACCGAGTTGCGCCGCCGCCTCTTTGAGAAATGGCCGGTTGGCGAGGTTTGGGGCATCGGCGGCGCGCTGGAAGCGCGCCTGCGCCCCCTTGGCATTCGGACAACCGCTGACCTGGCCGCGATGCCGCCAGCGGTCGCGCGCGACGTGGGATCGGTTGTGCTGGAACGCCTAGTGCGGGAGCTTAACGGGATCGAATGCGTCGATTTCAAACTTGAACCCGACGCTTTGAAGAACACCGCCGTCACCCGGCAATTTGGGGAGCCGGTAAAGACGCTGGAAGAATTGCGCGAAGCAATGGCGCGGCGCGCTGCGCGCGCCGCCGAGAAGATACGCGCCCAGGGCCTCGTTGCGAGCCGCCTGATCGCCTTTGCCCATGGATCGCGCTATCGGCCTAATCCGCCATCGGCTTCGCGATCGGCGCGGCTATCGCCGCCGACCAACGACCCGCGCATCATCCTCCGGATTGTCGGGCAGATGACCGAGGCGATGTTTCAGCCGGGGGGCGTCTATACGAAATGCGGCGTTCTCTTGGAGGATTTGACCCCGCAGGGGCACGGCCAAGCCGACCTGTTCGCCGTGGCCGATCCCCGCGCGCCCGCGCTACTGGCCGCGATGGACGGCCTCAACAGCCGCTTTGGGCGCAATACGATCATGCTGGCCGCGCAGGGCCACGGTCCCAAGGCTTTCGATACCAAGCGCAGCCAGAAAAGCCCCGCATGGACGACCCGGATCAAGGATATTCCTATCGCGCGCTGACAGACTAGCGCAGGCGTTCAGAAATCGACTTCGCGCCGCTCCATTTCATCAATGATAGCCTGTTCAAGCGGCGTGAGATTTTCCGGGTCTTGCACCTGGTCCCAGCGTGCGACCAATTCTGCATCGGTCATTGCAGCGGCGGTATCAGTAGCGTCGTCCATAGCCTGTCTCCTTGGGGCCACAATACAAGCAAATCCCATCCTGTAGCTGTAGGCGCTTGCAAACGGGGCTCCTGCCAATGGGTTCTCCAAACCTGTCGCCGGCAGTCGCTTTTGCGAAGCGGGTTTCCAGAACAGTTCTGACAAGCGGCGGGCCGCAGATATGCGTTGCGGTCATGCCCGCCAGCAAGGAAGGATTTTGACTAGAAGCCGTATTTTTCGCGGCGCAGCCTGAACGCGCTTTCGCCGCCCTCCATAATGCGCTTGATCGCTTCACGCGCATCGGGAATGTCGATAGCTCCCTCGCCTTGGATCGTCCCGCGTGACTCGTCACCTGCGGCGCGATAGCCAAACCACGCTACCAATTCAGCGTCGCCATTCACGACGAGATTGGCGTTGTGGCTAGCGAAAACGATCTGCCGGAGGCGCTTTGCTTCCCAAAGTTGCTCGACGATTTCGAGCATAACAGGGTTGTCCAAGTCTTCTTCGGGCTGATCGATGATGAGCGGCGGCCCAGGCTGATTGAGCAGGGTTTTCAGCAAAGCGGTTGCTTGCTGCCCAGCAGATGCGTTCTCGAAGGGGATATATTCGCCCTCGCGTGCGCGAAAATCGTAGATCGGCACCGAGGCAATCGGTGTCAGGGAAAGCGTGAGCCACACTTCCGGCTGCAAAGTCTGGCACATGCGATCAAGATCGTTGGAAGTCAGCCCTGCCGCCACCAGCGACGGCGCTTGTGGCCGCGCCTCGGCAGGGGAATGTCCAGGATCATGGTCGGCGATCTTCTCCAGATCGTCCAAAACCTGCAGCCATGCCGCCGCCGGATTGGCGGCGCTGGTGATTGCCTGGCCAAGCGCCTCAACCTTGTTACCCTGGACGCGAGACCCTGAAAGACCTTGGCGCAGCGTTTCTACGAATGCGGTGCTGTCAGCATGCCGCTTCACGCTAACCCGGATTGCGCCGCCTGATCGCGCCGTAAGTTCGGTGCATTCCTTTTCAACAAGAGCATCCTGCTCGGCTTGTGCCGCAAGCCATTCATCGCGGGCCAAAATATAGTTGGAATCGGCCGAGGCGAGGGTTGCTAGAAGCTCCCGTGTCCGCGTGGCCTCTTCCGACAGTTCGCGCACTTTGGCCTCTAGTGAGCCAAGCTGCTGCAGCTTCTCCCCGTGGGAGGACGAGCGCTGCACGGCAGCATTATACTTGTCCTGAAATCCCTTGTGGTGGTTATCCCATTCACTCCACGGATCACCGGAAGCCGCATCAGGCTGTGGCTCGGTTATCGACTTTGCCGTCACCGTCAGCGTGGAGAGGGATGACAATGCCGATTCTAAAAGGTGCCCATATGCCGCTCGGGCCTGTTCCAGCACCTCGCGCTCTTCGGCGGGCTTGTCAGGTGATGGCTGCAGAGATGCAATCTGTCCTTCGACAATTTTACGCAGCTCTTCCGCTTTTTGATGGACAGTTCCGGCACCGGCTCGCCATGCCCCAATTTGGGCATTGGCCGCTGAGTAGTCCTTACCCTGCTCAAGAAGCTGACGATCCTCATCGCTTAGGCCGGACAGCGACGCGCGCAAGGCATTGGCTTGCTCGGTGATCGACTGCTCTTCCAGGAGGCGGTTACTCAGGACTTTGGACAGTTCCCGGAACCGTTGCCGCGTTGCATAAGATTCCTTGATTCTATTGGCGCGGTCGGTAGCTGCGCGTTCTAAGCGGTCAAGATCGCCTTTGATAGGGGCGGTGATGAACCTCGTCAGCTCGTCCACCCGCACGCTCACGTCGCTGAGCTGCTTCTGGCTGTATGCCTGAATCGGCAACAACGCGCGCACCTCCTCCTCGGTGCAGGGGCGCAATTCGCCTGTCCCGATTTTCATCTGAACAGTGCCATCGACGCTTGAGCGACGAACCAAATGGGGCACACCATTCAGAATGTAGGTGACTTGAACCGTTGCATTGAGCGGCCGCAATGTCTTGTCGATCAGGCGAGAGCGACGTGCCTGATAGTTCGGCGCATCATCCATGTCGTCGGTGGGCGGTTGATCGCAAAGCGCCCAGCGGACGTATTCCAGAACCGTGGATTTCCCTGTGCCTCGCCCACCAATCAGGGCGCTATATTGAGGATTGAGTGCCAGATCGACGGGGCCAAGGAAGCTGGAATTGCTGACACTAAGGTTTGCAATGTATGTTTCAGGAACACGAGGCGCATCGAGCCCGATACGGGATTCCTGCGCCAGGCATGCTTGCCGCAGCGCTTCGGCCGAAGGCCTTGCCCATTTGATCCAAGTGGAAGGTGTGCCGAGGGTGGTATGATCGTCACGTCGGCTATCTGACGTTTGGATGCAGGCAATGCGCTTATTGCCCCATGCCTTTTCTCGACCTGATAGAATATTCCTCGGGCCGTCCTTGAGTTTGGCAAATTCCCCATCGGTATAACCGCCAACCCACGGCATTTCTGCATATTTTCCAGCCATGCCGTTACGCAATAACGAAAACTGGCCTTCCCCCGATACGTTGGGAAAGATTGTATATCGGTCGCGCAGAAAGCTATGTTTATCCAGCTCATCCTTGAGCTGCTTCAAGCTCTGCACATGGTCAAGTCGCTGAACCTCCACGATCTTGGAATGCTCAGGTCCATTTTGGTTGATCGTAAAGGCAGTCAGCACGTTGGGCAGAAAGTCGTTCGGGAAATCAGCATCAAAAATCACGATTGCCTGGCAGGGCACGCCCAGCGTCAATTCCATGCCGGGAAATACGACAAGACGCGCACTGTCTGCCAAGTCGGCGCCATCGGGTCCGGTTTCTTCCGCAGCTGCCTGCCGGATAAACGGCACAAACGTCATGCAATGGTGATCGGTTATCGCGATTGCTTGGATTCCACGCTCGCGGCACGCCGCCACCAGCTTAGTTGCATAAGCGGTGCGCTCCTCGTCGGTGGTGGCGTTAGGACCCGTCCAGCGAAGATCGCGGGGAGTGTGAACCTGAAAATCACACCGATAAAAGTGCGCGCCCTTGTCCATCCGTCCCCCTAGAATACAAATTTGGCCTGCCCCTTGTCTTCGACAGGGCGCAGACGTGAGTAGGCTAGGAGTTCGGCGACTGAACCGCCCTTGTCCCGCCAGTTATAGAATGTTTCTTCGCCGAGAAGCACATAATGCCAGTCTGCATTGCTGCGCTGTTCGGGAGCCAGTGCATTGATCCGGTCGCACCATGCAACGGCTGCCCGTCGTTTCCGCAGGACGTTGGGACTGGAAAGCTGTCCCTGCGCCTTGGTTTCGACGAGGTAGATGGAATCGCCCGCCCTGACGAAGAAATCCGGCGAGTAGAAAGCCGGAAGACCGTCTTCCTTGATATAGCGGAGCCGCGCGAAGGTATGCTTTTGCTCGTTGATCTTGCAAAAGGCATCGACGCTTGCGTCCCGCTCGCAAGTTTCCATGAAAGCCTGTTCCAAGCCACCGTTGCGTGACGGATAAGGCAGCCGCTCGTAAATGGATTTCTCGACCGCAAGGGACGAACCAGCGCGCATGGCGAGCTTGGGGACTTCCGACAGCCGACGATGCGCTACCTCGGCATCGGCGACGATCACACTATCCTCGGCTTCAAGGATCGCGCGCGCCCATACCTTGATGATATGTTCCGTGACGGGATCGAGCAGCAGGACGCGCCAATTCTCGTCATGCAGCGGCTCGAAATCCTGTTTGAACAGGTGGTGCCTTACGAAGCGGTCGATCCCCTCGGCCAGCTCGGCGCGATTGATTTGGATATAAGGGAACTTGCTGGCGTTAGCGAATGCCTTGGAGCTGGCCGTCGTATCGGTCAGCGTCACGGCCTCCGTAATGCGGCGCGTGATGCGCGCCAGGTAATCATTATAGCCGGTCGCGGTCATGACACCGCCATGCACGCGATAATCGCCGAACCGCGTTTTTGCCTGCACGTCTTCCGAGTGGAATTTTTCGCCGTGACCGAGCTGGCTTTTGAGCTGATCGAGGTTGAACGCCCCGAAGGGAGCAAGCGCGGACGGCTCAATCTGCGTATCCTCTAGCTCCTCCACCTGCTCGCGCAGGATGAACGGAATCGCAAAGTCATACTCTTCAAATCCAGGGCGCAGGCCGACCGACATAAGGTCGCCGGTGGACGTAGTGTTGGTGTCGTCCTCGTCATCCGCCTCGGCCGCCAAACCTTCCTGGATCAGTTCGTCATAGAAGCTCTGGAAGGCCGGATGTTCGACAATCGATAGAATGTCGATCATGTTGTTGGGAGTCTTGCCGGTGCGGATAAGCTGCCGGTTCTCCCGCTTGATATCGTCGTATTCGTTGCCGCGCCACATCAGGCGCAGGCCGCGACCGATTGTCTGTTCAAGGAGAATGCCGGCACCCGACGCACGCAGGGGGACGATGACGCAGATATTGTTCACGTCAAACCCTTCGCGCAGCATCAGGACGCTGACGATCACGCGGGGCGATTGGTGCCGGTCAACGTCGAATAGCCGCTCGCGCAGCACCTTCCATTCATCAGGTTTCAGTTCGCCCTTTCGGTTGGAATCGACCCGCAGCACCTCGTCATCGGACAAGCCTTCGAGTTGCATGAACTCCGCGACAAGGGGCGTGACGGTGGTGTCTTCGCAGACGACCAGCATCTTCGGGTGCTTTTCCGGCGCGAGAGCGGCGAAATCGGTTTCCAGCTTCCGCAGCTTGGTAAGGCCCGCGCGCAACATGATACGCTGACCTTCCGACAACATCGGGTTGCCGTTCTCGTCGCGGTCGGCTTTAAAATCCAGCTCATCGTTGCTGAGCGCCCCGATTTCAGATCGCTTGTCGAGCACGAGCGATTTGACCAGCCCCGCCCGCATGGCGGTCTTGAGGTCGAAATCGACGACGATATGCGGGAAGTAGGATTTGCGGGAATTTTTGCCGGTGCCCACCTCATTGTAAGGCGTGGCGGAAAAGTCCACTTGGACGAAGCGGCTCGCCTTCGGCTCCGCGATCAGGTTGAGGCTTTTCTGCCATTCAACCTCCGTCACCTCGCCTTCCCGCTTGAACTCATGGATATGGTGCGCTTCGTCATTGAAGACCATTAGCGCGGGCAAATCCTTGAGGTAGGAGAGGATGCCGCCGCGCTCGAAGCGCCGGTTGAGCACATTGAGGTCGTTGCCCGCGTTTGTCCCAGGTGTCAGGGGTAGAATGCTCTGGACGACAGTTTTCGGGTCGGCTACCCGCCCCGGCGCGTCGATATCTTCATCTTCGAGAGGTTCGCCCTCTTCCGAGAGAACGTGCCAGTTGGAGATCGCAATGATGCCGCCCGCTGTGACCTTCCGGCCAATGTCTTCCTTGGCGCACACGGCACCTTGCACGAACCGGAACACCTCGTCCCGATGGGCATCGGGGATGAATAGTTCCTGGAAAATGGCTAGGTCAGAGATCGTGAAATCGCGCTTGCCGTCGCGCTCTTTTCCCATGAACGCATCGAGCAGGCGGTCATAGACAATCAGGCCAGGAGCCACGACAAGGAAGTTCTTGGTATATCGGCCGCTGTCCGGTGCGCGGTTGGCATTCAGAATCTGCCAAACCATGAGCGCCTGCAGCACCCATGTTTTGCCGGTGCCCGTCGCCATTTTAAGGCAGTATTTCGGATAGGCGTTTTTTGGCGCGCGGATCACTTCGGAATCGCGGGCGCTTGCCAGCATCACGTCCGGTGCGGCCACTTGATAGAGGTCCTGCAGCGTATTGATGCCAAGCACCTCATGGGCATAGATGACGTTCAGTAGGGCTTGGCGCTGCCCAGGATGGAAATTGAATTGGCGGGCATCCTGAAATTCCGCCTGAAACCACCATTTAAGCAGCTCGGCCGTCATCTCTGACACCTGATCGAGGATCGGTGCATCGCCACTTTCCAAGCCTATACTGGCCTCCTCGACCTTGGCGGTCAGCCCCTTGGCGAGAGTCAGATTGTTGATGCTCGCCATCATGCCACCTCGACCGTTGCTTCGGCTTCAAAGCCAAACACATCGACGACGCGCACGCAGACGCGGCGCTTGCCTTCCTTCTTCGGAAGGCCGGTCAGCCGGGCCTTGGTGATGACCCGATAGGGATCATCGTCATTCTCGGTATTGCCGCGATAATCCTGCCAAACCGAACGGAACACCTCGCCGTCATAGTCGGGATCGACGCTCCAATATTCGATTAATGCCATAGGGTCAGCGTTAATGACCTTCTGCAGCTTATCGCGGTTGGAATCGTCTAGGTTAAGCGCCTCCGGCGACAGAAGGACATAGTTGGCAATGTCAACTGACAGAGCCTCCCCCTCCCCTGCCTGCTCGCGTTTGACTTCGCCCAGCTTGAGATATTGCAAGGACGAAAACCGCACTTCGTCGGCTTTGAGCTTGTGGCCCTTCTTCTTGAGCCGGTCGAGCAGGTCGGGCGGGATCACCAGCACTTCAAGGCGGTCGCCCTGTCCCAAAGCTTCGATATCGTGACCGATGGTCGGGGAGAAATTCCAGCCCAGAATGATAACCTTATCCCAGCCCCCCATAAGGTTGTCGCGGATTTCGATTGCGCGCCGCAACGTGGCGAGACCTGTCATCTTGTTAGGGCTGTCCGCGAGCACGAGTGTCTTGCTGCCGTGAAGCCGTCCCATGTTCTTGTTAGGGTTCTCTTCAACCGGTAGCGGAAGCGCTCCGAAGAGGCCGAGAACGATTTCTGCGAGATCGCCAATTCGGAACTTCGCGCCCATCGTGGAGCGCATTTGTTCGACCTGATAATCCCCAATGTGCTGATACAAGAACGGCTTGGCTTCCTGATCGATGAGGCGCTTACGCGCGACCATGCAGGCAGGTTTGCCCAAATCTGTAGCTATCCACTTACGGCCAAGCCGCTCCGCCACGGCTGCCGTTGTACCGGAGCCCACGAAGCAATCTAGCACGAGAGAGCCAGGCTCCGACGACGTAGAAATAATGCGCTCAAGAAGAGCCTCGGGCTTTTGTGTAGGATAGTTGAGCCGCTCTTTCGACGTTGGACTGATGCGGTTCACATCGTCCCACAGCTCAGTGACAGGCGTTCCCTTCGCGTCACGCAAAAACTTTTTACGGCTAAGGGACTTCCCCGTTGACGATAATACTACCTCACCGGCTTCATAAAGCTCTTTCATCTTCGTTTCTGAGTAGCGCCAATATCCCTTTACACCGAGAAACTCGTAAAACGGATTGCCCTTTGCAGCACCGCCTGGGCCATCGACAGGCATCAATCGATATTTCTCCCCAGTTTCCGTGTCGACGTACTTATAGTCACGAGCAAGAATTTCGGGCGTGTAAGCCGTGTATGCCGGATTCCAGATCGGGCTGCCCTTAGAGTATAGGAAAATAGATTCCGTCACGCGCCCGTAGTGCTTCGCGCCTTGTCCGGTGTCGCCGTGTGCGTGCGACCTTTTCCATGTGATTTCATTGTGAAAGTTCTCTGCACCGAATACGGTATCGGCAACAACCTTAACGTAATTTGAGACAGTCTTTCCAAGGTGGATATAAATGCTACCTTTAGGGGAGAGGCATTCTTTCAAAATATATAGAAGCGGAACAAGTGACTCTAGATATGACTTAGTTCCATCGTGCCATGTATCCGAGTAAGCAAACTGTTCAATCGCAGTGGGTTTCTGGTGAAAATTTCCGCCCAAGATGTTGATCTTGGTTTGATAATCCATCTTGCTGTCGAAAGGCGGGTCTATGTATATCAAGTCAACCCGCCCCCGAATGGATCGCTGATTGTCAGAGCCGGACAGAAGAGCGGCAACGGCGAGTAGATTGTCGCCATAAATCAGGCGGCTAAGCTCGTCTGCATTTTCCGTTGTTACCGGCTTGTCGGCTTCCTTGAGCAAATCGCGCCAGTTGCTGTCTTTCGAGGGCACGACCAGCTCACGAGTATGAAGACCTAAACGATAGTTACTTTCAGCGCGCTCGATTACCCGCTCGGCTTCACGCTTGCCCTCCGCCACAATAGACGGAAGTTGTTCAAGCAAACTCTTCATTCAATATCCCCCTGCCCGCGTTGGTCGCGCGGTATTGTCGTAAATCGTGGTTAGGTCAGATCATTGCTGGCTGCGGATCGAGCGGCTTGCCCTTGAATGGCGCGACCTTGATTTCCCCTTCCCGCTTGCGGGCCTGGGCAATGTCATAGCTGTTCTGCATCCGCATGAGGGTGTCCATCGACACGCCGAAGGCTTTTTCGATGCGCAATGCCATCTCCGACGACAGATGGGCGCGCTCGTTGAGCAGCGTGGAAAGCGTCGCACGCGTCACGCCCAGCACCTCGGCCGCGCTCGTGACCGACAGGCCCAGCGGTTCGATGATTTCATGCTTGATGAAGCCGCCGGGGTGGGCGGGGTTCTTCATCCGAATGCCAGTGATAGCGTTCATAGCCACCTCCTAATGATAATCTTCATAATCGAGGTCGATGATCTCGATTTCGTCCTGGTCAATCCGAAACGTCATCCGCCAGTTTTTCGTGACGAACAGGCTCCACGTACCCTTGCGGTCGCCGGTCAGCTGATGTGCTTTCCAGCTCGGCACGGTGCGAAGCTCATCCTCCTGCTCCATATCCTGCAGGAAGGACACCATGCGTTGTATCTTGGGCACGACGGCGGGTTGCAGCGCGCTCCCATCATCCCTCTCGATGAGCCGTCGCAATCCCTTATGGACCACGTTTCTAATCTTCATGATTAAGGCTATCAGAAAAGATCGTTCGGCGTCAAGTGACGCAATACACCCAGCAAACCCCGCCCCTGCTAAGCCCTTCGGCTGCCGAAGGCAGCCGACCAAATATTTTTGCCCTGATATCAGGTGCGGACCCGTAAAAAATCAGCCTCCCGTGTCGTATAGCAGGGCGACAAGTACCCGCGCTGCATCCCCCCTCAGGTGATCGAGGCGATGGCCGACCAGATCGGCAAGCACTGCTGGAATACAGCGCCATGGTGCGGGCGAGGGAAGCCCCAAGGTAGCGGTCTTTCCTTCGGGCAGGCGTTGATTTGTTAAATCCCCCCGTCAGTGTCTTCCTAGCATGAGGGACGCACCAGGCCGCATCAAGGATCGGCGGTCCCCCAATTTGCTGCGCAAATCGGCTCCCCCACCGCCCGCTAGCGCGGCCGCTTCGCGGTCCCTGACCCGACCCGGCGCGACCCTCCCCTTGGCCTTGCCAATTCCGGCAACAAGGAGGTTGTTATGTCTCATCGTCTGTTCGCTCAGCTGGCTTTCGAGCGCGCGCTTGGAAATGCAGCGATCGACGCCTTGAGGAATGCGGTCAACGACAAGGACCATTTCGATGCGGAGAGCATGTGGCCGAAAGACCCGATGTTCATCGGCAAGACGAGCGCCGACATCGAGGCTGTTTCCGCCGAGCTGGCGCAGATCATTGCGGATCGCATCAAGGATGTGCTGAACGGTCCCGGCATCCGCAACATCGAGCGCGGCGAGTGCTTCGATCCACAGCTTGTCGCCTTGGTTCTAGAGGCCAAGGCAAAGCGCGGCCAGTCCGGCCGACGCCGGAAGGGCGGGCCAAGCCCGCCCCTTTTCGCCCGTTGGGCGAAACCGATGATCTCGGTGCTGTATGGAGCGCGGGGCGGGGCATCGAGCCCCGCCCCGCGCAATCTCTTCTCTCTGTGTGTCGTGGCATTTTGGCATGGGTGCGCGCCAGCTTTCAAGGATCGGCGGTTCCCCCAATTTGCTGCGCAAATCGGCTCCCCCACCGCCCGCTGACGCGGCCGCGTCGCGGTCCCTGACAGCCGGCGCCGGTGCCCATGCCGGGTGTCTCCCGTCACCAACGAGAAGGAGAACCGGATGCACATCAAATTGTTTCGAGCACTGAAAGCGGCTAATCTGTCCGACGACGCCGCAGCGGAAGTTGTAGAGGCTATTGAGGAGTATATCGCCGTGAAGGTTCAGGAGGCGAACAAGGGAATCGAAAGCAAGCTGACGGCACAAACTTGGGTCATCGGCAGCGTCGGTTTCGTCCTCGCAGTCATCGGCCTTGCGCCCGCTTTCATCAAACTGTTCCAGTAAGACAAAGGGAGGCTTCGGCCTCCCTTTTTTTGCCGAACCGCCCGAATGTCAGGAGGCGCAAATTGAACGACTTCGCACAAGCACGGCTCGATATGTTCGAGAGCGGTTTATTCGGTCATGGTAATGCTTTCTGGCGCTGGATCGCCACGGTCGAGGCGCGGCCCTATCTGGCCGCTTTCGCTGCCGATCGCGCACCTTCCAGCGAACGCGAGTTTTTCGCGGTCGATCTTGCCGCAGAGGATCTACTTGATCCCGATCACCTGGCCGAGTTGGCCCAGCAGATCGAGGCGACGCACGGCTAGCGCCATGCGCGTCGTGGTTAGCCGCGAACAGCTATGCGCTGTTGCTCAGCTATGTCGCGGATCATAGCTGCCCAGCATCCCAAAATCATGCCCTCTTCATTATGGACTTCGCTTGTCGCGACCGCATAGATACCCAGCAAGTTTGCGACCTCTCCCGTCTCGGCAATGCCTTGACGCGCTAGCAGCGTGGCAAACATCGAGAGTGCTCCCCCCATTGCTCGCACAAGCGGCGCATCTTGTAGCAGACGGTCAAATTCGTGGGGTGGGTTACTGGACATAGATTGTTCCAATCAAATAAAGCGACTGCCTTTCAGGACTTATCATCGGAAGTGCTATCCGCTGCCAATAATTCGACAACCGATAATCTGAAAACATCGGCAAGGCTCTCCAAGGTAGCAAGCGTTGGATTGCCTTGTCCGCGAACCATGTATGAAATATGCGATGCCGCAACGCCCGAGCGTTCGGACAACTCCCCTTGAGTTATGCCTAGATTCTTTAGTTCGCGAGCGATGTTGGCCCCGATCTGGGTCATCAACGGCGATGTTCGTTTCAGGTATATGGTTGGCATCGTGTTCGCGTCCTTCTCGCTAGGCGCAGAATGTCGGCACGCGCAGCATGGCGCAATAGGGTTGCTCAAACGGCTATTTGCGCCATGGCTTTCGCGCCTAGCGCAGTTGGTATAGATTGTGCGCCATATTTGGACGAGCGAGGTTCAAACTTTGCATGGACGGTGAGGACGACGCGATGAAATCGGCCATGGAGCTGTTCGCAGCTCGGCTTGCAAAGCGCGATGTGGAGAGGCCGATCGCCGACCATCGAACCGTCGAGCAGTTGATCGCGATGCTGGAACCGCATGAGCAACAGGTTGTCCGCTTGCGGATCGGGCTTGGCCCCTCTCCCGCGCTCACTCTTGCCGCGACTGCAAAGATCGTCGGTGTGTCGCCAAGCCGCATCGGCCAAATCGAGGACAAGGCATTCCGAAGGATCAGATGGGTCTGCAACAACATAGACATTCACGATCGTTCGGCGCTGGATGCTTTGATCGCGCGCAGGCGTGATGAAGCGGCTGAGGCCGAGCGGATCAGGAAACTGGATGCCTTGCAAAAGGCGCTAGATCAGGAGCGGAAGCGCAAGGCCAAGCAAGACCGGGATGAGGTCAGGCGAGCGAAGGCACGCGATTCCGCTTGGAGCCGCAAACTACGCGTGGCGCAGGCTGAGCTTGATCGGATGAAATCCGACGCTCAGTTTTTTGCCGAACAGATCGCTCAAATCGAGCAGCGCGCTAATTGGCTGAGGGCAATTTTGCCGCGCGACCGCCGATTGGCGGCGCTGCGCGAGCAGGCCGATGAAATCCGCGATGCGATCGCGAGCGCAGAAGCCAGCATATCCAACATGCTGGCTTCTCCCCCGGATGGTCCCCAGCTAGGCAAGGAAGCTTCAACAAACGATGGCCACTGATATTGAGCCGTCCCCTGCCCTCGCGCCGCAGATCGCCCGCGTTTATTTGCGCGTCAGCACCGATGCGCAGGACTTACGCCGGCAGGATGCCATCGTGGCCGAGGCGAAGGCAGCGGGCTATTATGTCGCGGCAGTCTATCGGGAGAAGGCATCGGGTGCCCGTGCCGACCGCCCCGAGTTGCTGCGCATGATTGCCGATCTTCAACCCGGTGAAGTGGTGATTGCCGAGAAGATCGACCGGATTAGTCGTCTTCCCTTGGCCGAGGCCGAGCAGCTGGTTGAGACAATTCGTGCGCGAGGCGCGCGACTTGCCATCCCTGGCGTCGTGGACCTGTCCGACCTCGCGGCCGACGCCGAGGGCATCGCCCGCATCGTGCTCGAATCTGTTCAGGCGATGCTCTTAAAGATCGCCCTGCAGATGGCCCACGACGATTACACCGATCGCCGCGAGCGACAACGCCAAGGTATCGCCTTGGCAAAGGCCGCAGGTCGCAGCGGAGGGCGCAAAGGCGATCGGGCAACGCACGCCCGCATTGTGGCATTGCGCGAAGCGGGAAAGAGCATCGCCAAAACCGCAGAACTGGCCGATTGCGACCGCAGCACCGTCAAGCGGGTGTGGGCGGCCCATCGTGCCGCCCAGGTGCAAGAACCCAGCCCTCAACGAAATCACCATGAGCGGGATCGCTGATCGCCCTTTCTGTTCGGCTTCAAGCCGGTGGCAGCTGCCACCGGCAGTCCCCTGCCCGCGTCATCGGACTACCAGCCAGGGAAAGAGCGGCGGAACCGCGACAGGTTTTTCCAATCGCCGCCGCGCCGATCGAGCGCAGCGATCTATGGGCGCCAATGGCCGGTGGCAGCTGCCACCGCCGCCAGTCCAAATTGCTGCATCTACTCGGGCCGTTTCCTTTGGGCGTTGCTGTCTGACGGATACGAACTCCGCATCGCCACTAATGCGGGCAAGCAGAAAACCGGCCTTCGGCCTTGGGTTTCCGCAAGCGGACCCTCCCATTTTCAGCTTGCCCGCGTGGCTCAGCTCCGCCGCAAAAAATCCGTCAGCAACGCTTATCCAAAGGAGACTACCATGCAGAACATCGCTGAATTTCGGATCATCGGTCGCGTTGGCAGCGTCGATACGACCGATAAAGTCACCCATGTTTCCGTCGCCGCGAACTACAACCGCAAGGACGGCGATGAATGGAAGACCGATACGCACTGGAACCGCGTGACGTTCTTCCGCCAGCTGGCAGAGCGCGCCGCTGACTTGGGCAAGGGCGACCTGGTTCACATCACCGGACGGGTCCGCCAGAACAGCTACGAGAGCAATGGCGAAACCCGCTACTCGGTGGACCTGATCGCTGAGGGGCTGGGTATCTTGGTTCGGGGCGGGGCTGACTAAGCCCCCTCCCCTTTCTCCTAAAACGGGCGGCCTTGTGGCCACCCTTTTTTGTGGACAATGCCTTCCACAGACCCTAACAATAATAGGGTTCAATTATGCGAGGCATCTGTGGCGGCCAAACTGTTCAATCGTGTAGCGAGCTTGCGCGTCGCTTCCGGACTTACGCAATCCGAGCTGGCAGCGAGGATTCAAGTCTCACCTGAAACAGTCGCCGCCATCGAGAACGGCAGGCAGGACGCCACTTTGCTGACGGCGCTCCGTATGTCGCGTGCCCTGCGAACCGAGGTGCCGAACATCTTCAGGGAGCAGCCTTTCCCTAAGTTGATCGGCTCCGAGCGAGGCGAGAGCCGAACAGCTTAGGAGGCCGCTATGCGCCGTGAGATTGCCAGCAAACTTCGGCGCGCAGCCAGCGTGCTACAGACTGTCATGCTTTGGGCATCGCTTGCCCTGTGGCTTGCGATCGCGGCAATTGCGCTGATCGTCGTCCTTGCAGTCGGTCTCGCGGCCTATTTCGCTTTTGGCTGGCTCGGAGTGGGAACCGTCGCCGTCCTCGTGCTGATCGTTTTCTTCGGCAAAGACCCGCCAACCGAACAGACCGGCCCGCGCCGCAAGGGCAAGGGCCTCAACCTGAATGACGATCCGAACCCTTGGTATATGCAGTCGCAGTATCGCTTCGGATCGGGAAACAGCGCCGCCCACAACCGCTGGCACAAGTAGCCCGTGGCGCAGCCATTGAAGGGATTCTCAATGCGAACAATCGTAGTGACCAACGAGCGCGGCGGCATCGGCAAGACCACGCTTACCTGTCATATCGCGTGGCATCTGGCCGAGCAGGGCAAGCGTGTCGTGGTTCTGGACCTGGACAAGCAATGCCACAGTGCCGGGATGCTGAAAGCCGAGTTCGAGCAGATCGGCCCGGTTCAGTCGATTCTTGATTTCGAGCCGAACGAAGAACCTCCGGCGCTGGCCTGTTTCAAGAACACACGGCAGATTGTCGAGTTGACGACTGACAGCCCGCAGCAAGGCCAGCACATCGGCGCTTATGTCCGCGCCATTCGTGCTGGCCTTGCCAAACACTACGACT
The DNA here is from genome assembly GCF_001563285.1 of Sphingobium sp. MI1205. NCBI lineage: Bacteria > Pseudomonadati > Pseudomonadota > Alphaproteobacteria > Sphingomonadales > Sphingobiaceae > Sphingobium > Sphingobium sp. MI1205. Next base: position 70,192 of record NZ_CP005192.1, read on the forward strand.
ACTGCGTGATCGACACTGCGCCCGCGTGGGATGGCCGGAATCTCATGGCCCTGATTGCGTCCGATTATGTCGCGGTCCCACTGGACCCCGACAAAACCGCGCGTCAGTCGCTCAACGAAATCTCGCAAAGCATCAGCCTTGCAAACAAGGTGCGCGGGGAGGGGAACGCGACCCGGTTCGGGATCGTGTTTAATCGCGTTCAGACAACTAGCGAAGTTTCAAAAATGCTGATGGACCGCATTGGGCAGGCGCTTCCTGCCAATGTGGTGCCGCACACCATTCCGCACCGCGAGCACATGCGCGAGGCGGCGTTACTCGAAATTCCCGTTTGGCGCTTGGCAAAGGACACGCGGCGTAGCGCGCCGATCGTGCGCGAAGTCGTCTCCTACATTGTCGATCAAGCTGAGAGGGAAGCCGCATGAGCAAGGCAGCTGTCAAACCGGCGAAGAAGAGCTTTGCCGACTTCGATATGGACGCGATGGACTTTTCGGCCGTCCCCGCGAATACCGAGTTCAAGGCAGCTGGACGGTTTCAGCGCCTTCCGCTCGATGACATTGATCCAGACCCAACGCAGGTTCGCCGGGAGTTCGACCAGGCCGAGATTGATGCACTGGCCGCGACCATCAAGGACCGCGGCTTGCTACAACCCATCGTTGTCGCGCCAACATCGAACGGTCGCTACATCATCCGCTACGGCGAGCGGCGCTATCGCGCGTGCCGCCAGCTTGGTTTCGACCAGATCGACACCGTTCTGGATCAGGCGGACGCCGAGCGCGATATTGGCCTCGACCAGTTTCTTGAGAACGAGCAACGCCAAGCCCTAAGCCTGGCTGAGCGCGTCAGTTTCATCGCGAGCCGCGTCAGTGACACGCTCTCGACAAAGGATCTAGCCGCGCGCATCGCCAAGCCGCATTCGGAAGTGAAGCGGCTCTACTCGCTGCGCACCTTGCCCGAGGACATTCTTGCCGCGTTGAAGAATTGTTCTCCGCGTGCCGCCGTCGCGATCAAACACGCGATCGAACTGGACGAGCAGGCAACGCGCAATTTCGTGGCAGCAAACGAAAATCCGACAGCCGCCGCGTGTGAGCAGTTTCTTGCTACGCTCCAAGGCAGTCCCGATGAAGAGAGCGCGCAGGCCGGTGCCGCTAAAGCGATCGACGATCCAGCGCCGCCCCAAGAATCGCGCGCGTCGATGGCAGCTGCTACCAGTGCGACGGACAATCGGGAGCGGCCCGAACTGGACGCTGACGACGAGCGGGAAGGGGAGGGGGCCGAGCTTGCCGATCCTTCCGATCACAAGCCGCGCGCCCCCCGTCAGCCGAAAGAGGCTACCGACGCACCGGCCATCATCATTCAGGGCCGTCGCGGGATTGTTCTAAGCGGCCAGGTCACGGTTCGGTTCGACGGCGAGGCCGCGCCCCAAACCTTCGACTTCTGATAGCTTTTACCGTCCACGTTCACTCAGCATCGAGGCGACGTGGAATTTAGAGCGGTGGCAGTTGCCACCGCTTTTTGTTTGTGGGGTAAATATCTACTGTATGGCGGGATAAGCCTTGCGGCGGCTAATGTTAACCGTTACGCTCAATCCCATCGGATCGCGCTTCACGGTTGGGAGATACCTACCCCACATGGAAAAGACGCTGGGCTTCAAGATCGAGGCGGCCAAGCTCGCAAAGATCGACGCGCTCGCGCAGACGAGGGGAGGGCGCGGCCCCTTCATGCGTCAGCTGGTTGACGCCGTGCTCCGGCAGTCCGGAGCGGCTATGGAAGCTGCCCCCATTGCCGAGCGCGAAGCCGCTGGCGAGCACCGCCTTTATCTTCGGCCGACCGAAACCGAACTGGCCGTTATCCGCCATCGCGCAAAAGAGCGGCGCATGACCCCTGCGACCTGGGCCATGGCTCTTGTGCGGCGACACATCGGCATCGCCGCGCCCGTCGATCGCGAGTTGCGCGAAGAGCTGTTGAATTGCCGTCAGGCGTTGCAGCGCATCGGCCGCAACGTGAATCAGATCGCCCGCGCAGCGAACAAGATGGCACTGGCGGACAATGCAGCGGAGATCGCTGGCGAGCTGCAAAAGGTCAACGACCTGCGCGCGGCGATCGGCGCGGCCGTCGAAGGTATCGGTGCAGCGACAAAGGCCGATCTTGTCTATTGGGAGGTGCCCGGTGAGCGACTTTGACAGCAGCTTTGAGGCGGGCCAGCTCGCCGCGCTCTTCAAACCAAAGCTGACCAGCGACCCGAACAGGCGCGGCACTGACATGTTGCTGCGCTCGCTTAGTTCGCGGCGAGCAGGCCAGGGCGGAAGCACTCGGGCGCGGCTTGCCCGCGTCGTCAGCCGTGCCCCGGAGGTCATGGTCAAGGTTACGGGCAGGCCGAAAGGAAAGAACCATGCGGCGGCGCATCTCGACTATATCGGCCGCAAAGGCGATGTGCCGCTTGAAACGCGAGATGGCGACATTCTGACTGACAAGGAAGATCGGGCGGAGCTGGCGCGCGATTGGGGCGATCCTGTCTATTGGCGCGACAATTCGACCGTGGCAGCTGTCAGCATGGTTTTCTCGATGCCGGCAGGCACAGACCCCGACAAGGTTCTTTCGGCCGTTCGGGAAGTGGCGCGGAGCGAAATCGCGGACGAATGGGATTTCGTCATGGCGCTCCACACGGACACGCCCAGGCCGCATGTTCACCTGACGGTCGCCGCACGGGGGGACACAGGCCGCCGCTTCAATCCACGGCCTCAGACCCTGCATCACTACCGGGAACGCTTTGCCGAGGAATTGCGGGCGCTGGGAGTTACAGCCGAGGCCACGCCGCGCGCCGCGCGTGGTGTCGGAACAAGAGAACCGACCACCGCCCTCAGACGGGCGCGAGACGATTTCGCACGCGGGAAGCGTCCGCAGCGTCCCCATACGAGCGATCGTTGCCGCAATGCGGCTCGCGACCATTTTCTTGGCCGCGCATCGGCACCGCCGTTCATGGCCGCAAGTCGCGAGCAATGGGGACAGGCCCAGCGGATCTACCTCGCGGCGGCAGATCGCCTCGCCCGGAGCAAGGATCATCAGGACCGAATGTTGGCAGGCCAGGTGCGCGAGTTCGTGAGGGCGGGGCGGGTGCCTACCTTGCACGAACAGCTTGTGTCATCGCTGGTGCGCGAGAAGGAACGACGCGAAGGCGTCAGCCGCGCAGGACCGCAGAAAGCAAACGAGGATCGGCCACGCGGTCCACAACGCTAGCCGGTGGCAGCTGCCACCGGCCAGCTCATCGCAACCGGCTTTCCTCTGGCAGCATCGTCAACGTGTTGAATTGGGCGTCATAGCGTTCGCGCGAGCGCCCTTCCTCAATTCCGTAGCTTGCGCCCACCAGCATCCCGATAAACAGAACCGGGATCATCAGAACGAGGATCGTCCCGATACGCCTTCGGTGGCGATTTCGTTGATAGCGTAATGCTTCGAGAAGAGCTTCCACGGCGAGCGCAATTTGATGTGCGTCCTCGCCAACGGCAGCAATCATCTGTTCGGTTGGATTGGGTTGTCGTCCTTGAGGTTTTCCAACCTCACTCAGATCGGACAACGCAATGCTTCGCGCGTGTATCATGCCGAGGACGTACTCAATATGATGCTCGATCGCGTGCGCTCGCTTCGGCAAATCCGAGCGAGGACGGGGGATGGACAATGAGCGCTGCCTTTTTCGCAAAAGCCACATCATGTTCTTACCGCGAACGAGAGGGCTTGCGCTCTTGCTGGCGCAGCACGGTATCCTCCCGTGCTATCCGAACAGCCTCATTCTGGCGCTGTTGCTCAAAACGGGCCGCAGGAATCGGTCCACCGTTCTCGATCCGCTTGGCTACCGTTTCCTTCGCATTCTCGATGTAGCGCGCCTGGTCCTCCTTTTTGGGAAAGCGCGTCTTAGCTTCGATTGAGGCGGCCAGGACGTGCGATTGAGCGGCCTTGAATTGCGGATCGGTCGCATTCTCGCGGTGAGAGTTGCGGCGGAATTGTTCGGCCGCCGCGCGAGATTCGGTAGGGTCTTGCTTTGCCATGCTCGCTCTTTTCGTAGGGTCTTGAGCTTCGCGGGCCTTATCGCGCGCCGCCAGCCTCTCTCCCTCAAGCTTCAGCTGGGGAGAAGGCTCGAAGTCTTTGACGGCGACACCGGCGCGGGCAGCTTCCAGATAGACCGCCTTCTTGAAATCATCGCTGCCATGAACACGGATCGACTGCCAGCCATTATGCTTCGCAATGGCGACCGCATCGCCAATCGCATGGTCCTTGTTGATGCGGATGCCATCTTGCCCCTTGATCGACATATCGGGCTTTTCATCGCGACCGCTCCGAAACAGATCGTCGCCTACGCGCAGATATTTTCGTTCGAGCTGGGCCGGTAGCGCCAAGGCTTTATCGTCAACCTGTTTGGCTTGGGGCTTCGACGTTGCCGCCTGATCGGCCCGCGAAGGTGCGGCCATTTCTTCCGGGCCGGCTTTTGCGCGCGCACCCTCATGAATGTTGAGCGTCTTGTCGGCCGAGGGGGAGGGCACCGCTTCACGCTTGGGTTTCTTCGGCCAGTTATCAATATCTTTCTGCGCGGCCGCCAGCTTTTCGCGCAGCTGATCGGGCGTGGCCTTGTCCGCCGACTGGAGGTAGGATTTGACGGAGGGGCTGTAGTAGCCCGGCACGGCGTTGGACCCATCATTCTCCCAGGACGTCCAAGCCAGCTGCACGCGCTTGTCACCGACTTTCATATCAAGTGCCACATCGCCGTGGATATTTGATTTTGCGAACGCCTGAATGGCTTCGGGGAAGGTCTGGAATACCTTAGCGCCTCGCGTGTCGCTGACCGTAAAAAGGCGCGCATCGGCTTTATCCGACGCCTTGGCCGGTGCATCTGCTGATTTTGCGGGTGCCTGTTCTCCGTTATCGGCCATATTCTTCTCCTTCACTTAGAACTAGATCCCGGCGCTGACCTTCCCATTCCTCTTTCGTCGGATCGGGACCAATAATGTCGTCGAAGTCGATTTCATCGAAAGCCATGCTGCCGTCCTTCACCGTGAGGTTCGGCATGTCGCGATCGAGGGCGAGAACGTCTTCGGGAATGTCCTGCACCTGGTCATCGGCCAGTGCGGAATAATCGTTGAAAGCCGCCAGCTCTTCATCGCTCAGATCATCGACGGGCACGATCGGCGCGACCGGCTTGGGCAGCGCCGGCACTGCCGGGGCAGTCGTCAGGCGCGAGCGGAAAACGGAATCCTTGAAATAGCGGATTTTCTTCCCGCGAATGACGGGGATACCGCCCCGGATGACGAGAATATCGTCTTCGGGCAGCTGCATCAGCTCTTGAGGGAGCATCAGTGCGCGCCGCTGTTCGGAGATTGTCTTGCTTCGATTGGCGAGCAATCCATGTATCGTCAGGGACCGGCTTTCCGCATCCTGACCGAGATAGCCGAGGCGTTCGGACAGTTCCTTTGCGACCCGCAGCTCCTTGGGCGTGAAGGCAATTTCGACCCCGCAGTTTGATACGATTTCGTCCGCGCCATGCTCACCATAGACATTCCGCAGCTGGGAGCGGGACTGGATGACGGGAAGCAGACGAAGCCCATAGCCGCGCACATAGGAGAACGCATTTGCAATGACCTGGGCGCGGCCGAGCCGCGCAAATTCGTCCAGAATGAGCAGCACGGACAGCTTTTCGCTTTCGTCGGGCAGTTGCCGCGTGTTGAGGTCGATCAGCTGTTGGAAAAACAGATTGTAGAGCGGCGCGACCCTATCGAGTTCATCCGGCGAAACGCCGAGATAGATCGAGGTCGGGATGCGGCGAAGGTCCGTCAGGGAAAAGTCGCTTTCGGCCGTCGCGCGATCGACAATGGGATTGATCCAGAGATTGAGCTTCGAGGTGACGGTCTGGATAATGCCGGTGAATGTGTTGTCCGCGCTGGACGTAAAATCGCTCAACGCGGCGCGGCACCCTTCCGATAGCGCACTATCGCCAGCTTCCTTGGCGAAGAATGCCTTCATCCCCGGCATCGTGATGGTCCGGTATATCTCGCCAAACGAGAAGGGACGTTCAGACTTGGCCGCGATCCATGATGCAATGCCGACAAAGGCCGTGCGGGCTGATTCTGTCCAGAATGCCTCGCCCTTCTCCGGGGGCACGAAGAGCATCGTCGCGATCTTCTGCAATTCGACCAGGACCTCAATTGGATCGGCCCTGTTGATGTAGCTAAGCGGGTTGTAGCGGGCCGTGCGGCCTTCTCTGTCCGTAGGGTTGAACAGCACAACCTTTTGGCCGCCCTTGCGGCGGAAACCCGCCGTGATTTCGTAGTTCTCACGCTTAATATCGAGCACGACAACCGAATCCGGCCATTGCAACAGATTGGGAATAACGATGCCGACGCCCTTGCCCGATCCGGTAGGGGCTTCGAGCAATACATGCTCCATCTTACCCACCATGAGAAAGCCGTTGCGGAAAAAACCATTGCGGACGCGGCCGAGCACAATGCCCTTTTTCGCGCGAAGGCCCGCCTTGCGGATTTCACCTTCGCGCGCGAAACGAGCTTCACCGTGAAGGTTCTTTTTCGGCCGCAGGACGATCGCCATGAGCAATACCGGCAGCGGCACGCCTATGACCGCGCCTCGCCAAAGCGCTTCGGTCACGACAGGATCATGCCGGTAATACCAGAAGAAGCCGGGGAGCTTGAGCGGATCATAAGCCGCGGCGGGCATCTTGAGGAAGAACCACGCCACCGTGCCGGTCAGCAGGCCGATCAGCAGGAGCGTGATCGGAAGGAGGACGAGGGCCAGTGCGAGCCTGTTAGAGCCTGTTTTCTGGATCAAAATATATCTCCGTCACGCGAAAGCGGCCTTCGACCTTCTTGGTCTGCACGACCACATCAACCAGCAGCTTGAGCAGGCTGCGAATGTCGTCACGGGCCAGATCGGCGCCGCCCTCGCTTTCCTTGACCAGCAATGTCAGCTGTTCGAACGCGAGTTCGGCCGAGTCCGCATGGATCGTCGTGATCGAGCCAGGATGGCCCGAGTTGACGTTGCGGAGATAGAAGAACGCGGTGCCGTCGCGCAGCTCCTGCAACAGTATCCGGTCAGGCCGCATACGCAGGGCCGATTCCAGAAGATCCTTTGCAGAGATTTTCGCGGTGCCCTGCTTGTCCTTCGCGTAGAGCATGTGGACCACGTTACGATGCGGGACCACCAGTTCGCGCGTGTCTTCGATCGTCAGCAGACGCTCATGCGGCGGAATGAGCTGGATCAGCCCCTTAGAGAGCGTCGTCTTTCCCGAGCCGGTAGCGCCAGAAATCAGGATATTCTTGCGGCCCTGGACTGCCTTTTGGAAAAATTCGACGTGCTTTCCTGCGTCGAGCAGATCGCGCAATTCAACATCGAGCGGCGAGACTTGCCGGGTTGCGATCTTTGTCTCGCTAAACAGCCCACCGCGCTCGAAATCCTCCATCGTCAACGTCACCGATGATGGCTTGCGGATCGTGATGGACACTGTGCCGGCAGGCACAGCAGGTGGCACTACCAGCTGCACACGCTCGCCGCTGGGGAGGATTGTGGAGCAGATCGGCGTGGATTGGCTTATGTCCTGATGCGTGAACGCCGCCGCTGCCCGCGCGAGCGCGAGCAGCGACTTTTCATTGAGGTCGGGCAATGTCTCCCAGGACCACCCATCGCGCGTTTCAATCGCAGCCTCGCCAGCCTTGTTAATCACCAGCTCCGTTACGTCCTCACGCGCGAGCAGAGGGCGCAGCGGCAGCAAGGCGTTTTCGAGGACAGCCGTATTGCTCATTGGCCGCGCCGAAGCCGCAGGCCGTAGATGTTGGAGAAATCGAAATCGCGCGCGACCATGATCCCCACTTCCGCGCCCTGATTGATGCGAAGCACCGGCTGAATCTGCATCGTGTCCCGCAAGATCGTGTCGGACGCTTGGCTGGGAACCCGCGTGACATTATCCGCGTCGGAGACTTCCGAGGCGGCGATCGAGGCGGCGTCGTTAAGCGAGCTGAACAACAGTGCGGCCCCGAAGCGTTCCCAAAAGAAGTTCTTTACGCCGCCTGCCATGCCTGAACGGCCAAGCGCATCGCTGGCGGGCGAACCTACGTCGATCGCCACGCCGCGAGGCGTGACCGCGCGGTTCCACACCGCAAAGAGACGATATTTCCCGCGCTGGACGCCGGTTTGATATTCGCCCAGGACGCGCGTTCCTTTTTCCAGCAGAACGACGCGGCCGTTGTCCGAATAAATGTCGCGGGGAATGATGCAGCTGACATATCCGGGCTGACTGGAATCCATCGCGGTTTGCAGCACGCACGGAATGAACGAACCCGCGAGGATCAGCATATCGCGGTTGCCAATGTCGCGGCCCGAGACCCGATCAATTTGCGAGGTCTGGCGCATGTTTTCGAGATTGGTCCGTCGCGATCCACCCTGCCCATCGCCATCGGCCGACGCACCAATCAACTGCGCGCCCTGTGCTCCTGTGCCGCCGCCCATGGGCAGGCCGGTGGCAGCTGCCACCGCTCCACCGACGCCGCCGCTGTTTTCGCCACCATAAGCCATGATCCCGGCGCGGCGTTGGGCCTCTGCGATGACTTGCCCCTCAGATTTTTGGGGGCGGCCGCTTGCCCCGGCTGTGCGGGGCGCTTGGCTTCCATCAAGGGCGGGCACTTCCGTCATGGGCACCGGCGCGTTCGGATCATTTGGCGCATCGGCAAGCGTTGGCGCTATGATCGACTTGGGATCGTAGTTGGCGAGCTGCCTTTCATCCGGCTTTTCGGCTTTCTCGGCTTTTTCGGTTGGATCGCTCCGCATCGCGTCGATTGTGCTGAAACCGAGCACGATCGCGCCGCAGGCAACCGCAGCGAGAACGACCGCTTTTTTGGGGTCGATCGACCTGTTCGGAAGAGCGGCAATCTTCGCCTGGCGCTCGCTTTGCCGCTCAATGTCTTCCGGATCGGGCACCGGCTCTGACGCAAGGGGCCGGTTTTCGACCGTCTCGCCCTGCGAAATGATGTTGTCGCCATGCGGCGCATTGTCATGATCGTTCGCAGCCATCTTACTCAACCCCTGTGGTTCGCTCGACCAGCCCCGAGGCCGTGTCAGTTTTGGGATCGCGCCCGTAGTAATCAGTCTTCTGATTGTGGATGCAGAGCACTTCGAGGCCCCGGCGCAGCCGGATCGTCCTGTAAACCCCGTGCAGCACCACATATTCATCGCGCACATCGAAGGAGGCGATGGCTTCCGATCCATCAGGATTGACGACGAAGAACGCAGGCAACTCACGCTGGTTGGGGAAGCGCATCACCGTGAACTGTCCGTTGTCAGACACTTCGGAGGGCTGGATGGCCGTCGATCCTTGCATGATGTAATCGGCGTTGCGCGTGCCTTCCAGCACGCCAATATCGAGCGCCGACTTTACCGCGCCGCGCTCCAAGGCTTTCAGCTGGGCGAGCTGGGCCATTGCGGCTTGCGCCTGCGCTTCGGCCGCTTCCTGTTCAGGATAGCGGAACACGACAGTATAGAAGCCGCTGCCCCGCTGCGTTGGCGACAGAGCGAACCGATAGCTGCGAGGGCCATAGCGCGAACGGGTAATGACTGTCAGGTTCGTGCGACCCGCGCGCTCGCGCGGTTTGATGAAGAGCGAATTGGCAGCCGGTGCGACTTCCCAGGACACGGTATCACCCAGCGCCACATGCTCGACCACTTCATCCTTGGCGAAGACGATTTCCGTGGCGATGCGGAACACGCCCGGAATCTCATAGACTTGCCGATCATTGTAGTTCGCTTCACGAACCCGGTGATCGAGCACAGTCGCATGGGGCGTTTCTTCGGCCATCGCCGGCGACGCTGCCAGCGCGATCGCGAGCGCAAACGGGGCGCTCCACTTCAATACGGTCATTGGGGCACCTCCACGTCAGCACGATAGCTCTCGACCTGATAGCCAAGCGGATTCTTGAAGCGGTCCACTTCCTTGCTCGGCGTGCCATCGACCTTGTATTTGATGGTCGCGACGGCATCGGTTTTGGTCGAGTTCGAGCCGGTCACAGATTCTTTGGTGAAATAGACCTGCGCGACATTGCCGCCCAGGAATGACACCCGCTTGATTTCGACAAAAACATCGGTGCGGTTCGCCAAGATGTTTTGCGGACTTTGGGGATTGTCAGTCTTGTAGAAGCGCGACCACCGATCCTGTTCGGGCCGCGCTGACATGACCATGACCGCATCGAAATATTCTTCGCGAGCGGCTGCTATCCAGCCTTCGCGATAGCGAACATAGGTTGCGAGGAAATACTTACGGACCGCCTCGTCATAGGTGATCGTCGCGTCACCGTGGAGCTTGGCGGCGATCGACGCCTCGCCCGTGTTACGGTCCACCGTGATAACATATGGCTCGACCGTTTTCAGAGGCGTCAGGGCTGCAACGGCCACAACGCCAGCAGTCGCCAGGGCGCCAGCAACGCCAGCGACGACCCACGCCAGCTTTTTGGAGCGCTCGGCCGCCGCAAGCTTGTCACGTTCCCAGCTTGCAGCCTCTTCAAAATAGGCTTTCAGCTCGTCCTTTGGAATACCAACTGCCATCGTAACACCTCAGCAATTCGAGTAGATCGGGCCACGCAGCGAGGCGCTTAGGCGCGGCACTTCGACCGCCCGCGATGCGTCCGACTGTTCATTGCCCGGAGTTGCAGGGTCCGCCGGGGCCACGTCCGGCGTTGCCGGTGCACCCTGATTGAACACGTCCACATTTGCCGGGGCGGTTCGCTGTGCGGCCTGATCCGGGATCGAGGGAAGGGTAAGCCCATGCGGATTTGCGGGCCGCATCGGCCCCTCGCATTTGGCTGGCTTTTTGACGGGCTGACCGGCGCAGGCCGCCAGCGCTAGGCAGATTCCGAGTCCAAGCAACTTGCGCATATTCGTTCCCTCAAGCTCTGGTGATTGTGTTTCGGTTGCGCCAACGGCGAACCGCCGACGAGAAGCCCCGTCCCATGCTGGCCCCCATGGCGCGGGCATCGCTGGCCGCGTGGCCTGCGCCCGTTGCCACTGCCCCGCCACCGCTCATTACGGCGTTGCCGAACTGCGAAACCATCGCAGCAGCACCGCCGCCCAGCGAGGCCGCAATTCCGGGGATTTGTAGGAAGAAGAAGCAGGCGAGGACGTAGAAGGCGATGATGCGAACGCATGTGTCCCAAACGTGCTCGAACTGACCGTCGAAGGATGCTGTTGCGGATTCTGCGACGTTGGCGACGACAAGCACCAGCAACAGCGCGAACAACGACAGCATCAAGAAATTCAGGACGCTACCGAGCCACGAGAAGAAGTAGCTTCTGGTGGAATCGAAGAGCAGCGCACCGACAAAGATCGGGCCAACCACCGCCAGACAGGCCAGCGCGAACAGCGCATAGAGTACGATCACAAAACCAACCGCGAGCGCGAACAACGCGGCTACAGCGGTTAGCAAGATGATTATGGTTGCGCCGATGCACAGAATGATCGCAGTCGCCGCCCCCTGCAAATCCCACATGCTGGCGTTCTGCTCAGCATATTCCTTAGTGGCATCCTGCATCCCTATCAGCGCAACATCGACGCGCGCCCACATCGTATCAAACGACCCGCCGACGCCATTAGGCGAGTTCCCGATGATTGAGGCAAACTCGTTAGGAAGCCCCGTCACGATCATTTGTGCAATTGATGCTCCGTAAAGGCTTGTCACAGCCCAATAGAGTGCAGCGAGCATGAGGGAGCGATAGACGTATTCGCGGAATGGGTATTGCACAGCACCGCGCATGATAGCGTAGCCGAGCAGTATAATATAAATCACCATTCCCGTGCGGAGCGGCCCAGCGATCCAGCCAACGAACCCAGCGTAGTTTGAAACTACAGACGAATTGAGTTCGTTGACAAAGCCCTGATAGGCATTCGTGAATAGATCGTATTCCACCAGATCGCTCCGCGTTATTATATAATCGAGCTTCGAGCTTTCACATTCCCGCCGCTTTGCGTGCGCGAGCCATCTGATCTTCTCGGTCACGGGAATATTTGATCGACGCGATGGCAGACTTGATGCCTCCGCAATTCTTGGCGACGGGAATGGGAAGATCGGATTGTTTGAGTTCGCTGTTCATGATCTTGTCGCACTCCGATACGATCACCGGAATTTGATCTTCATTGGCTTTGAGCCATTCCACGTCGTGGTAGGTCATGAGGATTTCAGGGAAAACGGGCGCGCGTTGGCAGCCGGCAATTATGCCGGCTGCGCTCAATGCTACTAAGGCCATCTTCCGCATTCTTACATTCCCGCCGCTGCCCGCGCGCGGGCCAGTTGCTCTTCACGATCGCGGGAATAGCTAGAGAGCGCTTCCGCCGTTTTGGCCGCTTGTTCGGCCCGACGCGCCCGCTCCATGGCATCGACGCGGAGCTGGTCGTTCATCATCGACGCGCTTTCAAGCTGGATGCGCGCTTGAAGGTCAGCAACTTCCTTGGCCGTTGATGCCGACGCTAGGCGGCTGCGCAGTTCTTCCAGGCCTTCGCCGCGCGATGTGGCCGCTTCGCCCATCCCTTCGGCCATGGCCTTGTCCATCGCGATCGAGCGCGCCGACTGATAGCGAACATCAGTCTGATCGCCATTCGCGGACACGCCGAGACGTTCGAGCATGTCCTGATAGATCGCATCGGAACGGCCGCCGTAGCCGCCGCCGCCGCTGAAATCGCCGCGCGCCATGCGTTGGAGGGAGTTCACATCGACGCCGAGCGTGCGAAGCGAATCCGTCTTGAGCTGGTTGGCGATCGAGGAAACATCGGTCAGCTGGTTCAGCCCTTGGTAGAGCTGCTGCGCTTCCGCAATCTGCTGGCGACCCTGCTCAATCATCTGCATGGTCTTCTGGATTTGTTCGATATGCTTGAGCACGGACGTGCTATCGAACACAGGGATACCCTGCGCACTGGCTGGCGTCGCGGCCGCAAGGCTCCCGATCGACACAGCCGCCAAGAAAAGCTGCTTCATAGTCTCACTCCTTTCAGCTTGGGCGCCGGCGCCGGTGAAATTCCGGCAACCAGAGCTTCGGATCATTGCCCAGTTCGGCAATCACTTCGCGGGCCACGCCCGTTGTCTCAGCGCGCCCCGACAGCACGGCCAGTTCATCGTCCATGCCAATGAGATCCAGGCCGACCACAACGGAGTCATGGCCCTGCTTCACGAGGAATTTGCGGCTTTCCGGCGACAGCTCTTCGCGCACCAGCTTAAATTCCGCCTCCGAGAGCGAGAATCCTTCGATGTAATCCCGGCGCTGGCCGAACGGATTGGGCAGGAAGATTTTCGTCGCGACCTGCTCCAAGATCGAATGGCTGATCGTTGACCGCAGCGCGTCCGCAGGCGACTGTGTTGCAAAGACGAGGAACGCATTGCGCTTGCGGTATGTCTTGAGGCCATCCTGCGCGAATGCCGTGAACGCCGGATCGGCCAGCGCCTTCCAAAATTCGTCAATCGCAATAACCATGCGCTCGCCTGTCAGGAGCGCGTCTATCCGCTCGAACAGGTAGAGCATGACCGGCGTGCGAATTTCCGCGTTTTCGAGGAAGTCGGTCATATCGAAGCCCACGAAACGGGCTTCGAGCGACATGGAATCTTCCTCATTATCGAAAACCCAGCCAAGGTTCCCCTCGGAGGTCCACTTGACCAGGCGCGCGCCGACGCCTCCCGAGTCCGACATGCCGAGCATGGTCCGCAGCGCCGACAGCGAGCGTTGCTCGCGTGGCAGCTTCATCACGGCTTCAATGCCATCGTCGATCAGGTGCGATTCCTGCACCGTGATCGGCGCACCCTCTTGCTTCACCAGCTGGCGGATGAAGCGACCGAGGAACGCGCGATGGGAAGCCGTATTGTCGAGCGCCTTGAGCGGAGCGAAGCCCGTAGGCTCCCCGTTGCGCAGCGCGAGATAGGTGCCGCCGCTGGCTCGGACAAAAATTTCCGCGCCCTGATCCTTGTCGATGAAGATATGGCGCGCGTTGAACTTTTCGAGCTGCGCCATCAGGAAGTTGACCAGCACCGTCTTGCCGCCGCCCGATGGACCAATGACCATCGAATGGCCCAGGTCTGCCGCATGGAAATTGAAGTAATAGGGGCTGCGAGCGCTTGTCTTGAGCAAGGCGACCGCAGGCCCCCAATGATTGCCGTCCTCGTGCCCTGCCGGGAACGTATGGAAGGGCGAGAACGCCGAGAAATTATATGACGTGATCGGCGCGGGGCGCGCCCTCCACGCGAAATTGCCGACCAGCTGCGACCAATAGGCAGCTTCCAGCGCCGCGCTTTCACGGGCGGCAACCATGCCCGTATCGGCCAGCGCAGCGCGCGCGATCGACATGTTATCGCGCAGCTTTTTCAAATCTTCCGCGAACACCGTCAGCGTGAAATGATGGTCCCCCAGCACAAAGCGGTTCGATTGCAAATCATCGGCCGCGTCGATCAGCTCATCCATCTGACTGATCGCCTTGTCACCCGCGTTCGCCATTTGGGTCTGACGAAGCCGGAACCGCTCTGTTGCCGCCGTGCGCGACAGGAACGTGAACGACTGCGTTATGGCGAGGCTGAAATCGACCGAGAGCAGCGATTCAAACTGGCGCGGCGTTGTCGATGACGGATACTCGCGAATGCCGAAAATGCCGCCGAACATCGAATGGTCGGCGTCACGGACTTCAAATGTCTCAGCGCCGATGATCGCGCGGCTCGCATAGAGCGCCGAACCGAGACGGCCACGGACCAGAGGGCAGCGCCGATAGCGTCCGGTCATCACCTGGTTCAGTATTTCCAGCGGTTCGGAGAACAGGAGGCCGCGGTGCTCATAGATGCCGACACGGCGGGGACGAACGCGCAGAAGGAGCTTTTCCAGATCGCGCACCTTGTCTTCCAGCAGCTCTAGGGCTTCCGCGATATTGGCGTTCTTGTCCGCCTGCTTCTTGCGAAGGAAATCCATCAGCTTGTCGGTCGTGTTTGCTGTTGGGCGGATCACGACCGTCATAAAGAAGCGATTGCGGAACATGCGTTCGGCCGTCATCCGCTCATAATATTTTTGATCGAGCTGCGCGGCGAAATGGGAGCGGAACGTACCGCCAGGATAGTCGCGCACGCGCATCCGAAGCATGTGCGTCCAGATCGAAAGCCGCTCGTCATGGATATTGCGCCAGACCCCGTTGAGGCGCGTGTGCCAATCGTTCAGATCGCGCACGTCCGAAGTCTCGAAGGGCCTCCCATCCAGTTCGAGCATGAGCATCAGATCGCCATTATCGAGGGCGACCACATGCTCATTGACATGCCGCGAATACGGCAAGAATTTCTCGGGCATTTCCTCCCGCTTGGCCTTGTCAAAAGGCACCTTCTCAGCGAGCGCGCTCTTACCGAACACCACGACCAAATCCCTTTCGCTTGATTCCGTAGAGCGGCAGCGGCGTGTAGCTCGACCCACCCCAAAAGACGCGGTTCCGGTTCGCCGCTTTGGTCCGGCCCCACAGGAAGATCAGCCGGAATGCGTTCACGTCATGCCGAACGATAAGCCGCGCCATCGCATAAAGCGCGACGGCGGCCGCGCCGCCGTAGAGAGGATTGCCCGAACCAACCAACGTGATTGCGCCCGCCATGATGATGAGCGCGCCCGCTTCAATGGGAACACCCGCCCACAATGCGGGGCGGGTGACGGCCAAGAACAGCGGGTCTTTTGTCATTTCTTCCTGACCGTCCATCCCCGATCACCCCGTAATCGTGTCGACGATCCACGGCGCGGAGAACACGATCACCACGCCGACTACGACCGTGACGAGCATCTGCACCGACGCGCGGCCGAGGAACCACAGAAGGCCGACGACGATGATCGCGATGATCGCCAGCGTGCGGAGCAAACCGTTGCTCAGCAGGCCGAGAATGTTGTCGGCCAAGCCTTCAAAGTTTGCCTGCGCAAAGGCCGGCTCGGCTACGAGCAGGCTTGCCAGCAGCGACAAGGGCAGCGCGCGCGCCATGAGCGGCGAGGGCTTGAGACGCGCGAGCAGCGCATCGAGCCGGGATTCAGCCTTGATCTTCCAGATACGAAACATTCGACAACTCCTATCTTCGCCTTACGAACCAATCCGCGCGTGTTGGGCGCGGCCGAAAACATCCCACGCAGGCGGTGCAGGCGGTGGAGCCGCCTCCATGTTCTCCGCTGCGATTTCCGCCAGCTCCACCGGCACACGACCGGCGCCAGTGTCGCTCATGGCGGCGCTGGCGGGCTGATCGCCCACGATGACAGTCGGGATTGCGGTCGCAGGCCGACCGCTAACGCGGCGGCCTGCATTCTCCACGCGGGCGACATAGCCGTTGCGGAAACCTCTCGATTGAGAGCCTGTGTTATACATGCTGAGTGCGACCCGCAGGGCCTCTTGCGGGGTGCGACCCGTCTTGGCCGAACGGAAATTGGACAGAAGCACACGGCCTGCCGCTTCGACATTGGCGCACTGCTTGAAAACAGTGTCCCACGTCAGGCCGAGCCAGCCCATGTTGCGTGAATTGATTTGGCCGAGGCCGAGATCCACGCTGTAGCCGCGCGCAACATAGGAGCGCGCGGTTGCGATTGCCTCAGCCTCATTACGCGGACGGCGCGGCTGACTAGCCACGCCGTTGACGTTGATCGCAAAAACATAGTTCGAGGATTCCGCATCCACGATCGCCGCGATCGTATGCGGTGCTACTGCTGGGGCGCATTGCGCCGCCAGCGAAAGAACGGCTCCGGTTTCGAGGAACACGCTCCCGTTCCCGGTCAGTTGCGCGGCTGATAGTAGGTCTGTTGCCGCCCGTCAGTCCAAGTGACCGTCAAGCGCCCAGGCCTCCCATCATCCGGCTTCTTGTATTTGGTCTTGGCGATGCCCCCGCCCGTGCATGTGGGGAAGCTGCCGCCGAGAGCCAGCACGCGCCACAGTTTCGTTATGGGCGGAACACAGGCTGGATATTGTGTCGGACCACCCGGGTTGGAGATGCACAACACAACCTCACATGCCCAGGTATTATCCGACGCAACAGCGGGGGTCGATTGCACCGCAGCCCCCATCAGGGCGGTCGCGAGCGCGAAATTAAAAGCTTTCATCGCTTTCTCCCTCGTCATCGAGATTTATGCACATATCACGATGGAGGGGAAAGGGAAGCCTAAAACGCCAATTTGTTGCTACATTGTTTATCAGGGACCAATCGAATATGGTCATCCTCATATCCGTAATCGAGCACGACATGCCGCACAGCGCTTGACAGGCGCTTGTAGGTTTTAAGCGTTGGTTGCTCGAAGAGGCAGACATTCAGCCACTTATCGCCACGCCACGATACTTTAACATTGATGATCCATTCACTCGACGGCAGCTGCGCAATCTCGACCGCTTGGATCATTCCGCCAGCAGGGCGGCGGGTGGTTAGTTCGCGCTCAAGGATCGGATCATACTGCCAATCGTCGCTATGCGGCATCGTGATTTATTCCCTTTTACCGATTAGGATATGTCTATCCTCGCTTTGACGGCGAGGGCAACCCGGCTTGTCGTCTCTTGCCGCGCAATCACATTGCAGCCATTAAGCGTGTCAACACGCTTATTCCGGCACCACATCAACCTATTGTGTTCTAGACCTATGGCGCGCCCGAAAAGACAGGAAGACCCTCTTCTACCGGTTCCCTTGCCCCGGCGTCGGCCGAGCCGCGCTAACACGCGCAATCTCGCAGCATCGGTGAAACCCGAGCTGGCGGCCGAGATCAAGAACCTCGCTGAGCGCGAACAAACGTCCGTTGCCGCCCTGGTCGAAGAGGCGACGATCAATCTCTTGAAGGCACGCGGGATCGAATATCCCGACTATTTGCGGCACTATCGCAAACTGGCGTGACGAGCGCGTTATAAGCGTGCGCGCACGCTTATTCTTGCCAACCCCTTAAACTTGAGCCAGTTATGACGCGCTGATTCCGCCTTGGAGTCGGCGATTCATCTGTTGCGTGCGGGGTGGCTCCCCGAAGCGACAGGGCAACAAAAAACCCTCGCTTGGCTGAGCGAGGGCTGTTTGTGCCACCGAAGTGAGCGCTTCTAACTTGGCTCCCTTTATCGGTGGTGCGGCGGCGAAAGTCAATCTCGAAAGCGTGCTTTCGGGAGCGATGGCGCTTGGCCTCGCGGGACCGACGAAGGGAGGTCCGC
>NZ_CP005193.1 GCF_001563285.1 Sphingobium sp. MI1205
ATGACGATAGACCCCTCCCCTTCCCTGTTTGACGCGCCGATCGCCGCGCCGGTCTCGGCCGTGGACGGCGACGATCGCACGCCGCTGCTGCCGGTGCGCCATCCCAACCAGGACTTGTTCATCTGCGACGTGCTGGACGCCATCCCCAAGGATGACATGGCCTCAATGGAGCATCCGGTGTTTTCGCTCTCGACCAAGCCCGACAACCGGACGCGGCGCTACGAGCATAACGGCAACGTCATCGAGATTATCCCCTCGGGCAAGGGGCTGGCGACGATCCACGACAAGGACATATTGATCTACTGCATTTCGCAGCTCGTCGCGAAGATGAACCAGGGCGAGCAACCTAGCCGCACGGTGCGCCTGCAAGCCTATGACATGCTCGTCGCCACCAACCGGCAAACCAGCGGCGAAGGCTATCGACTGATGGCCGACGCCCTCACCCGCCTGCGCGGGACCACGGTGCGGACCAATATTCAAACGGGCGGTGTCGAAGAAACGCGGATTTTCGGCCTGATCGAAGAGGCCAAGATCACGCGCAAGACGTTCGATGGCCGGATGCTTGATCTCGAAATCACCCTGTCGGATTGGGTCTATCGCTCGGTCATCAGCAAGAACGTCCTGACGCTCCACCGCGACTATTTCCGGCTCCGCAAGCCGTTCGAGCGGCGCATGTATGAACTGGCGCGCAAGCATTGCGGCGTGAAGGACGAATGGAAGATCGGCCTAGAGTTGCTACAGAAGAAATGCGGCTCGAACAGCCCGCTCCGAGTGTTCCGGGCCTTGGTCAAGAAGGTCTGCGAGCATGACGCCGATCACGGCCATTTCCCCGACTATGCGGTGACGATGGATGATGACGTGATCTTGTTCCGCAACCGCTCGGGCCTCAAATCCAAGCCCGATCCGGTCGCCAGCGCCGGCGACGATGCGCCCTATATCGACCCGGAAACCATGCACGACGCCAAGACGGCCGCGCCAGGCTATGACGTGTATGCGCTCTATGACGAATGGGTGTCGTGGTGGCACGACATGGGCAAGCCCGAACTCAAAAGCCCTGCCGGGGCCTTCCTCGGCTTCTGCAAGAAACGGCACGAACGCAAACCACTACGCTGATCCCCTGCTCTATGCGGGCAAGCGGCCATGTTTACTTACCCGCATGTTTGCATGTGGACATGCTCACTTGCCTACAGGGCTTTCCCCCATCTTGCGAAGCCAGTCGTTGAACGCCTCGGCCATCGCGTCCTGTAGGCTCATGCCGTGCTTGCGGGCGGTCATGTGCATGGCGAAGGACATTTCCGGGCTGAAATAGCCCGTCATGGCCTTCTTGCCCTGACGGCTCGGCGCAACCGGGTTGCTGCTCGATCCGCTGCCGGAGCCTGCGCCAGTGCCACGGGCGATCGGCGCGGCCGCCCTCCCCTCCGGCTCGACCATCGCCGGCGCTGGCGCTGCATCGCGATCCCGCAATGCGAGCAATGATCCCTTCCGGCTCATGCGTTGGCCCTCCGCTTCCTAGATGCTTGCATGTTTACATGCTCGCATGTCCACTTGTAAAGCTGGCGCACCTCATCGGCCGCCTTGCCGCTCGGCTCGATCTCCATCGCCGTCTTGCCCTCGGCCGCCGCGTGGCGAAAGGCGGCGCGATCCGCGATATGGTGGGGGCAGGCGTCAAGCCCATAATCCTGCACGAGCTGCGCGGCTTCGTCATACATGCGCGGCGCGGTCGGGCTTCCCGCCGTGAAGATCACGAAAGCAGGCTTGCCGCGCATCTTCACAAGGCTGGCGGTCGTCTTGATCGCCGCCAAATCGAACGCGCTGGGGCGGCAAGGGATCAACACTAGGTCGGCCGCCTCGACGGCGGCGCTGGCGGCGCTGTCGGCGTGGGGCGGGGTGTCGATTACGATGAACGCCGCGCCCTGGCCCGTCGCCTGCTCGATCTTGGCGGCAAGGCGAGGGGGCGCGCTGTCGATCACGACCGGGGGCGCATCCTGTCGCCATGCCGCCCACTGGCTCGCCGTCGCCTGCGGGTCGACGTCGATCACAAGGGCGGTATGCCCGGAATCCTCGGCGGCGGCGGCCAGGTGCAAGGCGAGGGTGGTTTTCCCCGCGCCGCCCTTCTGGCTGATGATCGCGATTGTTGGCATGTGAATATCCTTACATGATCGCATGTTTGCATGTGGTCATACTGGCTTGCTCCGGTTGCGTCAACGAAACCCCGAACTGGCGCGCAGCGTCAATGAAACCCCGAATTGCGGGGAGGGGAGGGCGGTCTAGCCGTCGTCGCCGCCCTCATCCTCGCTGCCGTCGTCCAGCGGCTCATGCTCCATGCGGCCGTGATCCTCGATCGGGCAAAGCGGCGCTCCGGCCAGCTCAAGCCATTTGCGCGCGGTCCTCACGGTATAGCCGCACGTCGCGCACTCGCATTTGAGCATCCGGGTTTTCTGCTTCTTCGGCGCGGTCGACTCCCCATCGGTGTCGAGACGGGCATGGGGGAGGGGGCCAACGGCGTCCAAGATCGGCGCGACGGCCGCAAGAAACGCCTCGCCGGGGGTGGTGGCGCGCATCGGCCCGACGAGCCCCAGCCCCAGCGCGATCCGTTTAAACGCTTTCCCATGCCCTGCCGGGATGCCGACGGCGGCATGGACCAGCTCATGCGCGAGGATGGCCGCGATCTGCGCCGGCATGGCGTCAGGCGCGTGCGCGAGGTCGGGCCGGATGAAGATTTCAAAATGCCCGTCCGCGCTCAGCCGGTTATCCCAGCACTCGCCGATCGCCTTGCCCTTCCGGCCCGAGCTGGTGAAGCCGATCGCCACGCGGATACGCGCGGGCAGGGGAGCGTCCAACGCCGCGAACAAGGGGGCCATGCCCGCCGCCACCCGATTGAGCCAGCTTTCCCGGTTGTCCTGTTCCATACCTTCTACTCCCTTCAAATCGCCCTGCGGGGCGATGGCTGCGGCCATCGCTCCCGAGTTCGCGCGGAGCAGCCGGCGAGAGAGGGGGGCAGCGGGAATCTGCGGGAGTGGTGCGGGCGGGCGCTTCGCGCCAACCCGGTCCCGCTGATTGCCGTTGCTGGGGAGAGGCGGCCGGGACCGCCTTTCCCCATGCGAACGAACATCATGCCGGCGCACGCCGGCACCATGCCCGAGATCCGCTTGCGATCTCGGCCCCGCCATGTGGGTCGTCACCTTCGGCCAAGACCGCTTGCGGGCTTGGGGAGCGAAGCGAGTAGAGCCACGGTGCCGCGCAGCGGCAGGCGCAGTCTCCTCGCCTAGATTGAAATTGTTGCTCAAATGAGCTACATCGTTCGTCTGACTAGGGAGATTCCAATGGCTGCTACCGCGTTCGTGCGTGCGCGCATCGACGAAACATTGAAGGATGAAGCCGCCGCCGTCCTAGCCGAGCTGGGGCTGACGGTTTCCGATGTGGTCCGCATGACGCTTACGCGGGTCGCCAAGGACCATGCCTTGCCGTTCGAGCTGAAGGTGCCCAACGCCGAGACGCGCGCCGCGATCGAATCGTCCCGCGCGACCATGAAGGCGCGTCGTGCGCGCTTCACCGATCCCAAGGAACTGTTCGATGCCCTCGACCAAGAAGCCCGCCAGCAGTAAGCGGGCTTCGTTCCCAAGAGAGGCATCCTACGAAAAGCGGTTCGTCAAGGATTGGGAGCGGCTGTCGCGCAGCGGCCGCTACAACATGAACCAGCTCAAGGAAGCGATGATGCTGCTCATCGCCAACGATGCGCCGCTTGGCCCGGAATGGCTGGACCACGCCCTCAAGGGCGATTGGAGCGATCATCGCGAGTGCCATATCGGCGGCGATTTCCTGCTGATCTACACGATTGAGGGCAATCTGGTGAACTTCGTGCGCGCGGGAACCCATTCGGAACTGTTCGAGTAATCGGCTCGACGGCCGAACGTTTGGAAGGCAGGGCAATGAACGCCGACGACATGAAGGTCGAAACCTTCGCCTGCGTCTTTGACGCAATCGCCGACACGCCGGAGGAGGCGACGGAGTTGAGGACGCGCGCGGACCTGATGCGGGGCATCACCGCGCGGGTGAAGTCGTGGGACGTGCCGCTGGGCGAGGCCGCCAAGCGGCTCGGGCTGACGCCGCCCCGCCTCAACGACCTCCTGCGCGGGAAGTTTAACAGATTCTCGCTGGATGACCTGATGACCGCCGCGACGGCGGCGGGCATCGCGCCGCCGGCACCGCGCAAAAGCTCGTGGGATGACCTGCGCGGGATAGTGAAGGGCAACGGCGCGCGGTTCACGATCGAGGAAATCAACGACGCCATCGCCGAAGCCGGCGCAGCAGCCGGCATGGCCGGGATGAACGACCATGACGGGGACTGATCGAAACGGCGAAATCCTTTATCCACCGATGGAGGCGGCCGAAATCCGGCGGTGCGCCAGGAGAGCGGTTTGAGCCAGGCCGGGTTTGCGCGCTTGCTGTGGGCGCACAAGCGCACGGTCCAGCGCTGGGAGGCCGGCACGATGCGGCCGACTGGCGCGGCGCTCGCCTTGCTGACGCTGGTGAAGCGGCGCGGCATCCAGATTCTCACCTAGAAGGATTGATAGAATGGCCGGCCATCGCCCCTTTTCCGATCTTATGAAAGATTGGAGTCCCGAGCGCCGCGCGCGTAATGAGGCCCATAAGGCGAAGTTGGAGGCCGAGTTGATGGGCCGCGCTGCTACGCGCGATGCGATCGAAGAACTGGAAGCTGGCAAGGGCGTGCGCTTCACCAGCGTTGAGGCGCTTATGTCTGATCTCCATGATGACGATTGATCGACCCGAAACGGCGGCCGAGTTTTTCGCGCGGCGCTCCAAAGGTCGTGCGGTGGGTGATCTCGACCGCATTCTCGACAAGGTGCCTGATCGGCCGCCGGAACCCGGCGACGAATTGAAGGCTGGACGCCCGATCGCCTACATCGCCGGTAATCGGCGAGGGTGCCGCGAGATCCGCGCACGCGATCTCGCCCGCCATGTGGGCCGGAACCTTGGGCCAGGACCGCTTGCGGGCTTGGGGAGCGCAACGAGTAGGGCCACGGTGCCAGCGCCAGGCGCTTAGATCATTTTGGCTATCAGCCTTGCACTAGTGCAACCTTTGCACTACATTGAAGCATGGTCACGATGTTTCGCGGTCCCCGCTGGAAAATTGCCGTCTATGGCCGCGATCATGGCGTGCCGCATTTCCACATCGAAGGCCCGGATTTCCGCTGCTCGGTGGCGATTGCATCGTTTGACGTGATCGTGGGCACCGTGTCGGCGGCGGTCTTGAAGGACGCATTGGAATGGGCGCGGCCTAATCAGGCTTTGCTCATGCAGACGTGGCAGGAGTTGAACGGATGAACATCACCGACAAGGCCCGCACCATTACCGCCGTGCGCGCGACCGGGCCGTCATCGCTGCATCTGTCCTGGTCGGAAGGGACGGCGGCTGATCTCGATCTTGGCGCGGTCCTCGCCGATCGCGCCTTTGCCGCGCTGCGCGATCCGGGCGAGTTCGCCAAGGTCGAAGTGGGCGATTGGGGTCATAGCCTGGCCTGGCCTTCGGGTGCGGAGCTGGGCGCGGACATGCTGTGGCTCGAAACGCTGTCGGCAACCGGGCATGGCGATGTGCGCGCCTTCCTCGAATGGCGGCTGCGCCATGCGCTGTCGCTGTCGAAGGCGGCCGATGCGCTTGGCGTCTCGCGCCGCATGGTCGCCTACTACTCCAACGGCGAAAAGAAGGTGCCGAAACCAATCTTGCTGGCGTGCCGGGGCTGGGAAGCCAGCAATGGGCTATACCGGGCCGCCTAACCGGACATGAGAGCGATCTTCATCCGCCACGGCGAAAACACCGGCAACGCCGGCGTGCCCTGCCACGATCTCGCGACGATCGCGCTGACGGAGCGCGGCCACGAACAGGCGCGCGCGGTCGCGGCGAGCTGGACGCAAGCGCCCGCGCTCATCGTCACCTCGCCCTATACCCGCACCCGGCAGACGGCCGCGCCGACGATCGCGCGCTTTCCAGGCGTGCCGGTGGAAGTGTGGCCGATCGAAGAGTTCACCTATTTGCAACCTGCGCGCTGGAACGGCACGCGCAGCGCCGAACGGATGCCGCACCTAGAACGCTATTGGCGCGAGGCCGATCCTGACTACTGCGACGGGGAAGGGGCGGAGAGTTTCAGCACCCTGTTACGGCGCTGCGAGGCGGCGCTAACGCGCCTCGCCGCCATGCCTGCGGGATCGCTGGCCTATGTGTTCGGGCATGGGCAGTTCATCCAGGCCGCGCGCGCGATCGTCGCCGACGCCCATCTGGACGATCGGGCCAAGATGCGCGCTTTCTGGCGCAAGGGCGAGCCGCCCGCGATCGGCAACGCGCAGCGGGTAGGGTTTCATTGGCAGGGCGACCGCTGGACCTGCGCGCCCGCGCTCGCCGCCTAGATCAACACGCGCTCCACCTCGTCCAGCGTCACGTCATCGGGGCGGCGGTCATAGAGCTGGGTGGTGCGCGTCGAGCTATGGTTCGCCATCGTCGCGGCCGTCTCCAACGTGCCGCCATTCTTCAAATAGGTGGTGATCCCGGTCGCGCGGAAACTGTGGTTGCCGATCGCCGTCCCGATCCCGGCCGCCGCCGCGCGCCGGCGCACCATCGCGAAGGCGTTGGCTTGGGGCAGGGGGGTATCGCTTAGTCGCTTAGTGCTGCGCGCGATCGTGCGGAATAGCGGCCCCTTGCGGTCCTCGCGCAGCTCGCAACCGTCGATATAGGCGGTTAGATAATCCTCTAGATTGTGGTGGCAGGGCATTTCATGGCGCTTGCCGCCTTTCTCATGCAGGCGGACCCATAGCCGCCGATTCTGCATGAACACGTCCTCGACCCGCATCGCCAGCGCCGCGCCGATCCGCGCGAAGCTATAGACCATGAGACCGATCAGCGCGCGGTCGCGCAGGCCCGCATGGGTGGTCACGTCGATGCTGTCGAGCAACCGCCGCGCCTCGTCGGGGGCCAGTACCGGCGTCTTGCCGCGCCGCTGGCTATGCGCCGGCCCGCGCACCGATCCGGCCGGGTTCGCCGGCACGGCATGACCCGTCACCAGCCAGTCGAACAGGTGGCGCACGCCGGCGAGCTGCTGCTTGACGCTGGGGGCGGCCAGCTCGCGCCCCAGCGCCTCGACCCAGGCCGCGACATGAAGCGGCTGCACCTGGGCGAGCGAGGCGACGCCGCGCGCCTCGCACCAGGCCAGGAAGTCGCCGGCCGCCCGCGCATAGGCGCGGCGTGTATGCGGATTGCGGATGGTGACGGCGAAGAACTCAAGGAATCGAAGCTGCGCGCGCTCGTCGGCCGCCGCGATCAGCGCCGGCAACGCCAGCGCGGGCGCGGGCGCGGGGAGGGGGGCGAGCTGGTTCATCGCGCGATCTTCTCCCATCGCGCCGGCGCGGGACGCGGCGCGGCCATCTTGCGGCGCAGCTCGTCGAACACCTCGTCGGCGTCGCGGACGCGGCCAGCCTCCGCGTCCTCAAGGCCGCGCTTTATCGACCCGTCCAATATCCGGCGTAGCAGCTCGTCGCGTAAATCGTGGTGCGGCTCCATGTCGATGAAGTTCTTGACGATCGCGAACACCGCCTCGGAAGGATCGGCGAACATGCCGCGCTCGATCCGCTCCAACAGCCAGTCGGCCTGATCGCCGGTAAGATACGCCTCGAAGCGCAAGCCGCCCGCGCGGGCCTGCTCGCGCAGCGCCTTGGCCTGGTCGCGCTCGGCATAGTTGTCGGCGAAAGCCGTGTCCTCGTCCTGGTCCATATCGCTCCCTTTCGGCGGTGGATCTCGGGACCGTTTAAACGGCTCCATCGGATCGCCATGAGTGTGTGATAAAGGACATTATCACATATAGAGAGCCAAAGGAATCGACTTTGAGGATGAACGGGTAGCTCGTTGGTGCAACGGTCGCTGCGAACGATGGGCTTGCCAGGGCAAGCGTCGCCAATGCGACAAGCATGGCGCGAACCGCCATTTTCATGGATCTCTCCTTTTCAGGTCGTGGGGCCGGTCCTCACGGTTATCCGGCTCCCGTTAGCGGGGTCATTGCCCGCCCCTGAAAAGTAGCCCCAAGGATGGGGACGACGCCAATCAACTTGTCGTGGTCGCTCGGTTGCGGTCGCTGGCGCTCAAGCTCATATTCTGGCGATTGGTGAGGAAAACGTATGGGTATACTGGCAAATTCAGTGAAGATAGGCGTGCTGCTCTCAGCAGCAGGGCCGGTTGCCGCGCAGTCTGCGAGAGAACAGCCGCGTGTCGTCACCATGCCAGATGGCCGAACCGTGTATGTCGTGCCAGCGCAGCGAGGAGATACCCGCACGAAGCAGCCGCCGGTGCGTACCGTGGTCGCGCCGGATGGTCGCACCATTTACGTGGTAGAAGAGCAGCCCAAGGACACGCGCACGCAAAGGCAGCGCTGTCTGGATGAGGAAGTAGCGGCCGAAGGCGGATCGCCTTCACAACTAGCAATGGGCGCGATCGACCTAAAATGCAGCCAGCGTTGAAAAGTAGTAGGTGATGAGCATGGCCATGCTCCTGGACCTCAGGCGTCGTTCGCTAGCTCGTCCTGCCCCTGATAGTCATCCGGGTCGAACCCGAGCTTCTCGCGCATCAACTCTGCAGCCTTCTCGACTGGATCGAAACCAAGGCGATCTATCGCGCGCTGTCGGGCCTCGGGGTCTCTCATGAGATGCAGGAGGTACTTTGCAGCTGCCAAGCGGCGCGCGGTGGCATTGCCTTCAAGGCTTCCATCGTCATCATTGGAAGGCGGCGGGCGGTCCATCCCGTCACGCTATCGCATATCTCATCTGCTGGCAAAGGCCAGAGGCTGCGAGCAAAGAGCCGAAACCTTTAAGCGGCACGCCGTAGACCGCACCGAGATCATTGGTCTTTGCCAACGGGCGACAGGCCCTAGCGCCAGAGCGCAGCAAAGCGGCGGAACTATTCCCTAGCGCTTGGGTTTTTGATATAGGTTCGGCAATGCCGACTGTCCTGCGCATAGATGGCCTGCGGGTCGTGATCTATCCGAACGATCATCGTCCCGCTCATGTCCATGTTAAAGGGGCGGACGGCGAGGCGGTTTTCATCCTGCATTGCACCGATGGTCCGCCGGAGTTGCGGGAGAGCTACGGTTTCAAACTGCCGGCGCTAGGCGGCATCAAGGATGCCCTACAGGCGGCGCTGGCAGCCCTGTGCGCGGAATGGAGTGCTATTCATGGCAGTTACTGAACAGGAGTTCGATCAGGCCGAAAAGCGCATGACTGAACTGCGCGCCGCTGGCCATGCCGTCTCGGCGCGCTACGATCGCCGCCGCGCGCGCGTAGTGGTGGCGCTGAATACGGGTGTCGAGCTGACATTTCCGGCGCGGCTCGCCGAAGGCTTGGCCGACGCTCCCCCCGATGCGCTGACCGACATTGAGGTTAGCGCTGCCGGGTTGGGCCTGCATTGGCCCAAGCTCGACACCGATCTCTACGTACCCGCACTGTTGCAAGGCGTTTTCGGCTCGAAGCAATGGATGGCGCAGCAGCTAGGCGCGCAAGGCGGCCGATCGCGCACTGCGGCCAAGGTCGCGGCTGCGCGGGCGAACGGCCGCAAGGGCGGCCGCCCGAAGAAGTCGGCCAACGGCTGACGGAATCACCCGTGCGGCCGCGCGGACCCTGGGACGCGCCGCCGCTTTCGCCCTTGTCAGACCCTCCAAACAACATCGGCCCCGCCTGTCAGGGCGGGGCCGTCGATTCGGGATCAGAAGACAAAGGCCCGCTGTCGGCCAAGCTGTGACCATTGCAAATGGCCGGAACGGTCATGGCTAAACCATCCGTCCTCGATGCCGATAATCATGCCCTGAGTCTCGTCATCGGCGCACATCCGCTTCAAAACTTGATTGCCGTTGCGAGCTTCAGCGCGCCACCAGCTCGGCAAGCTGACCTATCAACGCGTCGGCTTTGTAGGGTTTGGCGATGAAAGCAGCGCCAGCAGGCAGCGTGCCGGGATCGGGCTGAATCCGTCCGGAGGTTACGAGAATGGCGATCTCCGGCCAACCCTCGGTGATCACGCCCGCGAGCGCCAGGCCGGTCATTCCCGACATCTCGATATCGGTGAATACCGTTCCAATGTCGTCACGGCCTTCAAGAATGGTGAGCGCGTCGGCCGCTTCGCACGCCTCGAACACGCGATAGCCCGCGTCCATGAGAATATCGGCCGCAAAGGCTCGCACAAGCGGTCCGTCCTCGACTATCAGAACGGCCGCCTCATGGCTGACCCTCGTGCCCGGTGATGTCATTGCGCTTGATCTCCCTGCTGATCCCCTCCCTTGTTGGTCGACTCGACACTTATCCCTTCCGCCGCGTCACGCAGCATTCCGGCCCAGCAGCCGAGTATGAGCGCCTCGTCAGGCGCGATTTCGTCAGTCAATACCGCATAAATGCCAAGAAGGTTGGCGGTTTCCTCAAGGGACTCGATCCCCTTTCGCGCCATCAACGTAGCGAACACCGTCAACGCGCCGCCGATTGCCCGCACAAGGGCGGGGTCGGCCGTTATGCGAAGGGGATCGGGATCGCTGCCATGTGTCGCGCTCTGCTCCATTTCAGGCACCCCATGCACTGTCAGGAAGTGGGACAACCGGCTCTGTTGCAAAAATCGTGAAGCTTGAGCATGCTTGGCGGAGATTGGACGGACGGAACGATGACGGATTTCAAGTGGCGCCATTTCCAGGGTGATGTGATCCTGTGGGCGGTGCGCTGGTATTGTCGCTATCCGATCAGCTATCGCGACCTTGAGGAAATGCTGGCGGAACGCGGCATTTCGGTCGACCATACGACGATCTATCGCTGGGTCCAGTGCTACGCCCCGGAGATGGAGAAGCGGCTGCGCTGGTTCTGGCGGCGTGGCTTTGATCCGAGCTGGCGCCTGGATGAAACCTACGTCAAGGTGCGGGGCAAGTGGACCTACCTGTACCGGGCAGTCGACAAGCGGGGCGACACGATCGATTTCTACCTGTCGCCGACCCGCAGCGCCAAGGCAGCGAAGCGGTTCCTGGGCAAGGCCCTGCGAGGCCTGAAGCACTGGGAAAAGCCTGCCACGCTCAATACCGACAAAGCGCCGAGCTATGGTGCAGCGATCACCGAATTGAAGCGCGAAGGAAAGCTGGACCGGGAGACGGCCCACCGGCAGGTGAAGTATCTCAATAACGTGATCGAGGCCGATCACGGAAAGCTCAAGATACTGATCAAGCCGGTGCGCGGTTTCAAATCGATCCCCACGGCCTATGCCACGATCAAGGGATTCGAAGTCATGCGAGCCCTGCGCAAAGGACAGGCTCGCCCCTGGTGCCTGCAGCCCGGCATCAGGGGCGAGGTGCGCCTTGTGGAGAGAGCTTTTGGCATTGGGCCCTCGGCGCTGACGGAGGCCATGGGCATGCTCAACCACCATTTCGCAGCAGCCGCCTGATCGGCGCAGAGCGACAGCCTACCTCTGACTGCCGCCAATCTTTGCAACAGAGCCGATCGACCGATTGCCGATCATCGGTTGACGATACGCGCATGTAGCCAACGAGCATGACGGAAAACCCCCAAAACCATGTTGTCGGACACATTTACAATCCGACAGTGTTTTTCGGACATTATGCGGGATCAGAGAGGCCGCGCAATAGCGTGCGCGGCGGAGATCGTCAGGAGTTGCGCCACGGCATGACGGGATTCAGGTGAAATCCGTGATTCGCCCCTAGCCCCTATAGGCCGATAGGGCACGCCGATACGCCCCTCGGCAGTGCCGCGCCGGCGTAGGGTGGCGGCGATATGGCGCTCGGCCGCTACGCGATCGGCGAAGGCATGACGCTGAGCTTGGCCGCGCGCGCCGATCAGCGGTCATTGTTCGCCGGCTTGACCTCGATCGTGCAGCGCACCGTCTTTTTCGCCTTGGCGGCAGCCGCGCCGCACGCTTCGATCGTCTCGCGATTGTCCCGCGCCAGATTGGCGGCCGCGACGATCCCCTCCCAGCTCGCCGGCGATGCGCGCTGCATCAGATGCGTGCCGGCATCCCATAGCGTCGGTTCGGCAAGCGCCCGCGTCGCCATGCGCTCCGGCAACTGCCAGCTATCGGGCATGGCGCGCGCGATCAGGCCGGCGAGAAGCGCATAGAGCAATATCCCCAGCACCACGCCGCCCAACCCGATCCAAAACAGCCACCGATCCTGTTGCCAGCGCGCGCGCGTCGTTCCGATCAGCCCCCGCAATTCCCGCGCCGCCTCGCTCATGTCCGATCGCGTGCTGTTCACCAGGTTGTGCAGCTCGCCCGTCGCACTCGCCACCGAAGCGTTTACACGCTCTCCCATCGTCTCCGGGGTGAGTTTCATCGCGGGGCTTTTCGCGATCACATCGACCCGCTGGGTGAGCGCCAGCAATATCTTCTCGGTGTTGGCGAGCGTCGGCTGATAATCGGGAATCTCGATGGACTCGCGCGCGCGGGCTAACCCCTCGACCGCAAGGCGCACCAGCGCCACCTCGCCGCGCAACTGCTCGAACGCCGCCTGCGGATCGTCGCCGGCCCTGCCGTTGTTGCGATAATTATCCTCGTCCATCATCCTCTCCTTACCGGCTCATTCCGCGCCCCATGCCTATCCCTAAATCCCGCGCCAGCTCGCGGCCAAGGTCGCCGCTGTTCATGCCGCGCCCCCGGCCCATGCCGATCTCAAGCCCCAGCTCGCGGGTGCGATTACGCAGGACCAATTCCACCTGGGGATCGCGCTCAAGGCTTTTCGCCATGCCCGCCATTTCCTTGCCCGTGCGCTCCCGGCCCGCCATGTCGCCGGCGCGATAGAGGCGGTCGCGCTCCTGTTTGAGGCCCTGCCAGCGTTCCACGAACCGATCGGCGCGCAAGTTCGGATCGGCCCGCACGCGCGCCTCCTGGGCCATCGCCTCGATCATCGGGCCGCTGCGCCCCGCCGCCGCCTCGCGCAGCAAGGCGGGATCGCGCTGCATCGCCGATGCGAGGTCACGCGAGGCTCCCGGCCTGATCTGGTCCAGCGCCTGTGTCGTGCGCTCGAGCGCGACCTTTTGATGCTCAAGGACCGGAGCGCCCGACGCCCGCGCCTGCAACACCGCCTCGGCCGAACGCGAGGCCCGCTCGACCGCGCGGGCATAGTCGCGGCCCTGGCCGCGATCGGCAGGGACCGGCGCGCGCTCCGCGCCCTTCAGCGGCGCGGCCGACAGCTTCAGCCCGTCGAACATGCCGCGCTTGGGGGCCGCCTTCTCGCGCTCGCCTGCCGGCGTCGATTCCGGCGCTGGGCGCTGCGGGGCAGGCCGGAAGCCGTCGAACATGCCTCGCCGCGGTTGCCGCTCGGCCGCGGCTTGTCCCGCGCCAGCGCCGCGGTCGCCGGCATCGCGAACCGTGCGTGGATCTTCGCCCATCTGGCGCATGGTTCCCGCGCGCGGGCCAAGGATCTCCACCGGCGAGCGTTCCGCCCGTTCCGGCAATCGGATCTCGCCCGACAATCCGCGCCGGTCGGCGAAAGCACGAATCTCCGCATCCCGGTCGCGGCCATAGTCGGACGCCATATCCTTCGCCCGCTCGCGCGACAGCGTGCGGACAAGCCGGCGATCGTCGCCGAAGTCGTCGCGGCCGTAATGGAGCTGCACCCCGTCGCGGTGCCGCGACAACGCCACATAGGCCGAATGGCGGTCCATGCCGGGGGTCGCCAGCACATGCGCGCGATCGACCGTCACGCCCTGCGATTTATGGATGGTGGCGGCATAGCCGTGATCGACATGGGCATAATCTTTCAGGTCAAACGCGACCGATCGGCCATCGTCCAGCTTCACCGCCATGCGCTCCGGCGATACCTGCTCGACCTTCCCCAGCGTGCCGTTCCTCACCCCTAGCCCGCGCTCGTTTTTCAGGAACATGATGCGGTCGCCGGTCGCGAAGTCCCGCGCGCCGCGCTCGGCCGACACGCGCACGTCCGGCCCCAGCTCGCCGGCGTCGCGCAGCCGATCGCGCGCGGCCAGGTTCAAATCGCGCACCTCGGCATTGGTATGGGTGAGGATGATCCGCGACTGATCCGGCGCGGCGATGCGCTCGGCATCCCAGCGGTCCACAAGATCGGCGCGGGCCAGCTCACGCGTCTCGGCCGCCTGCACCATGCCATGCGCCTCATAGGCATGGATCGCCTCGCCTGCCCGGCCCGTCGCCAGCGCCTTGGTCGCGTCGCGCTGCCAGTCCTCGCACTGCCGGCGTATCTCGGTGATCTCGGCCCAACCGTGGCGCTCGGTCACGGCCCGGAACGCCGCCCCGGCCTCGATCGCCTGCAACTGCTCGGGGTCGCCGACAAGAACGACCTTCGCGCCCGCCTGTTCGGCATGGGACAGCACGCACTCCATCTGGCGCGTGCCGATCATGCCGGCCTCGTCTATCACCAGCACGTCGCGCGGGCCTAGCAGTTCGCGGCCCTGCTCCCATTGATATTCCATGCTCGCGATCGTCCGCGACGCGATGGCGGACCCGCCTTCCAGATTCTCGGCCGCGATGCCCGACAAGGCCGCGCCGCGCACCTGATAGCCCTGCGCCTCCCACGCCTCGCGCGCGACCCCCAGCATCGCCGACTTGCCGCTGCCGGCATAGCCGACGACCGACGCAAGGCCCTTGTCGCCGGTGATATGCGCCAACGCCCCGCGCTGCTCGGCCGACAGGTCAAGCCCCCTGCCCTCGGCCGACGCCAGCGCGCGGGTCACATGGGCGTCGGCGACACCATGCCCCCGGTCGATCGCCAGCCCCTCGGCCGCGCGTTCCAACCGCTGCTCGGCCGCGATCATGTCGCGCGACGTGAACCGATCCTCGCCCTTCCCGTCCCGCCCCAGCGCCACCAGCTCGGGCGAGGATCGCACCGCGCTCATCACCTGGTCGAACTGATCCTTGCCGTCGCTGTGCCGGAACGCGAACTGCGCCAGGTCGCGCCGGGTGAACGTCGCCTGTTGGCGGGCGATCGCGTCCAATGCGATTTCCGGCCTGGCGATGATCTTCTCGCCGTTCTCGCGCGCGATCCGGGCATGGTCCTCGACCCGCTCGGCCTCAAGCCCCTGTTCGGGCATCCGCGACGCCGCCGGCCCGATCTTGTGTTGGGGTTCAAGGTCGATGCCCTGCGCCTCCAACGTCCGGTGATCTATGCGGGCGTCTATATCCAGCTCGGCCAACCGCTCGTTGACATGATCGGCCCAGGCCACGCGCCATTCCTGCAACAGCGCCGTGCTGTTCCACTCGCGCACCTTCTGGCCGAAGCCCTCCGGGCCAACCTCGCGCATCGACAGCATGACATGCGCGTGCGGCTTGGGTTGCCCGTCCTTGCCCATGTCCCAATGTACATTCATGTCCGCGACCATGCCGCGTTCGACGAACTGCTTTTCGACAAAATCGCGGGCGAGCTGGATGCCCTGTTGCTGGTTCAGCTCGCGCGGAATCGAGAACTCCACCTCGCGCGCCAACTGCGCGTCCTTGCGCTTCTCGCCGGCCTCAACCTCGTTCCACAAGGTCGCGCGATCGTTTAAACGCTCCGGCGCACCCTCGGGAGCCAAGATTTCCGAATGGACGACGCCGGCCTTGTTTGAGAAATCATGGTCGCGCCCTAGCCGGTCATCGTGCAGCCGTTCCGCCGCACGATAGGCCGCGCTGGCAACGGCGCTCGATCCGTTGGCGCGGCTGATGACCTTGGCCGAGAAATGGTAGATCGCCATAACGGCCGCTATACTGCCCTTCTTAGCGCAGGTCGGCAACGATGTATAAGCGCGCACTCACACTCTCTGCCGTTCGCGTGATTGACTTCGCCGCATTTCTTGATCGGAACGGTTCCTCGCGCGCGCTATCGTGCTACGCTGCGGCTCCATTCATGGGCGCGAGGGAGAGAAGATGCGAAAGGTGCGCGACTATGACGCGGAACTGCGGGCGCTGAACGACAAGGCCAAGGCTTTGAAGGCCCGCAAGGTCCAGCAACTCGGCGAGCTGGTCACGTCCACCGGGGCCGATGCGCTCGATCTGGACACGCTCGCCGGTGCGCTGCTCGCCGCTGTGGAAGCGGCCGACGCGAACGAAAAGGAGGCGTGGCGCTCGCGGGGCGCGGCCTTCTTTCAAGGACGCGGTCGCAAGGCTGGCCGACGCACTGGCGGCAACGGTGAAGGCGCAAGGCAAACTGGCGCAGGCAAGGAACAGGCTTGAAGCCGCCGCGCGCCGCACCGATACGAGAGGATGGGTCGTGGCCCGACGCGAGCGCACGCGCCATCTCATAGAGCTGGGCGGCCTCGTCCAGAAAGCCGGTCTGGTCGAGCTGGCCGACGATGATCGCGCCACCCTTTACGGCGCGCTGCTCGATTGTACAGCGCGCGTTCAAGGCGACGACGCTGGCAATGTGCTGGCGCTCTGGAAGCGGCGGGGCAAGCGCGCGTTCGACGCGGAAGCGGAAGGTGCGGGCAATGGCTGATCGGCCCGATTTCCATGTCATCACCGGCGGGCCTGGCTCCGGCAAAAGCACCCTAATCGAAGCGTTGGCGGTGGAGGGTTTCGACCACATGCCGGAAGCCGGTCGGGCCATCATCCGCGATCAGGTCGCGATCGGCGGCGCGGCCCTCCCCTGGGCCGATCGCGCCGCCTTCGCGGAATTGATGCTGGGTTGGGAATTGCGCTCATGGCATGAGGCCCACGATCGCGCAGGGCCGGTGATCTGCGATCGCAGCGTGCCTGATGTGGCGGGCTATCTGCGCCTGTGCGGCCTCCCCGTCCCGGCTCATGTCAGCCAAGCGGCGGACCTGTTTCGCTATCAACCCCGCGTGTTCATCGCCCCCTTGGCGCGAGATATTCGCGGCCGATGCGGAAAGAAAACAGGATTTCGCGGAAGCGCAGGCGACCTATCAGGCGATGGTCGCGGTCTATTCCGGCCTTGGCTACGAGCTGGTGACGCTTCCCCTCGCCTCTGTCGCCGAACGTGTGCGGTTCGTCCGCGCCGCAATCGAAAGGGAGGAATCCTAACATGGGGCCTCGCGCGATCTGGCGGGCGTTCGACGCGGAAACGGAAGGGAGAAGCGCACCATGAACATGCTCGACGTGGACGCAATCCGCGCCCAAGTCCGCGCGCTCGATTTCACGCGCGGCACACCGGCCGACGCCGCCATGCGGCGCGAGGATGATGCCGACGCGCGCGCCAATCTCGCGATCGAAGGCATGGCGCTCGACGCCGGCGAACACGCCCTGTTCGACATGCTGCGCGAGGAAGCCGCGCGATCGACAGCGACGAAACCGGCATATCGTTCGGCCAGCAGCATCTTGCGCGGCCCTTGCTCACGCCGGATGAAGTCCGCTCGCTGCGCGAGGATTACCAGTTCCTGTTCTTCGCGGGACAACGGTCGATCGTCGCCGCCAAGCTCAAATACTATGCCGATCGCGAGTTCGCGGGCCGCTTCGACAAGGCGTGAAGTCTTTAAACGGCCCCGTAGTCGAAGCGGCATCATTCCGATATACAAACGATATTGAATGATGGCGCTCTGCCATCCCTCCCTGGTCATAGAAATCGCTCGAAAGCGCGGAAAATCGCCTACTGGCGTTCTAAAGGTGAGGTTTGGGGTATGACCTCACCATTAGCGATCGACGCAGCGGTGGATGATCCCCTGAAGGTCGAAGATCTAGCTTCCAAAAAATCGGCCGCCCAGGAAGCCCGTAAAGCGCATTTGCTGCTCCAACCTCATTTCCTGTCCCCCACCCCGAAATGCGCCCCAGCGGCTCGGAAATCGCACCAGGGGCGACGTTTCCGCCTGCTCCGCCCTCTCAATTGGATCACCACCCTATCCGTTTGGCTTTCCAAGAAAGCCAATTTGCTACTTGGCCGTTGGCGCTGTCGTTGCGGTAGGGACGTGGTGTTTAAACATTTCTAATCAAACAAAAAGCGTACCGGCGGAGCCGGTCCATCATGGGGATGCCGGGTGGGAGGATCGCTAAAGCGATCCGGGGCGGCTGAAGGTCGCGAGCCGGCGGGGCGAAGCTCCAGGAGACGGTGTTCTTCTTCTTCTTCTTCGGGTCTGACGATGCGGCGAGTTCGGAGTTATCCACAGGCAGGGCTACCCTAAAACTCACCTAAAACTCACCGTTCGCGTTCTGATTCAAAGATTCTTCTTAGATTCAAGATTCAGGGTGCCTCAAACCCGCAGAAAACCAAGAAAAATTGCCCCGAAAAGTGAGTTTTGGGGTCGAGTCGCGTGAGTGTTGGGGTAGCCTTCGGTGAGTTTTGGGGTCGGTAAAAGTGAGTTTTGGGGTCGAGTCCGGTGAGTGTTGGGGTAGCCGCCAAATCAACGGTGAGGTTTGGGGTATCCCCTCCCCACCCTCCATCGGGGAGCTTTAGGAATTGCCTAGCTCACCGTTGCTGCTAAAGTGAGGACATGACTCGCGCAAGCTCACCTGTAAATAACGGAAAGGCAAAGATTGCCCTAGGCGATGATACCGCCCTCACCCTCTCGCAAAAGGGGCGCGGAAACCCGTTCGATCCCGCCAATTACGGGGAAATCGTCAAACCCGGCGAGCTGGTCGATATTGTCGAGCTGTCCCCCCTCACCCTCGCCGATCGCCGAATCTACAATCTGCTGATTGCCAACGCCTGGGAGCGGATCAGCGAGCCGGTCATTCACCGCATCGCCAAAACCGCGCTCAAGGGCACGCACCAAGGCAACGAGCGCATAGAAAGCTCGCTGCTGCGCCTGATGGGCACAATCGCCATCGTCACGATCCGCAAGGGCGGCAAGAGCTACAAGCGCCGCGTTCAGCTTCTCGGCTCCAGCGACGAAAGCCTCGAAAAAGACGGCTTCCTGCATTACCGCATCCCCGAAGAACTGATTGAGATTTTGCGTAACAGCGAGGTCTATGCGCGACTTAAGACGCAAGTGATGTATTGTTTCGAGTCGAAATACGCGCTGTGCCTCTATGAAATGATCGAACGCCGTATCGGCCTCGAATATAAGCAAAGCGAAGAGTTCACGATTGCGGAGCTACGCGGCCTGCTCAACGTGCCGGAAGGCAAGTTGGAACGGTTCGCTGATTTCAACAAATACTGCCTCAAGGTCGCCCAGGAGGAAATCAACAAGCTCTGCCCCTTCTGGGTCGAGTTCACCCCGATCAAGAAGGGGCGCAAGGTCGAGCGGGTTTCTATGATGTGGCTCCCGAAAACCATGAGCGGCCGTCGTGACGCGCAAAACCTGATCGACCAACATAGCATCGTCCGCCGCGCCAAACTGCGCGGCGATATACCCGAAATGCCGGTGCTGGTGGATTTCAGCGCGCCCGCCGCCCAAAGGTGAACCCCTACCCCAAAACTCACTTTTCGCGCGCCGGGGCCGCCTCGCCCTAGCCGGCCCTACCCCTCGCCGGCATCGAGCGCACGGCTCACCGTGAACTGTATCCATGCGCTGCGGCTGATCCCGCGCCGCTTGGCCGCTGCATCGACCTTCGCCAGCAACGCGCGATCGAAACGGAGCATCACCGGCGACTTGCGCGGCTCGGCCCCCTGCCCCGCCTCGTCGGCCTCGGTCGCGATCGGCTCGGCCTTCGGCTTGGCCGCCCCGGCAATGAAGGCATCGGCCGCCGCCTCATCCATCGGCGACTTGGGCTTGCTGTTCGGTTTACGAGCGATAGCCATCGAAATTCACTCCGCTATCATTATGCTATACAAATACCGCGCTGACCAATGCGGCCAGCTCGTCGATCGCCTTGGCGTCACGCGGCGATTGCTCCCCTACCGCCCTGCCCTCGGCCGCCGCGTTCGGGAACGCCTTGCGCCGCACTATCGACGTGGGCAGCACCTCGATCCCCTCAATGTCGCCGATCATTTCCAAGGCGGCCTCATTGTCGGCCCCTTGCGCGTCCGCGCCGTTCAGCACGGCGACGGCGCGCAAGCCCTCGTTGATCTCGCGCGCCTCGGCCACCAGCGCCGCAACCTGGTCAAGCGCCCACACGTCGAAGCTGCGCGGCTGCACCGGCACCAGCAACGTGTCAGCCACGGTGAGCGCGGCGCGCAGCGAGCCGGTATCACGGCCGCCCACGTCAATGATAATATCGTCATATTTGGCCGCGAGCTGGCGGACCTGGCTGCGAAGCGCCGCGCCGGTGAGCGCAACGGCGGTATAGCCAGCTTGCCCAAGTCGATCGGCGCGCAGCTCGGTAAAGGTGAGGGCGGTCCCCTGCTCGTCGCCGTCCACCAGCAAGAGGTCGCGGCCCGCAAGCGCGCGCGCCACCGCGAGGTTGACGGCAAGGGTCGTCTTGCCGACACCGCCCTTAGTGTTTCCGACTGCCAATATCATTCTGCTCTCGCTCCGCTGGCAATATGGTTGCGCTGTAGCATGGTTTGTAATGCTAAGGGATATACATTTGATTGGGGCGCTTATTCCCCCTCGTCGCCCTCATCCTCGCTGTCGTCGTCCAGCGGCTCTGGCTCATCTGGCCGTGATCCTCGATCGGGCAAAGCGGCGCTCCGGCCTGCTCAAGCCATTTGCGCGCGGTCCTGACGGTATGTCCCAGCACTCGCCGATCACCTTACGCTTCTGCCAAAGTAGTGCTAAGTTAGAGACAAAGGCCTGATTACTGCTCGTGCCGCAGCGACCTCAGCTACAAGTCTCGCTTCCCATTGTTTATTGCCACATGCGAGCAGCGAAATAGCCATGGCGTGGCGTATGTGCGCAAAGAACACGGCCGCATCAATGTTGTCGTGGCTCCAGAGGCCAAGCGCTCCGCCGAAATAGGTGTTGATCATACTGGCGAAATCTTCCGGAGACACGTGGCCCACCAAATCGCCACTCTGCCAGATCGCCAAAGCGACCGCATGCCAGTGCCGCACGCCTTTATTCATGAAAGCCGGGCGCAGTTCGGCGTCGGAAACACCGAACAGGAACCGTAACAGCGGCCTGAAAAAATCCGGGTCAGATACGTAGAACTCGACTGCCAAGTCGCCCATGTCGAAAGCATAGCTGAGCGGATCGAAATTGGGGTCGGCCTGGCTGGGCAAATTGGTTATGCGATCGATTGCGCGATGCAGAAGGGTGTAAAGGACCGTGCCCTTGTTCCCGATCAGGTTGTAAGACGTATAATGGCTGATATGTGCGCGCGCAGCGAGTTCTCTCATCGAGAACTCCACAGTGCCCAGTTCCCGGATCAGCTTTTCAGCAGCGCCGAGAATACGACTGCGGCGTTCCTCCTTGTTCTGTTCACGTACCACTAAAGCCGGATCCCCAGAGATACTGCGCCCAATGTAGGCCTTGGCCCCTATCGTAAAAAGCCCGGTAATCCAACGATCTTTCCTTTGCGTGTTTCAGGGCGTCCGTCGCCGACAATATGGAAAAATTGGAGGCAGACTAATTTAGGCTTTACACTAAAAATGAGATCGGCGATTATCCGAGTCGAAAGCAGCCGGGCTTCGCGCGGCTTTTTCCAAGCAAATATCAGCAAGACAATGAAATGCAGGGAGAGGTTTATGAGCGAGGTCAGATCTTTGGCGCTGGTCACGTGCGCGGTTTCGGCGGCGTTGGCGGTGCCGGCGTGGGGACAGGATGGCCCTGCCGCAGGTTCCGGCGATGAAATCATCGTTACGGCCAACAAGCGCAGCCAGAATCTGCAGGATGTCGGCCTTTCGGTTTCCGCGATCAGCGGCGATGCGCTGAAGAACCAGCAGATATCGAACCTTGCCGATGTCGCGCAGATCGTGCCCGGCCTGACATTCTCGCAGACCGCCAACGACACACCGGTCTATACGCTGCGTGGTGTCGGCTTCTTCGAATCGACGCTGGCCGCCTATCCTGACGTCAGCGTCTATCTGGATCAGGTGCCGCTCCCTTTCCCGACGCTCACATCGCTGACCGCGTTCGATCTCGATCGGCTTGAAGTGCTCAAGGGGCCGCAGGGCACGCTGTTCGGCCAGAATTCAACCGGCGGCGCGATCAACTATATCGCGGCCAAGCCCACCAGCGACCTGTCGGCCGGTGGATCGCTGTCCTACGGCCGGTTCGATACGGTTGAACTGGAAGGTTTCCTGAGCGGACCGCTCACCAACACGCTGCGCGTCCGCCTTGCAGGCCGGGTCGCGCGCGGTGACGAATGGCAGAAGAGCCATACCCGCGATGACAGGCTGGGCAAGAAGGACACCAAGGCGATCCGTTTCCTGGCGGACTGGAAGCCGTCTGAACGCCTGTCCTTCGAACTCAATCTCAATGCCTGGCAGAACAAAAGCGATCCGCAAGCGCCGCAGGCCATCGCTATCGTGCAGCAGAATGCGGCGATCCCGTCAGACTATCCGGCGCTGAACATCGCTTTCGCCCCGGCCAACGGCCGGGCGGCGGACTGGTCTCCGGGAATCCGGCCGTTCGCCAACAACAAGTTCCGTCAGGCGTCCCTGCGATCGGACTGGGAAGTGGTCGACGATATCACGCTGACCTCGCTGACATCCTATGTCGATTACGATCATCATCAGGGCATCGAGGGTGACGGCACCGGCTCTGTTGCAAAAATCGTGAAGCTTGAGCATGCTTGGCGGAGATTGGACGGACGGAACGATGACGGATTTCAAGTGGCGCCATTTCCAGGGTGATGTGATCCTGTGGGCGGTGCGCTGGTATTGTCGCTATCCGATCAGCTATCGCGACCTTGAGGAAATGCTGGCGGAACGCGGCATTTCGGTCGACCATACGACGATCTATCGCTGGGTCCAGTGCTACGCCCCGGAGATGGAGAAGCGGCTGCGCTGGTTCTGGCGGCGTGGCTTTGATCCGAGCTGGCGCCTGGATGAAACCTACGTCAAGGTGCGGGGCAAGTGGACCTACCTGTACCGGGCAGTCGACAAGCGGGGCGACACGATCGATTTCTACCTGTCGCCGACCCGCAGCGCCAAGGCAGCGAAGCGGTTCCTGGGCAAGGCCCTGCGAGGCCTGAAGCACTGGGAAAAGCCTGCCACGCTCAATACCGACAAAGCGCCGAGCTATGGTGCAGCGATCACCGAATTGAAGCGCGAAGGAAAGCTGGACCGGGAGACGGCCCACCGGCAGGTGAAGTATCTCAATAACGTGATCGAGGCCGATCACGGAAAGCTCAAGATACTGATCAAGCCGGTGCGCGGTTTCAAATCGATCCCCACGGCCTATGCCACGATCAAGGGATTCGAAGTCATGCGAGCCCTGCGCAAAGGACAGGCTCGCCCCTGGTGCCTGCAGCCCGGCATCAGGGGCGAGGTGCGCCTTGTGGAGAGAGCTTTTGGCATTGGGCCCTCGGCGCTGACGGAGGCCATGGGCATGCTCAACCACCATTTCGCAGCAGCCGCCTGATCGGCGCAGAGCGACAGCCTACCTCTGACTGCCGCCAATCTTTGCAACAGAGCCCTTCTCACCAAACTCGGTACTCCGGCATTTCTGTTCCCGGATCCGACAGACCTGTCGCAATTCTACCCGACAGGGGAGCAGAAGCTCTCGTTCAGCAATGTTTCGCCGCGCGTCGGCATCGAACTCCATCCGACCGAGCGGATAATGCTGTACGGATCATTCTCGAAGGGGTTCAAGTCGGGCAGCTGGACGACCCGCGTCGCCGCTCCGGTCCCGCCGGATCCGACCAAGCCTGCGGACAAGCAGGCGCCGAGCTTCAATCCGGAGAAAGCCGACACGTTCGAGATCGGCTTCAAGTCGCAGCTTTTCGATCGAATGCTGCAAGTCAATGCTGCGGCATTCTACACGGACTACAAGGGCATCCAGATCCAGATCCAGCGCGGCATCGGTGCCTCCTTCGAGAACGCCGGCAACGCCAGAATCAAGGGTTTCGAGGTCGAGACGATCTTCGCGCCGAGCCGCGTCTTCCGCGTGAGCGCGTCGGCGGGATACATTGACGCTTACTATCGGAGGATCAACGATCCGTCGGGCACGATCACGCTGGCGAGCCGGCTGCCGCGTGTCCCGAAGTGGACCGCGACGCTATCTCCCGAGTTCAACGTTTTCCTGGCCAATGAAGGTCGGGTCACACTGCGGGCGGATTATTCCTACAAGTCCACCATGGCGGCGGATGCGGAAAACACGCCCGAGTTGTTCAGTGGGAATGTCAGCCTCGTCAATGCCTCGCTCACGTACAGCGCGCCCGGCGACGACTGGTCTCTCGCAATTGGCGGGAACAATGTTTTCAACAAACGCTACATCGCAAATGGCGTCAATCAGCTCAATGGAGCTGGCCTGCTGAGCGCGGTGCCGAACAGGCCGTCTGAATATTATGCGACTTTGAGGTTTAAATTCTGATCGACCCGGACTGATCCCACTCCGGATGCTCCTATCTGTCCGGCCCGGGTTTAACCTAGGCCGGGCTTTCTTTGCTAGGTCGATGGCAGCTTTCTCACATCCGCGCGGACAGCACCTTGTGCAGGAGCTGTCGCAACCAGCGGTGAGGCGGGTCGTCTTGGTTCCTCGCATGCCAATATTGCCTGACCTCAAATGCTTCCATAAGAATTGGCGGCCGCACGGCCCGGAGTCCGTAGACCTCGGCGAGCCGACCAATCACGCGAGCCGGAGCGGTAAGAATAAGGTCCGACTCGAAGCAAGCTGCCAACGCCACGAGAAAGCTGCTCGCGACGATCCTGATCCGATCGGGATGGATCTTGTCGAGGAGAGCGCGTTCGACGGCACGATGGGCATGGGCCATACCCTTGGTGCTGACCACGATATGATCTGCGGCCATGAAGTCATCGGTCTCACCGGACTTGATGAACGGATGACCTTCCTTTCCGAAGCACAGATATTCCTCCTGGTAGAGCCGTTGCGTCTTGATGCCGGCAACAAGGCTCGGATAGGCGCCGACGGCGATATCGACATGCCCGGTCTCGAGCGCGCTCACCATTTCATCGCCGCTCAGCGTGAGTGCGCGGTAGCTGGTGTGTGGTGCCTCGAACCGCGCCGCCGAATGCAACGCCGTCAAAACGACAAGATGGGCGATGTCCGATCCGGCAATGATGAATTCGCGCTTGAGACGGTCAGGTGAGAATGTCTGCCCGCCTTCAGCCAGGTCGCGACGCAGTTCCAGCAGTTGCTGAACAACCCCGGCGATCGCCTCGGCACGTGGTGTCGGCTCCATGCCGTCGCGCGCCCGGACGAGAAGCGGGTCGCCCAATGCTTTGCGCAGGCGCGCCAGCCCATGGCTGGCGGTGGGCTGCGGTAGGTCGAGTTCTCGTGCAGCGGCGCTGACGCTGTGCCGCTTTAACAGCGCATCCAAAAGCACCAAGTGCCGAAAATCCAGGTCATCTATATTCACAATCTGAATTGTATCTATGAAGGTCCGCCAATTGTCAAATACTCCCTGATCCCTCAAACAGGCTGCAGCAGCGATCGTTGTGCAGGTTTGAAGAGACGATCCGCAATCGCAGAAAATAGTGGAGAGCGATCATGATGCAACTGCCCGAACGCGTCGAAGGACTTCATCACATCACCGTCGCGACCGGATCCGCGCAAGGCGACGTGGATCTTCTCGTCAAGACGCTGGGACAGCGGCTCGTCAAGAAGACGATGTTCTACGACGGCGCACGGCCGGTCTATCATCTGTATTTCGGCAATGAGCTTGGCGAACCGGGCACGCTGTACACCACTTTCCCCGTTCGCCAGGCTGGCTACACCGGAAAGCGTGGTGCAGGGCAGATATCGGCGGTTTCCTATAACGCACCCGTCGGTACGCTTTCCTGGTGGCAGGAGCATCTCATAAAGCGCGCTGTGACCGTCTCGGAAGTGCGTGAGCGGTTCGGGCAGAAATATCTGTCGTTCGAGCACCCCGACTGCGGTGTCGGCTTCGAAATCATCGAGCAGGACACGGACGGCCAGTTCGAGCCCTGGGACTCTCCCTATGTGCCCAAGGAGGTCGCGCTGCGGGGCTTTCACAGCTGGACGGCCACCCTAAATCGCAATGAGGAGATGGACTCCTTCATGCGCAATGCCTGGAACCTGAAGCCCCAGGGACGCGACGGCAATTACCAGCGCTACGCTTTCGGCAATGGCGGTGCGGCCAAGGTGCTAGACGTCTATATCGATGAGGACGAAAGGCCCGGCACCTGGGCGCTTGGCGAAGGCCAAGTTCATCATGCCGCGTTTGAAGTCGCCGACCTCGACGTGCAGGCCGCGCTCAAATTTGACGTGGAAGGCCTCGGCTACACCGATTTCTCAGATCGCAAGCACCGCGGCTACTTCGAATCGATCTACGTTCGTACGCCGGGCGGCGTGTTGTTCGAAGCCTCGGTCACGCTTGGTTTCACCCATGACGAGAGCCCCGAGAAGCTCGGCAGCGAGGTCAAGGTCGCGCCGCAGCTCGAAGGTGTAAAGGACGAGCTCCTCCGGACGATGAACGATCCGATCGTCATTTGATCGCAGGATGACTCCGCAGGCTGGGTGAAGAGAATGTGGCGACATCGGGCAGTCAATAGCCGAAATGGTGCGCGGATCGGTGTTCATACCACTGGCTTGCCGAGCGGTGAGCCGATCCTGCTCCTTTCTTCCCTGCTGGCCGACTGGCGGTCCTGGAATGACGTGGCCGGTCGTTTACCTTCAGGGGTATATGCGATCACGATGGACCTGCGGGGTCATGGAACGAGTTCGCCGAGTGCCGGCGACTACAGTCTAGCCGAACTGGCGGCCGACGTGCTTAATGTAATGGATAACCTCGCGTTTGCAAGAGTTC
This sequence comes from Sphingobium sp. MI1205, assembly GCF_001563285.1. Taxonomy (NCBI): domain Bacteria; kingdom Pseudomonadati; phylum Pseudomonadota; class Alphaproteobacteria; order Sphingomonadales; family Sphingobiaceae; genus Sphingobium; species Sphingobium sp. MI1205. The sequence goes on from NZ_CP005193.1 coordinate 26,704, forward strand.
ATCTTGTTGGCACGTCGGTCGGGTCGATGGTCGCGCAATATCTTGGCGCCACGGCGGGACACCGGCTTATCTCGCTGACACTCGTGGCAGCAGGTTCTCTCGTTCCAGAGCCAGCTTGGCCGATCTGGGACAAGCGGGTGGCCGCAGTGCGCAGCGGCGGGCTCATTACGCAGGTGCCGATCGTGTATCCGGCATGGTTTTCCGGAGCGGTCGACCAAGGTCTGCTGGATCTTGCTGAGTCGATGATCTTGGCCACGACAGTTGCCGGATTCACCGGCGCTGTCGCAGCGATCAAGGGCCATGACGCGAGAAGCCTTCTTCCGCAGGTCGAAACGCCAACGCTCGTCATAGCCGGTGCGAACGATGCCGCCGTGCCACCGGAGGCGGTCCGCGCGACCGCCGCTCTCATTCCAGGTGCCGCATTCGAAGTTGTGACGGGTGCCGCGCACCAGGTCGCGATGCAGCATCCTGTCGCCTTTGCGGACCGGCTATGCCGCCATATTGCTGGAGCGCCGCGATGACGTTTTCCCCTGAAGGACCCTATGGGACAATCGTGACCGGCCCGCCTGTCGAACAGGCAAATGCTGCGATCATTCTTCTGCACGGCCGTGGCCAGCGTGCGCAAGCGATGCTGGAACTTGCGAGACAGCTCGATCTGCCCTCTGTCGCCTGGCTTGCCCTGCAAGCGCCCGCCGGGGCGTGGTACTCGCCCAAATATGACGGGTTCGATCCAGACGGCGACAGGTCTGTGGCTGACGCCTGCACCGCCTTGGCTGAGATCTCCTCGCGGCTGGAAGCAGCCTGGGTCGCGCTAGACCGTCAGGGCATAGTCGGCTTCAGCCAGGGTGCCTGCCTCGCCAGTCACTTCATGTGGTGCGGCGCTGCGAAAATGGGGTTCCTGGGCTCGCTGACCGGAAGCCTCCCGGGTTTTGAGCTCCCAACCGCGCCAGTTGAGCCTCGGTTTACCGGTCTCAAGGCGATATTCACAGGTGGTCTGAACGACGATTGGGTCAAGGCAGAGCATGTGCGGGAGACAGCTGAGCGCTTTAGACTCTCTGGTGCTGATGTCGGCGAGTATATTCAACCGATCAAGGACCATGGAATTGGGGCGGACGAGATCGCGTTGTTGCGAGACACCCTGATCGCACGCTTCGAGCTGAACCCGCCGGTCCCTACGCGCGGGCCGCGACATCAGCCGCTCGTGCCGCAAAGCACGCCAAGTCTGACGGATTGAACGTCCCATGCTGTTCTCCGTCATAACCACCATCTCGCCTGAAAAGCTGGCAGAGCGCACAGCAGCCATACCGGCACACCGCGCCTATCTTGCGTCGCACACCGCAAGCATTTTGGCAGTGGGGACCACCTTCGCCGAAGGCGGCGATTTGGTCGGATCGACATATCTCGTTGATGTCGACGATTGGAACGCAGCCCGGGCCTTCATCGCCGAAGACCCCATGACCGTGTCCGGGGCACGTCAAAGCATCGACATTCTTGAATGGCGGATGGGCGGGTTCGATCGGCGATACCCCTGGCAAGGGGCGAACGTCGAGAGACAAGACGCAGCGCATCAAAGTCTGAATAAGGAAGGGGTGAGCGCTGCGCCCCAACCTTCGCTCCGCACACGCCATCTCAGAGTGTTGCTGCTGATCACCACGCTCGCGCCGCTAGTGGCCCTCGTCAACATTCTCTTGGGCGACACCATTGCCCATCTTCCCGTTTTGCTGCGCTCCTTCTTGGTCGTGGGGCTTGTCGTGCCCGCCGCGACCTATGTTGCACTGCCGCTGCTTACCGGCCTTGCGCGCTGCGTGGGGCAGGAGCGCCGGGAAAGTTCACCAGCCATCCGGCCGCCGGCGGAACACACTCATTCTACATGACGATTTAGCCCGCAAAAATCCCCGAACGTCTCAGTTCCAGGCAAAAGGATCATAAAAATATGAGCGCTGATACAGAAACCCTGGCGAGGAAAGTCCGTGAAGAGGTTATCAAGCCTGAGCAATCGACTCTGATTAGCCCGGATCGACAGTCACCGAGCCTCCTTCGCCGCGAAGCGACGGTCGAACCGCGGTTCGAACTGTTCCACTTCGTGTTCTCAGTCTGCTCGCAAAAGGTGCGCGGCACCCTAATGGAGAAGGGCGTGACCTTCGGCTCCAACGAGTTGACGATCCTTCCCCCGCAGAATGAGAATTATTGTCCGCAATATGTCCGGCTGCGGTTGCGATCGGAAGCCGCAGCCAAGCACCGTCCTGTCAGCTCGTTCACTGGGCAGTCGTCTGTTGATTCCGAAGGGTTCGACCCGCTCGTCGTACCGACCCTCGTCGACCATGAGACCGGCCGGATCCTCGCCGATTCCAAGGCAATCTGCCTCTACCTCTGCGACGCCTTGTCCGGCGGTACCGATCTTCTGCCCGCCGACATACGGGAGGCTGTGCTCAAGCAGGTCCAGCTCGCTGACACGACGCCCCATGTAGCCCTGCTCTACGGCGCCGATCCGGACGGTGATCGTCGGCCCGAAAGCATGCAGGCGGTCATGCCCGGCATCCACGCACACAAGATCGACGCCGTGCGCCGCAATATCCCGCTCGCGGACGGCGACCCGCTTCTCCTCGAAGCCTACCAACACAAGATTGTGAAGGAGGAAGCCGCCGCCTCGTTCGTCATCAACGAGCCGCAAATGCGGACCGCCATCTCGAAGGCGGAGCAGCTGGTTACCGATCTCGATCGCGACCTCGGGGCGTCCACCGGACCTTGGCTGTTCGGCGACCGCTTCACGCTCGCCGACCTGTTCTGGGCCGTCAGTCTCTACCGCTTCCTCTGGCTCGGCTATTCGGGTTTCTGGAAAGACGGTGCAGGCAAGCCCCGTGTCGAGGCCTATGCCAATCGGCTCTTCGCGCGGCCCTCCGTCAAGGATGCGATCATCCAGTGGCCCGGCCATCCGCCGAGCGAGAATGTCATCCATCTCCTGAGCAACGCCTAAAGGCAACCACCGCGCCGTCCGCAAGCGACGCGGTCCATGCCCTGAACGCGTCGTCCGGCAGGGCCGAGACCGGCTCTGTTGCAAAAATCGTGAAGCTTGAGCATGCTTGGCGGAGATTGGACGGACGGAACGATGACGGATTTCAAGTGGCGCCATTTCCAGGGTGATGTGATCCTGTGGGCGGTGCGCTGGTATTGTCGCTATCCGATCAGCTATCGCGACCTTGAGGAAATGCTGGCGGAACGCGGCATTTCGGTCGACCATACGACGATCTATCGCTGGGTCCAGTGCTACGCCCCGGAGATGGAGAAGCGGCTGCGCTGGTTCTGGCGGCGTGGCTTTGATCCGAGCTGGCGCCTGGATGAAACCTACGTCAAGGTGCGGGGCAAGTGGACCTACCTGTACCGGGCAGTCGACAAGCGGGGCGACACGATCGATTTCTACCTGTCGCCGACCCGCAGCGCCAAGGCAGCGAAGCGGTTCCTGGGCAAGGCCCTGCGAGGCCTGAAGCACTGGGAAAAGCCTGCCACGCTCAATACCGACAAAGCGCCGAGCTATGGTGCAGCGATCACCGAATTGAAGCGCGAAGGAAAGCTGGACCGGGAGACGGCCCACCGGCAGGTGAAGTATCTCAATAACGTGATCGAGGCCGATCACGGAAAGCTCAAGATACTGATCAAGCCGGTGCGCGGTTTCAAATCGATCCCCACGGCCTATGCCACGATCAAGGGATTCGAAGTCATGCGAGCCCTGCGCAAAGGACAGGCTCGCCCCTGGTGCCTGCAGCCCGGCATCAGGGGCGAGGTGCGCCTTGTGGAGAGAGCTTTTGGCATTGGGCCCTCGGCGCTGACGGAGGCCATGGGCATGCTCAACCACCATTTCGCAGCAGCCGCCTGATCGGCGCAGAGCGACAGCCTACCTCTGACTGCCGCCAATCTTTGCAACAGAGCCCGGTGCCGAGATGGCGCGGCTCTACGGCGTCAGTGAACCCACCGTCTCGCGCATCGTCGCCGCGCACCGCCAGCAATTCAGTCAGCAGCAGAGGGAACAGGCATGAAGCGTGGTCACGATCTGTCCGGCGTCATGAAGTTCGCCACCTCGCCGGCCTGGGGCGAGCATCTGGGCGAGGCGCTCGGCGATCATCTCGGGCTGGCGATGGAGGAGTTCGACTTCGAAGCGGACGAGCTGGCGGACATCGTCGGCGATCATTGGGCCGGCGTGTTGTGGGGATGCGCGTTCGAGGATCTGCTGACGCGCACCATCCAACCCGACCGGAACATCGTCGATGACTATATTCGGCGCCGGGGCTGGAATGAGAGCGGCCCGACCAAAATCTACCTGCGTGCCCTTCGATCGTCAGTGATGAGCCTCCACGAGGTCAGCGAGGTCGAGCCCGGCAGCGGCTTCCTCGTGCGCGACCTGATCCGGGGCGGCGAGCCGCTTCGAGTATCCGAGCGCAGCGCCTCGCAGACGCTGAAGCAATGGGACAGGATCGGTGCCCGCGTCGTGCAGGTCGGAGGCAAGCACCTCCTGTCGGGCGGCGTGCTGTCGTTCACGATGGAGGCGGCCGAGGCGCTCGTCGCCGATCTACGGCGCTCGAAGGGCAAGCGCAGCCCGCGCACCGCGTTGAACCTAGACGCCGACGATCTGGCTGCACTTCCGGCCCTCATCAGCACGGCATGGCTGTTCGATGTCGTTCCCAAGACCATGGGACCGGCGCCCATCCCCACGCTGCACAACATTGATGGCGAGGAGGTGATGTTCCACCGCGTGCGCTTTCCCTTCGCACGCGGCGTGACCCAGGCGCTGGTCGGCGAGCGGCTTGATACTGTCCCTGCGCTTCAGCGGGAAACCACGCACTTTTGGAACTGGCTGGGCGAGAAACCGAACGGAAAAGCGAAAAGCACCGGGCGCATGGCGTGGGGTGTGACGATGGCGGACGGCACCCCGGTGCTCGGCAATGTCGAATTGAAAGGCCGCGCCCTGATGCTCGCCGTCACCTCGGCCGAGCGAGCGAAACGCGGCACCGCGCTTATCAACGATGCGCTCGCCGGGTTGGTCGGCTCGCCGCTGACCACGATTGAGACGGTCGAACAGGCCATGGCGGCGCGGGCCGAGGGGCTGACATCATCCGAACCGGCACCCGCCATTGCGCCAGAGGTTGCAACCCCGCTCATCCATGCCATGCTCGACCGTCAGTACCGCGCGACGCTCGATGAACCCGTCGGCATGCTCGGCGACATCACCCCGCGCGCAGCCGTTCAAACTGCCGCAGGCCGGCACCGAGTAGCCGGGTGGCTCAAGCATCTCGAAAACCGCAGCAGCAGCCAACTCGACGCGAACGACCCGATGGCCACCTACGACTTCACTTGGATATGGCGCGAACTTGGCATCGAGAACCTGCGCAAATAGTTCGCTACCCCTGACGTCGATGCCTACCGTGAATCCGTGTCCCTACAATGCACAGAGGCCATCTAGCTTTCCAAAAAATCAGCCGCCTGGGAAGCCCGTAGAGCGCCATGCCGGCCGAACCCTCCCCGACCTTGCCGAACGTCTGAAATGAGGCCCAGCGGCCCGGAAATCGCGCCTGTGGCGACATTTCCGCCTGCCCTGCCCTCTCGGATTGATCGCTGTCCTATCCGCCTGGCTTTTCTGGAAAGCCAATTGCGACGGTGCTGCTGGCGCTGTGGCTGCGATGGAGGCGCAGCGTTTAAACGATCCCCTTTCTAACAAAAAGCGTGCCGGCGAAGCCGGCTCATCATGGGGATGCCGGGTGGGAGGATCGCTAAAGCGATCCGGGGCGGCCGAAGGCCGCGAGCCGGCGGGGCGAAGCCCCAAGAGGCGGTGTTTTTCTTCTTTCTGATTGTGCCTGAAGCGCGGCGCTGGTGAGTCGCGCTGCCGTTGTCCCGATTTTCGGGACAAGCTGTCCGATCTGGCGGGACGCTGGTGGGTGAAACCACGATGATCCAGCCTCTCGTCATAATCTTCCGCTGAAGTTATCCACAGGTCAGCCTAGTGTTAAAATATGGGTTTAGTGATGTGTTACGGAAATTCGGCCTGCCCGGAAAGGCGCAGAAATCCTCGCTTTTTTGGCAGAAATTTGCCGCGCGGTGAATCCGCTCTGACGAAAAAGCGAATCCAGAGTGACGAAAAGGCGAATCCACTATGACGATAGCGCCAGGCCTTCCCTGCCGCGCTCAAGCGTAATCGAAATGACGATAGCGCGGCGGTGAATCTGAAATGACGATAATCCGCTTGCGTATGTGAAATGACGATAGTAGCCCTAGCGTTAGTGAA